>CAYSXV010000009.1:0-29572 GCA_964435215.1 uncultured Candidatus Peribacteria bacterium | reverse complement strand
TCATGAGCAGCATCTTCTATGCCATGAATGATGGATACGATTTTAAATCTATGATTAAACGATCAGTCTATTCAATGACTTATAACAAAAACAAACAATCCAAGATTTGCTCGAGATAGCTACAGAAGATTTTTGCAAATGTTTGGTGATGTTGTAATGGAAGTTAATTACGATCATTTCGAAGAACAACTAGATAAAATAAAAACAGAAAAATGAGTAAAATTAGATACACAACTAGATGCTGAAGATTTGAAAAGATTAGTATGATTATACAAAGAAGTAATTTTGAAACACGCTTGAAAATCTTTCCCAGAAGATCCTAGAGAACAATTATTGATGTCTGTAAATGCAGTTTTCAATTCACGAAATAACGAAAGAGCTATAGTTTATAGAAAATTAAATGATATTAAATGATTACTCGGAACAGCTGTAAGTATACAATCAATGGTATTTGGTAATATGGGAGAAACATCTTGAACATGAGTGTGTTTTACTAGAAATCCTTCTACATGAGAAAATAAATTTTATGGAGAATTTTTGATGAATGCTCAATGAGAAGATGTGGTTGCTGGTATTAGGACTCCAGCTGAAATACAAGAGTTAGAAAAAATAATGCCAGTATGTTATGAAGAACTTGTTGCTATATACAAAAGATTAGAAAAATATTACAAAGATATGCAAGATATGGAATTTACAATACAAGAATGAAAATTATATATTCTCCAGACTAGAAATGGAAAAAGAACAGCTGCAGCAGCAGTAAAAATAGCAGTAGATATGGTAAAAGAATGATTAATAGATGAAAAGACAGCTTTGCTTAGAGTACAACCAGAACAATTAGATGCATTATTACACAAACAGATAGATCCTGAAGCAAAAAAAACAGCAGAATTACTTACAAAATGATTACCAGCTTCTCCATGAGCAGCAGCATGACAGATAGTATTCAATGCTGAAACAGCACATGACCGAAATGAAAATTGAAAAAAAGTAATGCTTGTAAGAGTAGAGACATCACCTGAAGATATAGTATGAATGGTTGCATCTCAATGAATACTTACAGCAAGATGATGAATGACATCTCACGCAGCTGTAGTAGCTAGATGAATGGGTAAATGCTGTGTTTCATGATGTTCAGATATAGCTATAAATGAAGCAAACAAAACTATGATAGTAAAATGAAAAACTTTCAATGAATGAGATATGATTACTTTAGACTGATCAACATGAGAAGTATTTGCTTGATTATTAAAAGCTATAGATCCAGAATTGAGTTGAGATTTCCAAACCATTATGACATGGTCAGATAAATATAGAAAATTATGAGTAAGGACAAATGCAGATACTCCAGAAGACGCAGCTAGAGCTAGAGAATTTGGTGCTGAATGAATAGGTTTATGTAGGACAGAACATATGTTTTTTGCTGAAGATAGAATAAAAGCTGTAAGAGAAATGATATTATCAGATGATTTACAGTGAAGAAAAAAAGCATTAGCAAAATTATTACCATTCCAAAAAGCAGATTTCCTATGAATACTCAAAGCTATGCAATGACTTCCATGTACTATAAGATATCTCGATCCTCCTTTACATGAATTTTTACCACAAGAAGAGGCAGATATAGCAGAATTATCAAAAGATATGTGAATAGATATCAATGTAATGAAAGAAAGAATATCATGACTACATGAGTTTAATCCTATGTTATGACACAGAGGTTGTAGATTAGTAATTACATATCCTGAAATAGCTGAAATGCAAACTGAAGCACTTATATCTGCAGCTTGTGAACTTAAGAAAGAATGAGTAGATGTAAAACCAGAAATTATGATTCCTCTTGTATGATTTAAATCAGAATTGGATTTTAATACTGAAATAGTAAGAAGAGTAGCAAAAGAAACTATGGATAAGTACTGAATCCAAGTAGATTATAAATTATGAACAATGATAGAAGTTCCAAGATGAGCGGTAACAGCAGATAAAATTGCCGAAACAGCAGAATTCTTTTCATTTGGTACAAATGATCTTACACAAATGTGATTGGGATTCTCTAGAGACGATGCTGGTAAATTTATAAAAGAATATCTCAATAAAAATATTTTTGAAAAAGATCCATTTCAGACAATAGATCAAGAATGAGTATGAGAACTTATCAAAATAGCTATCGAAAAATGAAGAAAAACTAGACCAGATATCAAATTATGAATCTGTGGAGAGCATGGTGGAGAAAATCAGTCTATAGATTTCTGTCATAGAGTATGACTAAATTATGTAAGTTGTTCACCATTTAGAGTGCCTATTGCAAGATTAGCAGCAGCTCATGCGGCTCTTAAAAACTAAAAACTAATAATTAATAATAGAGAGTCCCGCTGTTGCGGGATTTTTTATAAACCCATAACAATACTTACTTATTCAAATAGCTACAAAGATTACATCGACTAAGCAATACTAAGAAAATTTAACATGGCGGATAAATTTTCTAGACCTTTTTGCATACTTTTTAGGGCAATGCTAAAAAGTATGTCAGGGGGTATGGGGAAAGAATAGACCCATAAAGAATATTTATATATTTAAGAGATTTCTCCACTTCGTTCGAAATGACAGCATTAAGGTAAATTGTCCTGTATTGACTTTAATAAATAATTATGTATATAATATTAAACAAACAAAAAACCAAAAAAAATATGAAAACTATACTTTTTATCACAAGTGACAGTACCTATAAAGCCTTCGATTATGTAATTGAAGAATTGGGCGAAGAATACAAATGTTTTGTTGTCGATTCTTTGGCAAAAGCTCTTAAAGTTTTAGAAGCCGGGATTGATCAGGTAGTGATGTATCCATTTTATATAAAATATTATGGTTATAATCTCAATCTGGGTACAACACAAGACACAAGGGTTTTTGCTGGTTACTGCTTCTGGAAACAAGAGCTAGCTGAAAAAGCTATTAGAACTATTGTAATAAATTCACAAAAATTACAAGTAAGTTCATTGATGTCAGAAATTGAAAAAACCGGCTGGGATAAAGAAGCTAATGTGATTTTTTTTGATTATAATAAAGGATACCAATCCTCACTGGAATTGGCAAATTTAATCAAAACCTAATCAAACTCTAATCACATAAGATTTAAGACATATCATAGTTTTCTAGGATATGTTTTTTTTATTTAAAAAAAGTTGAGCTCAAAAAGCTCAACTCAAAGAAAGTAATAATTTAGTCTAGAAAAAATTAGTTTCTTTTTGCAAAAAGATTTTTTTGAAAATCTTTTGTATTTATATAATAACTATAATTTATTATTTGTCAAATTTTTGAATACATTTTTTCTTTCAAAGACATAAGAAAAAAATAGACTTATAAAAAATAATATTTATCATTTTTGATTTATAAAATGAACAGACCTCTTCTTGGGCTAATTATAATCATATTAGCAATAGCTTTGTTTATTATAAGCATGAGATGGTTACGATGATGACCTGAAGATACTCGATTATGTAAAAATTGACAATGGATTATGCATTGAAATCCATCTTCACCTATGCCCACAGATTCATGTAAATAATTTACTATTCTAGTTCATGGACTACCAAACCACTCCTAAGTTTCGGTTCAAACCAAGTAGTTTTTGGAGGCATTATATTGCCAGAATCTGCTATATCTATCAATTGTTTCATAGAAACAGGATAAAGTGCAAAGGCTACCTTCATTTCATCACTATCTACCCTTCTACTAAGCTCTCATAAACCTCTAAGTCCTCAGACAAAGTCTATTCTTTTGTCAGTTCTCAAATCTTTGATTCATAATAAATTATCCAAAACTAAGTTTGATAATATGGTAACATCTAATACTCATATAGGATCAGTATCATTATAAGTTCAATTCTTTGCATTTAAACAATACCATTTTCATCACAAATACATACTAAATTCATGTAATTTACTAGGTCTATAATGAATAGTTCATTTTTCTTGTATATCAAAATTTAATGATAATTTATTTATAAAATCTGATTCGGAAATTCAATTTAAATCTTTTACAACGCGGTTATAATCCATTATACAAAGCTGATTATCCGGGAAATGTACAGCAAGGAAAAAATTATATTCTTCATCTCATTTATGATTAGGATTCTGACTCTTTTTCTCATTTCATACCAATGCAGCAGCAGCAGTTCTATGATGACCATCAGCCACATAAGTAGCAGGAATATTAGCAAATATATCTACTATTTTTTTAACAATATCTTGATCAGATATCACTCGAAATTGATGACCAAATCCATCTAACTGAGCCACAAATTCATATTCAGGATTTTGATTTTTTACAATAGTTAAAATTATTTCATCCAATTCTGAATTAGCAGGATAAGCAAAAAACACAGGCTCCATATTAGCATTTGTAATACGTACATGTTTCATTCTATCTTCTTCTTTATCTTTACGAGTAAGTTCATGTTTCTTTATTTTACCATTCATATAATCTGCTACTGATGCACAAGCTACTATTCAATACTGAGTTCTTCAATTCATAGTTTGAGCATAAATATATAGGCAATCTTTTTCATCCTTTTTTAGCCATCAATTATTTTTGAATAAGTCTAGATTTTCTTTTGCTTTGATATAAACCATCTGATTATGTAGGTCCGTATCTATGGGTAAATCAATTTCTGGTTTGATTATATGAAGTAATGAATATTTATTTCACTCTGCTTCTTTACGAGCCTCATTTGAATCCAAAACATCATAAGGACGGGAAGCTAAATCTTTTGCAATTTCTATTGGTGGACGAAGTCATTTAAATGCTTTTATAACTACCATTTAATATAATTAGAAATTAAAAATTATTACAATGTATCAGAAGATTTATAAAAAAAATAACTTTTTTCAATAAAAAAAAGCTAGCAGATAAAAATCCACCAGCTCTTAAAACGATTGAGTACTAGGCCATTTGTTCCAGTTCATAAAGATCAGAACGGTGAGGGCTCTTAATCTCTAATCGATCTGAACACATTGTTCCATTTACAATACAGTGGACTAGATCACGCAAACGATTTTGATTTTCATCCTTTCTCAATTGTGACTCTACATTTGAGTCACTAGCCTGAAAAGACCTCATCTTACCAGTTTCTTCGTCTATGTTCACTGTGATTATAGCAACAGACGCATGATCTTTTTTAAGATTAAAGTTTAAATTCATAATTTTGGGGTTTTTGTTTTTTATTAAATAATGGACAATGATATATAAATTTAAACAATAATGTCAAGTAATAATAAAAACAGATATAGCTTTATTATACTTGATTTTATATATAGCATATATATAGATTCCAAGCAATTTTTATTTTAATATTGTATATTTATGCATTTATGAAAAGATATTGAACCATTTGTAGATAAGAAGATAGGAACTATTAATGTAATAGTAGATATACCTAAATGATCAAATAATAAATACGAATATGATGAAAATCGTTGATGTTTCAAACTTGATCGTGTAATACATCATAGCATGTATTATCCATGTGATTATTGATTTATACCACAGACTCTTTCAAAAGATTGAGATCCTTGTGATGTATTTTTATTAGTTACCAATCCTACCTTCCCATGATGTTTAGTACAAGCAAGACCTATATGAATATTATACACTACAGATAATGCTTGAGAGGATCCCAAAATTATTGCTGTCCCAGTAAGTAAAATAGATCCTAGACGAGATGAAATCCATCACATAGATGACCTGTGACAACATATGAAAAAAGAAATGTTATCTTTTTTTAAAGAAATCAAATTACTAGAACATGAGAAATATGACCTAGTAGAAGTACATTGATTTGGTAGTGTACTGGAAGCTCAAGAAGAAGTAATCACAGCAGCAAAAAGATTTGATGACGAACATGGGAAATAAATTTTTAATTCCTTAATCTTTTTTTTTGGATAAATATATTTCAAAGTTTTCGTTAAATGATATTATTGATCTTGAATCACAAGATTTACAATTTTTGTCATTACAAAATGCTTGGAAAAAAATTTCTGCAAAATCAAAAAACAAAACAACAGATCAAAATTTATTTCTATTTTTAATATTACAAAACTGACTTATATCATATCAGATAGCATGATCATGAGAAAATCGACGAGAAGAATTTTCACAAAAAATAGTTCAAGATCGAGAAATAATATCTCAGATATTATCAGACAAAAAAAACAATATTGATCGACGATATGATTTTTTAACGACATCTAAATATAATAAAAGAATCTATAATATAAAAAAATCTAGATTAATTAAATTCAATAAAATTTTAGAAAGCATCGATTGGCAAGATGATAAATTTTTTCTAAATCATTATCAAGATATGAATTGATTATTGATGAATATATCTCAAATAATGGATAGACCATCAGATTCCAAAACTATAACATTTACAGTTAAAATGTTTTGATATGGATCAAGAATAATATTTGAAAAAATAATTTATTATCCCACTCAAATCAAGATTCCAATAGATTCTAGACTCAAAAAAATTTACGAAATCAATACATGAAAAAAATTATTAAATAATATCCAAGATAAAAAATCAATCATGAAATATTTTGAAGATCTATCAAAAAAACACAATATACCAGCATTACATCTAGATTCTATATTATGGATAGACTATCGGAAAAATCATATAAAAAAATAAAATAATAATTTTTTATTAAAAAAACTGCCCACCGAAGTGAGCAGAATTTTATATATTATTTATTAAATACTATTATGGTTGAAACAAAGTTTCTGGTAATATTTTTACAGATTTTACATTAGCAAATTGTTTAGCTGTTTTTTCTATTGCAGCTCTAAGTATAAATACACGAGCAGATCATCAAGAAGTAAATCCAGGTACATCGCTAAATGTAAGTTCCAATATTCAATCAGAAGTCAGATTGGATGATATAAGACGGAAATCTTGATTAGGAAATTCAGTAGCAAATCAGTTTGTTCTTTCTTCGCTAGTTAAATTTCATTCCAATAATGTATTTATAGTATCTTCTATAATATTTCTTGATCAAGATATTATACGCTCTATCGGCAATACAGAAGATGAATTCAATTGTTGTGCTATAGGTAATTTACTATCTTCGGTTTGATTAAAATAAAATAATTTTATTGTCTGAGCTCACATCACTGGCAAATTATTTTGATTTCATCCATTTTGTATCAAAGATTGAGAAATATTATCCAATTGAGTTTGCATAGACTTTATCTGATCCAATAATTCTTGAGAATTAGCATTGTTTCACTGTTGGTCATAAGATTTTTCTACTCATATCAGACTGGAAACATTTTGCGCTAATCAGTCATCAAACCATCTCATATATCACCGAAATATCAAAATAGCAGCTAACCAAAACACAGTAGTCCAAAAAATTTTTTTCATCTTTGTATTTTAAAGATTAAATTAATTTACTCATGTTGAAGCTCATGTACCTACTGGTAATTTCACTTCTGGTTTTACTATAGCTGGTGCTATAACTTTTGGTCTTGCTCAATCTTCCAACAATGTTTTCGTTTCATCCAATTTTAAATTTAAACCAGATAAACCATCTACTAATTGTTGTTGCATAACTGTTACTCAACTAAGTATAGCTTGAATAGGATCTAAATCACCACTCAATACATCACCTGAAGTTGTAGTAGTATCGATAGTTGTCTCTGTAGTCATAATTCGATTAGAAACCATTTGTCAAACCTCTTGATCCATAAATTTTAAATAGAATCAAGCTATTACAATTATCAAAGCCCAAAAAATTGTAGTCCGAATAATCTTTCACATAATTTAAATTTTAAATAATAAAATACACTTATACCGATTCATACGGCATTTATACTGAATCAGTCAGTATAACAATAATAAATTGTAAATATTTCTTATTTCAATTCAATGATTTTTTCAAAATCTGTAGGAATACCCGCAGTAAATTCTTTTCTCTTATTTTCTCATATATTTACAAAACTATATTTTCGACAATGCAAAAGCTGTCTATTAATATTTATATTTTTATAAAGTTTTCTATTTATAGCAGGATTACCATATATTATATCTCCCAATATTGGATATCATTCACTAGATAGATGTATTCTAATTTGATGCATCCTTCATGTATCTATTTTTACTTCTAGTAATGAAAGCAATCATAATTCTGGATGATAAATTGTTTTTTTATTTCGACATTCAGTTTTTGCAGTCAATCAAGATTTTTCTACAACCATATGTGATCTATCAAACTTTTTATCATAAACCTTTTCCAATGATTTATCTATTATCATATATTCTGGGAAATCACCTACAACAATAGTTAAATATTTTTTTTCAATCTGTCTATCTCTTATGATTTCATTTATATATTGAAGTGCGGCATAATTTTTAGCAGCAATCAAAACTCATGAAGTATCTTTATCTAATCTATATCCAAACGATGGTTTAAATGTTTCGATACTTCATTCTGATTTTAAAGTAGATCAAATAGTCATTTCTACGTATCTTTCTAAATAATCATTCATACACAAATCATTCCAATGCTTATCGCTAGGATGTAATATTATTCACGCTGGTTTATCAAAAACTATTCGATTTTTATCTTCATGAATAATCATCTTTTTGATATCATCAACTTCCAATTTTTTTATTTTTTTATCTTTGGGCGACATCAAGGCTCTAAGATCTTTTTTTCATAAATGATCTTCCATAAAAACTATTTTATCTCATACTTTGACTCTATATTCTTCTTTTACTTTTTTACCGTTCAGCTTTATTTCTCATTTTCTTATCCGAGAATAAATATCTCCGAGTTTAACCTCAGGATACGTCTTACAATATTTTCTCATAAATCTATCAAATCTCTGATCAGCATTAGTTTGATCAATCACTATCTCCATAATTATTTATTTAATTTAAAATTTCTTTTGCAATTATAGAAAAAACATAGTTAAATTCCATGAATATTTCAAAACACAAAAGACAAAAAACAAAAAGTTTTAATCCTCTATTTTATATTATCATTCCTAGCTATTGCTTTATCTGCTGATTGATGCATTATTTGATTTATTTCTTCTAAATCTTTTTCTCATCCAACAAAACATTCTCATATATTCATATACACATTACCAGGCTTAAAAAACTTAAATTTATATTTTTCCAAAAAATATAATAATTTAAAAACATCAATATTCTCAATAATCCATACAACAATACTTATTGGTTCAGCTTTTTCTATAAGTTTAACCAACTGTTTTTGATCAGCCTCAGGATTGATTAATTTTATAATCTGTGAAAATTTAAAATATTTTATTATATTTTTGATGTGTTTAAAAATATCAATATTCTGACTTATTTGATACAAATCACTAGTTGGGAATATACCATCACTTCAGATACATCATATAGGCACATACAAACAATCTGGACTATCAAGATATTGATATATACCTTTGGGTAATTGATCTTTACAACCATTTTTATTTTCTGCTCTTCATGCATAAGGAAATAGTATTGTCGTTTCTGTATCCTTATTTTCTTGAGTTTTTTTAATGGCCTCTTTATTGAATTTCAACATAATATCTCTTCTATTATTTTCTTCTAGATATGATTTAATTTCTTGTAAATCTTTTGGCCCAAATACTAATGTAGTATCAAATCAAGCGGTAAAATTTCTTACTCATTTATTATAATACATATAAGCACCACAAACAAATCTGATTTTTTTAACTGGTATATCAGGATATTCTTTATGGAGACGATTTAAAGTTTTACTCAATGTATAACTGAGTATTGGAGTATCAAAATGAGAAGCATGATTTGCAATAAAAAATATTTTACGATTTGTCTTTTGTGCTTGTATCAATGCATTACTTAGATTAGCCTTTGATATAGGATCTATTATAGGATCCTCTCAAACAAAAAGTTTATTTTGTACAAGAGATTGGGCAAGTTTATATACTTGTTTTCTTATTTGATTATTTCATTCAAAATTTACTGTCTTATCTCTAGATAATATATCTTCTAAAAGATCAATATTTTTGAACATCTCCAAGTCTCATTTTTCAAATCAATCTTTTGTAATTATATTATTTTTACCAGAAAAATAATAATCTTGATAAGGTCAGCTTCACGCTTGTAGATTCTGATATGTAAGAGACTGATATATTTCTTTTAGTCTTTGAACAGACGTAGAGCTATTAAGAAAAAGTGTTTTCAGTTTGCCTGCTATACGAGAAACATAGTGCTTATCTGTAGCCTGCTCTCATTCTCTTTTACTTGTATTGATATTCTTATCTCCCATAGTCTATACAATGTAAATATAGCATATAAAATACATATATTATTACATAAGTCAATACTACTTTTTTTACATTGTCGCTAACTAAATATAATTTATTATAGATTAAGATGTTTTTTGTTTAATTCTATCTTTTACCAACATAGCACTCACAATTACCATAGGTACTCATATACCAGGATTGGTATTATGTCATACATAAAAAAGATTTTTAAGTTTTTTACTATAATTATTGGGACGGAAAGATGCTGTCTGCATAATAGTATGGGCTAATCAAAGAGCGGTACCATTCCAAGCATTGTATCTTTTTTTGAAATCTGCAATATCAAATATTTGTTCATATTCTATATGTTCAACAATTTTTTCTCATGCCATTTTTTCTACAATAGCCCAAATTTTATTACGATATTCAGATTTTTTTTCTTCACTTATTGTGATTCAATTTGGAATAGGAACTAGAACAAAAAGATTTTCTTTGCCTTCAGGAGCAGATAGTAAATCGGTTTTTGATATCATAGAAACATATATAGATGGATCTTCTGGCAATAGCTTTCTATCAAAAATATCTCCAAAACTTTTATCCCAATCTTCATTAAAATATAAGTTATGATGTTCTAAATTATTTAATTTTTTATTTATTCAAGCATATATTATAAATCCAGAAGGAGCAAAAGTTTTTTTATCCCAAAAAGATTTATTGTAAGTCTGAAATTCTTTAGCTAATATGGTAGTTTCAAACCAAGCTTGATCTGCATTTATGACAAATATATCACTAACAACAATACTATTATCAGCAAAAACAATTGAACTTATTTTATCCGATTTTATATTTACGCTTTTAAGTTCACTATTAAGATAGTATTTTACTCAATATTTTAGACCAATATCTTGTAGCGCTTTTGCTATCATATGTAAACCTCCACTTGGATACCATACACCCATAGCAAAATCAACATAAGACATAATATTATAAAGAGCAGGAGTCTGACTAGGTGCAGTACCAAGGAAAACAGTAGTATATTGCATAATTTTTTGGATAATTCTAACTTTAAAATACTTAGCAACATACTTATCTATAGTAGTCCATATATTTAATTTTAAACCTTTCCATGCGATATCCCATCTAAAAAAATCCAAAATAGAATCATAGTTTCTCTTTGCAAATTCCATTCAGATTTTATATTGTGTTCCAGATTTTTTTAAAAAAGTTTTAAATTTTTCACCAGATCATTTTTCCACAGATTCAAATTGTTGAGCCATGCGATCTATATCAGCATAAACATTCATAGACTCAAAAACACTGTTATCAATAGATTTTAAATCTGGATAAAAAACTTTGTAACTAGGACTCAATTTTTTTAAATCCAAATATTGATTAATATCTTCTCATATAGATTGGAAAAATTCTTCAAATAAATCTGGCATCAAATACCGACTTGGTCACATATCAAAAGTATATCATTTTTCTTTAAATATACTTGCTCTACCTCACAAACATTCATTTTTTTCATACACACAGACATCATAACCTTCTTTGGCTAATAATATTGCTGTTGCTAATCATCATATACCTCATCACACTATACTAACTGTTTTTTTCATTTATAATCATAAATATCTAAAATTTATTTTTATTCCGGTTAAATAATACTTTTATCTTATCTCCAATATTTGTTCTAGCACTTTTAGAAAAAACATCATAGTTATTTTTTTCTATTTTATTTAAAATTTCCTGATAAAGTAGTGATGCTAAAGACACCGCTTTTCTAGCGTCTTTATTCAAGTACTTATATCCTATATTAGCCTCTTGGTACATCTGACGACAAAAAACAATCTGATCTTTCATATACGATTGGAAAACTGACCATTTTTCAGATTCTTTATTTTCAAAGTCGTTAGAAAACTTAATTATATCTTCATAATTCAATCAATATTTTTGCAAATCATCTAATGGTAAATATATACGATCCAAATAAATAATATCTTCTTTTATGTCTCTCAAAAAATTTGTAAATTGCATAGCATCTCAGAGCATATGAGCATATGGTAAAGCACGAGAATCTTGGACTCACATTACACTACACATCATCAATCATATTACAGCTGCAGAACCATACATATAAGTATTTACTTGTTCATAATCTTTATATCTATACACACTACAATCCATAATCATACTATCAAAAAAAGATTTAGAATATTCAAAAGGGATTTTATAATCTTCAAATAATCTTACATATTCACCAAATTTTTGATCTTCAATATTTTTTTTATTAAAAGCAGTTTTCCAATTTTTATAATATTGATTCAATATTTTATATGCATTTTGATAATGCTCATGTAGCATATTCCTACATCTATGATGACAAATATTATTATGATCACTATATCAACATTGTTTATTTTCACAGTATATTTTATCTGATTTGATATCAAATCATCATCCAACCACATCAACAATATTATCTGGAATCCTTACAAAAGAATATAATTTCAAAACATCTTTACGTGTTTTTTTTGAAAAAAAACTAGTAGCTACAAAATAACTCATACCATAGCGAAACATACGAAAAACATAAGCAAACATTACAATCCTCTAAATAAAATAAACAGCAAAACATAACAATCATCATATAACAAAATTTACATAAGGGAATCGTTTATATATTTTAAATATATCATATTTAAACCCAAGCATCACTACAATAAAATATATCAATCACAATACTATTCATAAAATACCTATAACAAAATACGACATTATTCCAGCCAATAAATACAAAATAGCACAATATATCAAAGCTCATTTTTTTCAAAGGAATATAGCAGTAGTATTTAATCAAGCTTTTTTATCAGCATCTATATCTGGTATAGCAGAAAAACAATGCATAGCTATACACCAAAACCAAGCCGCACCAAATCACATCCAAAAAGCTGGAGTGATATCCATAAATGAATTATATCATTGCATAAGTCATATAAGAATAGTAGGTGTAATAATGTACAAAACATTACTTATACCATCGATAAATATTCTTTTTTTGAATCTGATTGGCTCTACACTATAAAACCAAGATAAAATTCCAAAAGGCAGTACAACAAGCAAAACAGATCTAATAAATATATTTCAAAAATCATATAAATATTGTATTATAGAATCAAAACCAAATATATTTTGATATACTATAAATCATATAAAATATAATACAGCTAAAATAAATCGATATAAAATCTGAATCAAAAAAAGATTCAATAAAAAATTCTTCTCTTTTTTTAAGATTCACTCATATCCTTGTTTTTTATTATTAAATTTATCAGTATCTCAATCTGCATAGTCATTTATTCAATAGACAAACAAATTAGCAGGGAAAGTAAAATACAATACAAAAGCTACAAAAAAAATAATAGTAGCATAAAGCAAAAATCAATTATATCAGACATCTGCTAAATTGGATTTGAAATAATATGCTCACCAAACAAGCATAGGTCCATAGAGATAATGCCAGAATCTAGGACGAGAGTGTTTCCAAAGTATAGATAATTTCATATATTAGCGACATAATAAAACTAATCATACTTCTATCAAAAACAAAAAATTAAACAATAGAAAACAAAAAAATAAGACATAGATAGTCTTACTTTAGATGGATTTTTAATGTGTACTAAGTCTCAAAATTATTAACTCCACTAGCACAATTAATATACAAAAAATTTGTAGAAGCTATGCCCTACTTAAGAAACTTTAATTATTTATTAGCCCAAAAGAAAGATTTGTTACAATTCAGAGAAATCTTTGGTGATTAAATAAGCGATATTGTTAGTTATTTTTTGGTAATAGAAAGTTTCAGATAAAGAAATGTAAAATCGTCAGCAAACAATTATAATAGCAACATATAAAATAAAACAGAACTTATAATATTTTACAGAAGATGTAATTTTCTATACAAAAAGACACCATAAATATAAACAATATTATATCTTTAGATATTTGTAAAAAGAGACTTTTAATTAACTTGACTTTATGTTATAAATATATATATGATATATGTTGTAATATCTTTTAATAATAATATTTCTATATGGATATAATACAATTTAGTGACCCAACAAGAGACCAATTATTGTATTCTCAAAACAATAAAAACTTTAAAGAAGGAAAATGAAATATAAAAGACAGCAATGAGGCTCTTTTTAATAATGAAACAATAAAAAGTACATTACACAAAATATTTAATCTTCTTTTTTCGTGAGACAGAACCATTTAATACATTCCATTCTATTTATTTTTTTAAATGCTATTATGAAAAAACTATTATTAATTTTCACATTATCTTTGATTTTATTTATAACCTGATGTAGTCAAAAGACTAAAATCAGTTGAAATACAGACATAAGAATAGGACGACAAACTACACGATCTACACAATGACAATTAGTATGAATTTTTAAAAACACAGAAATATTAAAACAAAACTGATTCAATTCTTCTTTTGTTTGAGTATCGTATGGTTGACCCTTAAACGAAGCAGCTATGGCATGAGAAATAGATGTAGTATTGACTGCTGATCAACCAGCAGCAACATTATTGAGCAAAAATCCCAATCGAACAATCATATGAAAATTAATGTATAACAGAGTATCTTTATATGTTCCTAAATGATCTGACATAACATCAGTTGAACAATTAAAGGGGAAAACAGTAGCTATGCCTTTTGGTGCTGCCGCACAAAGAATGGCTATAGAACAAGAAATTAAAGCATGATTAAATCCTAAGAAAGATGTTAAAAATATAAATCTATGAATAATGGAACAAAGCGATCTAGTAAAAGATTCTTTAGTAAAAAAACGATGAGATATCGATGCAATGGCTTGATTTGATCCTACACCGGCAATATTTGAAGAGAAATGATTGGTGAATATACTCAAGACATGACAAGTAGTTTCAGTTATAATGATGTCAAACGATTTTATAAAAAATCATCCGGACGCTCCTCAAAAGCTTATGAATTCTTTTATAGATGCATATGATTTCTACAGACAAAATATATCACAAGCAAACAAACGATTTGTAACAGAATCAAAATTAAATATATCTGATAGTGCCTTCAAAACATGCTCAGACATAGAACCAAATGTATCCGCCAAAAGCAAAAAAGAGATTAGAGTAACTTTTAATGAATCAGATTTAAAATCTCTACAAACCGCAGCAGACTTTCTATATAATCAATGACTAATAAAAACAAAGGTAATAATGAAAAATTTCATCAAAACAGATTTTTAATACATAAATAATTTATGAAAAAAAATCTATTATTAATATCGCTAGATACAGTAAGAGCAGATGTGATATACAGTTGAAGATTTTCAAATTTCGAAAATATCCGCAAAGATAGTATTTCATTTTTAAATACTATATCATCGTCTCCATTAACACCAGTTTCTCATGCAACAGTTTTTACTGGTTTACAACCATTTAATCACTGATTGAGACATTTATTTAGAGAAAAACTTTCAAAAGATACAGATACACTAGCAAATATTTTTAATAAAAATTGATATAATACAGCCGCAATTGTATCTTGTCCCTGAATGAATAGTCGATATGGATTTGATAAATGATTTAAATCATATGACGATGAGATACCAAGGCTAGCTGATTGATCAGACCCACTACAAACTATAGACGTAGAAAAAAGATGAACAGCTCTGAAGAGAGCAAATATAGTTTCAGAAAGAGCAATAAATCGATTAGAAAATAACCACAAAGAAGATTTCTTTTTATTTTTACATTTTTTTGATGCACATCGACCATACGAAGCTCCAGAAAAATTTTGATGAGAAAATCATTACGAAGAAGAAATTGCTTTTTCTCTACACTACCTAGATAAGGTTATAGAAAAGCTAAAATTATTATGAATATATGATGATACGAGTATAATTTGTTTTTCTGATCATTGAGAAGATCTAAATTGATTATATCCCAACGATAAATGATGAGCTGAGTTGTGACATCCAGAAGAAAAATGACACGGATGTCTATTGTATGATCAGACACAAAAAGTACTACTAACTATAAAAGATTCAAGACTAGATAAAAAATGAATAAATATAGATAACCAGGTAAGATTAGTAGATATCATGCCAACTATTTTAGACCTATTTGATTTCGAAGAAAAAATAAATCTTGACTGAACATCTCTAATCAACATACTAAACAACAACAAGCTAAATCTTATATGATATTCTGAGACTTATTATCCGGAAGAACAAACCTGATTCCCAAACATAAATAATAAAAAATCAATAAGAATAGAAAACGAGTTCAAAACAATATTTAATTTAGATTCAGACCATACGGAAATATATGATTTAATAAAAGATCCAAATGAATCTAAAAACATATTTAAATAAATTTTATAATATTAACTCAATTAACTCATGAAAGCATTTATAAATGGGTTCCCCGAATTACTACCAGAGGAGCAGATTATTATGAACAGCCGGATCGAAGATTCAAAAAAGATTTTCGAAAATTATTGATATGTCTCTCTTGAAACTTCTGTAGTTGAAAATATGGATATATTGCTAGCTAAATGATCTGATGATAAAGAAATTTATTGAGTAAAAAGACATTCAAATACAGATGAAAAAGCCTGAAACGATAAAGATACAAAAATGTGATTACATTTTGATTTAACAATTCCTTTTGCAAGATACGTAACTAATCATTTTAATGATTTATCGTTCCCATTTAAAAGATATCAAACTCAGAAATGTCGAAGATGAGAAAGACCACAATTATGAAGATATAGAGAATTCTTACAATCTGATATAGATGTAGTTTGAAATGAAGAACTACCATTATATTTTGATGCTGAGGTATTGGAAATTGCAATTAAAGCTTTAAATAAAATTGTTCCAGATCAATTTGAGATGTTTTTCAATAATCGCAAAATATTCGACTGACTTTGTAATTTTTATTGATTGTCTGATGAAACAAAAAAACAATTGATAAAAACTATTGATAAATTAGATAAAATATGAGTTGAGTCCTGCATCCAAGAATTAACAAATTTAAATGTTCCCAAAGAATTATCAGAATTTTTAACATCTACAAATTGAATTTGACTAGATATAGACGAAATTAAGAAAATGTTTTCAAAATATTTAGATAATGATATTATTAAAGAGGCAGTAAATGAAATAGAAATATTAATAAAAAATTTAGATCCTTCTGCATCTAAAGTTATTCAATTAAAATTAAATCTCGCTAGGTGATTAGATTACTATACTTGATCTATTTTTGAATGAAGATTAATTGATTATCCTTGATTAAGTATTTGTTGAGGATGAAGATATGAAAATTTAACAAATACAATTTGAAATAAAAAACTACCTGGAGTTGGAATATCCTTATGATTATCAAGAATGTTTTGATTACTCGAACATCTTAAAAAAATAGAAATAAATAAAAAATCAAATACTAGAATACTAATTTGATGATTTTCAGAAGTAAAAAGATCTACTTGAAATCAAATTGCCAATACATTAAGAACAAATAACATAAATACTGAAGTATATCACAATTTTGAACATAAACCCACCAAACAAATAAAATATGCCATAAACAAATGAATCAATGATATTGTATTTATTTGAGACGATGATACTTTTGATCTAAAAAATCTAACAACCTGAGAACAAATAAATATTTCAATTGAAAAATTGATTGAAATGTTTTAATTTTATGTTCTATATATGAATAAAAAGTTAATTAATATTAAATCTTTGATTTGAGCATTAAACGAAATATTTTTAATAGTAAAAGATAATTATAAGGTTCTTTATTTTCCTGATTCAGGAGGGACACTATTGCTTTATATTTTTAAAAGGATTGTTAAAAACCACAATAAAATAAATAAAACAGATCATGATTTTATTTATTACACATCTAAAATAACAGCATTATCTAAAATAAATTTCAATATACAACTGTCATCAATTTTAACTGAAGAGGAAAGACAATCAAAATTATCTAATTCACAGAAAGACAGAGTTAAAAATCTTATTAATTCCAATCTTAAAGTAAAAAATCATATAAATAAGATTATAAAAATTGACAAATTTATAGAATTAGATTTGTTTAATATAATAATGACAATCTGAAATTATTGACTTTTTATACCATCAGAAGATGAAACCAATTTAATAAAAATTGGAATTTTAGAGAATAATGGTTCTATAAATTGAGTTGGATATAATAATTCAAAGACACTCACCAACTTAAAGAAAAAATTAATTCCTTATATAATTAATAATTTAGATAATATAGAACATCCTTATAGGAACTTATTAAATATAATTCTAGAAAACACAGAATTTTCTCTAACATTAAAAAAACACCACAAAATATATATTGTAGATGAAGCTATAAGCAGGTGAAGAACACTAAATTCATTTGAAGTTATATTAAAATCATTTTACAAAAATATAGATTGGCAAATCTGAGTTCTCTATTCATCTGATATTATTGAAAAGAATAACAAAGTAAGTTATATATATAGCAACAATGAAATACCTTTCTTCTCTAATAGGTTTGATCTGATATGAAAAATTGTTGCTGAGGATAAAATTATAAAAGTTCTCTATGTAGATAATCTTTTATCCAATAATTACCTTCAAAACCAAGATTTAAACAAGAAAGATTTATTTTCTTATAATAATTTATTAAATCAATATATAGAAAAACTATATGTCTCTCAATGACACAGTATCACAAAACATATGCTTAAAAAGTTATTATTATTTCTATTTGCTATCGATTGAGACCACAAAAGAATAGAAAATTGTTTGAGTTTAAAAACCCTGTATTATGAAACCGGACTTATCGAAGAAAATGATTTTTATATTAACCTACCCAATCCATTCAAATCGATAGTGTACAGAAAAAACTATATAAGCAAAATCAATAATATAGTAGATTCCATAATCAATGAGGAGAAAAATGATTTATATAATGAGTATTATACATTAAAAAAATCATATTGAGATTTTAGCACTATTTACCAAAAAAATATTCTAAAATGATGGATCAAAAAGCAGAATTCATTAAAAAGCAAAATTAATGATTTTATTTAGTGATATATCAATATGGAACATAAAAATATTATATTAATTTCATTAGACACATTAAGATCTGATTGTATTACTTATAATTGAAAAAGTTCTTTTATAAAACAATATTGATTTCCGCAATACAATACTGCGGCATTGGATAAAATAATTAATAATTGATTATATTTTAATAATTGTATATCTGCCGCACCATATACGACAGCATCACATGCTGCATACTTCACATGATGTTGGCCATTAAATAACAACATATATGAATTTTTCAATAAAAAACTTAAAAAGCCCACTATATTTGAGTATTTTCGTAACCATAACTATGATACATATTTCAATACGGATTTTGAAGTAATTTTATGAAATTCTTTGGGACTCAACAATTGAGTAAACCATTTCTATGTAGAAGAAGAGAATGTAATGTTGGATCATATAATTAAGAATAAAGATAAACATTCTTTATCATTTTTTCATTTTTGATGAATCCACTATCCTTATTGATTCCATAAAATTAAGTTTGCGTGATGAGATTATAAGGATAAAGTTAACGAATTGGAAAAACTTTATAACCTAAAGGATATTTTTGGAGAGGATATGCTTGATGAATCATACAGAGATGAAGAAGATTTAAACTTACTTTTAAGATACAAAAATATTGTAGATTACTTATATAATCACGCTATGTATGATGATTTATTCAAATTATATGTAGAATGAATAGACTATTTTATGAGAAATAGATTTAATAAATTTATAGAAAAGATTGTTAAATTTATTGATGATACATGATGACTATTGGTAATCTTTTCTGATCATTGAGAAGATTGGTCAAATAAATCGAAATGACATTCAAATTCTATTTCTGATAAAGTATTGAAAGTTCCTTTAATATTATATTGAAAATGAATACCAAAATGATCTGTGAAAGACGATTTAATAAGAACAATTGATTTATTACCGACAATATTAGATATCAATTGAATTAAAATCAAAAATAAAATTGATTGAAAGAAGATTGATTTAAACTGAGAAAATAATGACAGAGATTGCTTTGCTCAGGTTTGGAGAGTTTGAGACAAGAAAAAAATAATGTTATATCAAAAAAAATTTTTGAATAATTCTAAATATATAAGACCACTAAAAACCAATCTTGAAAAAGAGATATGTTTCAACAATGATATAATTTTTTCAAAAGAATATCATTGAACAAATACGACTAAAAAAATTTATTTAAATAAAATAAATTATATTCAAGAAATCGATATAGATTCCAACATGGATAAAGTAGAAAATTTAGAGTATAAGTTAAAAACATATAACAACAAAAAAAAAGATAGTAAAAACAATAAAATTCACTCAAAAATGCAAAATGAATTAAGAGCATTATGATATAATATATAATTTATTATCTAAGTTGTTATATGAATAATAGTAAAATAGTATGTCCCAAAGGAACAAGAGACTTACATGAAAAGGAATTATATAAAATTGATAAAATTACCAATAAAATATTTGAAATTTTAAGATGAAATTGATATCAAAGGATAGATACTCCAACTTTTGAACATACAGATGTTTTTAAAAAATCTGGTGGATTTTTCCCAGATAAGTGTTACGTATTTTTTGATAAATCTTGAAGAGAGCTCTTATTGAGAACTGATATAAATGCACCAATTTCAAGATCTATATTAAACAATCCCACATTGTATACATTACCTGAAAAACTATTTTTTTGTGATAAGATTTTTAGATATAGAAATTGAAAGAAAAGAGAATTTAGAATGTGTTGAATAGAATTATATTGAGTAGATACCTTTAGTGCAGAGCTCGATATTTTTATGGCTTTAGAAAAAATAATCAAAGTCGCATGATTTTCTGATTATAGAATCGAATTTAATAATTTAAAATTAATTCAAAAGTTATTATATATTATCCTAGAAAATAATTGATTGGATAACAGTAACTTAGATGAATATATTTATATGTTAAGACATGGTAATAGCATAGATGTTCTTAATAATTTAAATATTAAATCTGAAGATAAAAACCTAATATCAGCTTTATTAGAAAATAAAGAAAATAATTTTGAATTATTAGAAGATCTTACTAAAAAGTTTCCAGAATTAAAAGATATAAAAGACGAAATAGAGTTTTTTTATAACTTAATGCAACAATATTGAATTAACTGTGTTTTTAAAATGTCTGAACTTCATTGAACTTGATTTTATTCGTGATTGACGTATAAAATATTCGTAGACAATATTCAAGATGAGCTATGAGACGGTTGAAGATATGACAATATGACCGCATCATTATGATGAAAAACGATACCAGCAACATGAATATGATTTTGAATAGAAAGGTTGATAAGATTTATGGATTCAAAAGGCTATAGTGAATTGTTTTTATGAAACAAAAAAATACTTTTTTATGTTAAAAATGAAGAAATTAAATTAGATATATACAAATATTTAGCAAAGAATGATATTGAAGATGTAACAATTGAAGTAGATATAATAAGCGAAAAAATATCTGACGCTATTAAATATGCAAAAAAGAAAGATTATAATTATGTTATAGTTGTAGATAAATCTGAATATAAAATCATCAATATTGTTGATAATATAAGTTTTGTAAAAGCATATACTAGTTTTGACATATTGGATGCTTTAAATAATTTAGATACTTCTAATAAATAATATTATAAAAAAGTTGATCGATATAGCGTAATTTTAAAACAATTATTTCAATAACTATGTAAATCCTCATATTAAATTAAATTAATTTATACTATTCTGATTTTTTTACTATTTTTTTATACAAATGATTGATGACTATCATATATTAATAGATGAGAAATGAATAACAGAAGCCGAAATTATTGAAATTGTATATCGCGGAGCTAAGGTAAAATTAAGTGATTTGTGTAAACAAAAGATTAATCTTGCAAGAAATTTCATCAAGGAACAAGCTGAAAAATGAAAAATTATTTATGGGGTAACTACCTGATTTTGATCAAACTCTGATAAAGTAGTTTCTCCTATTGATGCATGAAAACTACAAGAAAATCTACTTTTGTCTCATGCTTGTTGAGTGGGAGATTACTTTAAGGATGAATTTATAAGAATGGCTCTGCTTTTAAGAATCCTTAATTTTGTTCAATGATATTCGGGTATTAGTTTAGAAGTTGTAGAATTTTTAGTAAAACTTCTAAATTATGAAATAACACCATTAGTGCCTCAAAAATGATCTGTTGGTTCCAGTTGAGATCTTGCTCCTTTATCACATATAGGTATAGTACTATTGGGTGTAGGTAAAGTAAGATATAAAAACGAGATAAGAGACTCAAAAGATGTTTTAGAAGAAGTAGGAATGATACCATTACATTTGAGCTACAAAGAATGATTGGCGTTTAATAATGGTACAAGTATGATGACTGCGATAGCAGTTCTTTGATTAATAAAAGCAAATAAATTATTAAAATTAGCAGATATTTCAGCATCTTTGACACTTGAATGTCTATGATGAAGATCAAACGCATATCAAAGTAAAGTACATAGATTACGTCCACACATTGGACAAATTAATACTGCAGAAAATATAAACAAGCTATTAGAATGATCTTATTTGTTTGGTATAGATCCCACAAAAATTAAAGGTAAGAAAAACGTTCCTCAAGATTCATATAGTTTAAGATGTATTCCTCAGGTACATGGAGCCTCAAAAAATGCATATTTACATGCAAAAGATATTGTTTATATAGAAGTTGGTTCTATTACAGATAATCCATTAATTTTTTGTGAAAATGAAGAAGTAATTTCTGCAGGACACTTTCATTGACAGCCAATAGCATTGGTTATGGATTATATGAAATTAGCTATTGCTGAGATAGGTAGTATAGCAGAAAGAAGAATTGCTAAACTTGTAGATGTAAATCACAACGAAGGATTACCTGCTTTTCTAGTTTCTAAAGATAGTTGACTAAATTCATGATTTATGATTCCCCAATATGTAGCAGCATCATTGGTTTCAGAGAATAAAGTACTTGTCCATCCCGCCTCTAGTGACTCTATTCCGACCTCAGCAAATATAGAAGATCACGTAAGCATGTGAACTATAGCAGCTCGTCAATTTTTGGAAATTATGGACAATGTATATTATGTAATCGCAATAGAATTTCTAAATAATTGCCAAGCAATAGATTTAAGAAAAAAAGAATTATGAGAGTTTTCTATGTGAGCATGAAGTAAATTAGCATACCAATTGATTCGTGAAAAAGTCGATTTTATGGAAAAAGACAGATTTCTTCATCCTGACATACAAAATATAAAAGACCTAATAGAAACAGATTATTTTATGGATAATATAGAACATGAAGTGTGATGACTAGTTATTTAATTTTAAAATATTAAAATCATACAACTTCATGAATAAAAATAAGATAACAAAATATTTACTATTATTTATTTTTATAGTAGGAATTATATATTTTCTAACCAACAATACCTATCTTTATTATTTTAATATAGATATTTTTCATTCAGATATATATAAAGATATTTATTTTAGTATAAAAAGGATTTTTGTGGGATTTTGTATTGCTAGTATTTTAGGTGTTATTTTGGCTTTTATTTTAGGAACGATTAAAAAAATTTTTTTTGTTAAATATATTTTAGAGTTATTAAGACCTATACCACCTATAGCATGGATACCACTAGCTATATTACGATTTTGATTATGAAACAATTCCGCATATTTTATAGTATTTATTGGAGCATTTTTCCCAATATTTACAAATACATATTTTTGAATAGTATCATTTCCAAGTATTTATAATGATGTAAGTAATAATTTTGAATTAAGTAAAATTGATTATTATTATAATGTTTTATTCAAATATTCATTACCATATATATTTTCCTGATTAAAAATAGGATTATGAATGTGACGAATGAGTTTAATTGCAGCTGAACTTATATGAGCACAAAGTTGACTCTGATATTATATCCAGATAAATAGACTGTCATTAAATATAGAAAACGTAATATTATGAATGATATTAATTGGACTTATATGATTTCTTTTAAGTTATATATTAAGTAGAATTGAAAAAATTTTAGTTAAATGATGAAAATAGATCATGTTATCAATAAAAAATATAGATTTTCATTATAACAATAATATTGAAAAAATTATCGACAATTTCTCATATGATTTTAAAAAATGAAAAATATATGGTATATTTTGAAAATCATGATTATGAAAATCAACTTTAGCAAGGGTTATTTCATGATTTATAAAACCGACAGAGGGCAGTATAAAAATAAATGGAAGTTTAATTACGAAACCATCAAAAGAAATCATCTATATGAATCAGAGAGACGATATTTTTTATCGATTAACTGTTTATGAAAATTTGTATTTACTTTGTCATGACTCCAAAAAAGTAGAGAATATTTTACAAAAAATTAATTTATTAGAACATAAAGATTACTATCCCAAACATCTATCATGATGAATGGTTAAACGCCTATCTTTTGCTAGGATATTATTAGTTCAACCCAAAGTATTGATATTAGACGAACCGTTCGTATATATAGACTGAAATACAAAAAAGAATTTAATAAACTTACTTATAGAAATACATAAAATTAATAAGGAAATGATAATATTATTAATATCTCATAATATAAATGAAATAAAAATATCAAATACTGTTATAGTATTCAAAGAATCTATAAATAATAGCTATTTGGAAAACAGAAATAATTAGGATTTACTTTTTAAATAAATACATGAAATTTTATTTATCATCTTACAAAATTGGTAATGAAATTACAAAACTTCAACAACTAACTAAAAATTGAAACAAAAAAGTTGCATATATTTCAAATGCATTAGATTGAGCAGAAAACATAGAAAAAGCAAACAAACACAGAGAAGAAGATATAAATTTATTGGAAAAAATGGGATTTTCAGTAGAGCCTTTAGATTTACGTAATTATTTTAACAAGGAAACATATCTTTTAAACAAGATAAAAGAATATAGTATTATTTGGGTCTCATGATGAAATTGTTTTGTACTTAGACAAGCATTAAAACTAAGCTGATTTGATAACATATTAAATATTTTAATCAAAGAAAATATTGATATATTATATTGATGATATAGTGCCGGAATATGTATTCTAGCACCAAGTTTAAAAGGCTTAGATATAATAGATAATACAACCAGATTCCCTTATCCAAATCAATTCGAACTAATATACGATGGATTATGAATTTTAGATTTTTCTATTGTCCCTCACTATAAACCAAATCACCCAGAAGCTGAATATTATATTTCTCATAAAATATTATTTAAAGTTTTATTTGATTGAGAAGTGCTAATTATAGAATAAATAATAGTTTTATTTTTCAACAAAAAAATCATAACTTCAGTTATGACCTATTATTTTCACAAATGGGGTGGCTGACGGGGATCGAACCCGCGACACGCAGAGTCACAGTCTGCTACTCTACCAACTGAGCTACAGCCACCATTTTTTTAAATCACAAAAATAACAACCATAAATATAATGATTTGCTTGCTTTTTTCAAGTAATATAACTTTTTGTTATAATAATTTTTTTATTTTAATGAATATTATATTTTTATTTCTTATTATATATCAAAAATAATATTACAATAATACCAATTATAAAGTATATATTTAAGCTTATTGTATTTTATACATTTTCTCTTGACAAACGATATCGCTTTCTTATTATACTTATGTTTTATCTCTTAATCATTATATCATGAATTTGAGAAACGACTGAATTATTAGAGTAGATGATTGTGTGTCTATATCTATTGACGACAGTACTTATGAGGGTATCGTTATCGAAACAAACAATGGTATCACTGTACTATTTACTGATGGTGATGTATGTAAGTATTGTAGTTCAGACAGACTAAGACTCTTAAACGGACGTAGAAGCTTAGAAATCTGAGAAAAAATTATCAAAGTCCTACAAAAGATGACAGATCAGAAATCTGAGATCGATAAACAAAGAGATGTCATCAAATGATACCTTCTAAAGTTATAATCTAAAATCACATTATTTTTTTTCTACATTACTTATTGTATAAATTACATTTATTATATAACCTATATCAAAAATGAACTTTCCACAAGCACTAGATCAGTACAAAAAAAACGAAATTTTGGCTCATGTAGAGCTAGATGATGTAATCATCAAAGTTACACAAGAATTATGAGAAATGCTAGAGGCAAAAATGGATAATAATTTACAAGAACTCGCAAAAGAAACAGCAGATACTATAGTAAATATATTATCAGCTAGCAAATGAGTAGATGTAACTCCAGATATTTCAAACATATCCAACAAAGAAAAAGTATCTAGCAAACAATTATTTATCCAGATGAAAAATTGGACACAAGCAATACAATGACTAAGAAAAAGATATTCTAGAGATCAGGTTTCAAAACAAGAATTCAAAAATATAACAGAAATATTCTTATCTCATGTACTTAGTTATGGATGAGTTCAAAAAACATTTGAAGAAATACTAAATACAAACTCCGCCAAATTTGCAAATCGCATAGATGATTATAAACCAGTTTTGGATCTAAAAAATTATATAAATGAATATCAAGATTTTCCAAAGGCTCCAGTATCATTCAAAGATATATCTCCATTATTAACATCTCCAGAGGCAATGAGATATTTGAGTTTTGAATTGGCAGAAAAATGTAATTGAGCAGATGTTATAGTATGATTAGACGCAAGATGATTCTTATTTTGACCTCTAGTTGCTAAGATATTGAATATACCATTTATTATGATAAGGAAAAAAGGCAAACTTCCTGGTGAAACAATAAGTCAAGAATATAAAAAAGAATACTGATCAGATATCATGGAAATACAAAAATGATCTATTTTACCATGACAAAAAGTTGTACTTATAGACGATCTTTTAGCTACATGATGAACTATGGATACAGCTTGAAAACTAATAGAACAATTATGATGAAAAGTACATAAAGTATTATCAGTAGTTCAAATCAATGATGAATTTTGTAGCCAGATGAGGGAAAAATATAATCTTACAAGATACAATGTAGAAAGTATAATACATTATGAAAAATAATTTCCATTAAGAAAGAGGCCGGTGAAAAAACACCGACCTCAGTATACAAGCAAAAATTGAATGAAAGAAGAATTGATAGGCTACCTTCCGCATTACTTTAGCGGAGCCAAAGCTTCGGTGATACAAATAAATAAAGGTATCAATTAAGCATTAGTAAACAAAGTGTATCAATTAAGATTATGAAGCAATCAGTAAACAAAAAACAAAACTTTGGTGTCTCGATTGGTGAGCTGTTACGCGCTCTTTAAACAGTGACTTATAAAAAGTCGATATACCAATTTCATAGAACATAGAACACAAGTATCTTTTTTATTAACCTTAGCTGTTGGTCTGGTATTTAACCTTTAAGCATGGAATGTCCACAAACAAAAATTCACAAACGGACATAGCATTCATCTATAGCTTCACGAAACTATCCATTAAGCATGGTAGCACTGCAAAGGAACAATGAATACTTAAATTGCTTTTCGCCATTTCAATTCATTCACCTCCAATCTAGATATATTTATACAAAAATCAATATGATTTTATTTTTTTATTATTTTTAACAATATTCTAATTTTTTTTAATTGACCTTTTATTCTGAAAAAATATAGTCACCACATAATTAATTAAAATATCAGTTAAAGACCAACAATAACTTTATCCTCTCCCCAAAATATTATGTCTTATCACGCTAATAATCTTTGACGATCCAATACAAGATTAACTGTCCTTGAATATTGCCAAAAAAAGTACTACTTCAATTACTACACAAATTTTTTGAAAGAGATTGATGAAAAATTGCGATTAGATGGATTATTATTAAAAAATTTGAAGAGTATAGAGATGCGAATAGGAGAAAAGACACATCATTTGTTATCAGATTATCTTAAACTCATGAAAAAAAAATCTGATTCTCAAGAAAATATAAATAAACTCAAAGAGGAAATCACACAAGTAATGACAAATGATTTCAATATATCGAAAAATAAAAATTATGAATCATGATATGATAGAAACCAAAAATTCTGACTTACAGAACACTATTATAAAATAGACGTTGATATCAGACTACAAGAATCAATAGAAAAAGTAATAAACAATTTAGATACATTTATATGAAGTGAACGACATGATAAAGTTGCAAGATTTTTTGATATATCACAAAGTGTTTATATAGAAAGTCCCAAAAGACCAGATTATGAAAGTATGAGAATAGTAATAGATAGTATACCCGAGCTTATGGATATTTCTATATTAGCGTCACCAGATTTTGGTGCAATATTATGAGATGATAGATTTACAATTATAGATCGAAAATCTTGAAAAGAAAATATGAACGATGATACTATACCAGATCAGATAAAAGTTTATACTCTCAAAATGATATTAAAAAAATGAAAACTGAATATAAATGATATGGATATCAAATGATACGAAGTGTACTTACCTAGCCTAAAATCTAACTGATGACAGATAACACAAAAAGATATAGATGATATTATACAAAAGATTATAAATGATGTAAACTTCCAAAAACAGTTTATCGTGGATTGAGATGTTATAAGAAATATACCAGTCGCACAAAAAAACTTCCATAGAACAAGTAGTGCAAAAAAATGTGAATCATGTACATTTAGAAAAATTTGTGAAGATCTAAAAAACTTTGAATAAAAAAAACAATACAAAAAATAATCATACCTAAAACAAAAATTTATGAAAACAAAAAAAATCTCAACTTTTTTGTCAAATTTTTTGGCAAAAATAATTGTGCTTTTGCTCATATTAAGCATCACAGCTATCTCTTGCAAAACAGAATCATCACAAATCTATGTAAACAAAAATCCAGTCACAACAAATGATTACGATGCTAACCTACTTACATCTTTTTATGGGAAAAATATAATCTTACTTCCAGCAAAAGATACTATAAGCAAAAATGCGATAAATGATTCTATATTTACAATAGCATCGCAAATCTT
>CAYSXV010000008.1:0-31794 GCA_964435215.1 uncultured Candidatus Peribacteria bacterium | reverse complement strand
TGTATCATGATGCAAGAATTTATTACAAAATCTATATTATTTTCTTCACAAAATGAAATTACTTTTTCGCTTTCACTTCATGGTTGCATCCAAATTTTTTTAAATCTATAATTTCATAGCTCCATAACTATAATTTCAGTGATTGATGGTTGTGTAACAAAAATAATTACGTCAACTCATTTTTTGTAATTTTCTAATTTTTTATAACATTTTTTTCATAAAATTTTTTCTTCGTTGGGATTGATAGGTATTACCTTATATCACGCAGACAGTAAATCTTCAAAAACTTTGTATCAATATTTATTTTGATCATTACTTGCTCATACGACAGCATAAGTAAAATTTTTATCTATCATCTGTATTTAAAAAATTATAAAATAAGTATGTGTATATACTGATATAATTTGTAATAATAAACTATTTAAAATGAATAATAAAAATTTATAATCAGATTACAAATTATTTATAAAATAAGACGCCGGAACTTATCCAGAAGTTCAACATCGTTTTTATCCAGCTATGTTCTTGTCCTAAGCGAAGTCTTAGGGGAATAAAAATTTTAGAAATTTTTATGTGATAAAAAAATAAATGCAATGAAAATAGATATAAAAATTGTAGCATTTAATATGTACGACACTTGGGTACATATGAGAAATGATATAAATCCATATAAAAATTTATTCAATAAATTATGAATACAAGATAATATAAGACAACTATCTCAAGTTTTACAGACAACTGATCAAGATATTCAAGATGTTTTACCACAGGCTTGTTTTGAGAGAGACGATATTGATATATTATTGAAACAGTTTAATGAAGATATCCAAAAACAATTACAATCAATTTTAATATACGATGATTTTATATCCACAATTGATTTTGTAAAAAATAACTGATACCAAACCGCTATAATTTCCAATCTTAGTAAAATATATGCTTATCCACTTACTCATTTATCATGAAAATGAAAATTTGATCATGAAGTTTTATCTTTTGAAGTATGAGAAATAAAACCAAATATATGAATATTTCAACAACTACAAAAAAAATCTTGAATCGCTCCAGAAAATACTATTATGGTTTGAGATAGCTTTTCTTCAGATGTAAGATGAGCACACAATGCTTGAATATATCCATTTCATATCGTTAGATCATCGACATGAATACAAGATAAATGACGATATGCCCAAATATCTACTCTAGAAGATTTAAAAGAAATTTTATAATATATTTAACTTATCACATCCAAAAATCTAGATTCGATTTTCCTTACTCCAAATTTTGGATTATGAAATTTTACTATTGCAAGATTATTTCGCACTTCAAGAACATATCATGTTCAAAATAATTTATGTCTTACAATATTTCATTCATTTATATCATAAGATTTTTCACTAGCTCATCAGCTACTGAGGTCGTATTTTTTCAAAAGATCTGCTGGTATCTCATCCAAGAATCTACTTGGTGGATTCATTTTGGTTTGTCCTCGTGTCATCCTACTATATGCATGAGAAAGAAATAATACATCTTTTGCTCTAGTAATAGCTACATACATCAGTCTTCTTTCTTCTTCCAATAATTTTGGTTCCATCATAGAATTTGTTAATGGGAAAATATTATCTTCCAATCATGTTACAAATACTACTGGAAATTCTAATCACTTACTTGAATGAACCGTCATAAGTTTTACCACGTCTATATCTCAATTTTCATTTTCTATTACATCAGACAATAGTGTTACCTCTTCCATAAATTGTCTAAGTGTAGCTTCTCATTTTTCTATATATTTTTCTGCCATATTTATAATCTGTCATATGTTTTCATATTTTTCATCTGCTTGTATTTCTCATCATTCTTCTTTTACTAGATAGTCTCTATATTTTATTTTTTTGACAAGTGCCTCTATAAATCATGCAGGTCTATTGGATTCTAATATTATTTTTAATTCATCGATTAAAGATACAAAATTTTGTATTCAAGCTCTTGCCATTGGTGTGATTTTTATATCTATTTCATCTTTGTTTATTTTCTCCAATGTATTACTCAATGATAATCAACTTATTATAGCATCAGTTTCAATATTATCCAAAGTTGTTTTTCAGATTTTTCTATTTGGTATATTTAATATTCTTTTTAGAGAAATATTATCAGCATTATTTATCATATATTTTAAGTATGCCAAAATATCTTTTATTTCTTTTCTTTCAAAAAATTTAAAAGCACCATAAACTTTATATGGTATTCATTCTTGTATAAATAGTTGCTCAAAAATAGAGGATTGTGCGTTGGTTCTATATAATATTGCTATTTGTCATCGGCTTTTTAATTTATCTCAGTCTTTCATTTTTTTTATCATATCTACAATATTTGCTGCTTCATCAGTTTCGCTTCAGTGTATCAAAACTGTTATTTTATCTCATCATGTTCTATGTGGTACAATCTCTTTTTTGTATTGATTGATATTATTTTTTATTATATGATTTCATGCGTTTACTATATTTGGGCGTGAACGATAATTAATCTGTAATTTAAACATAACAATATTTGGTCGATATTGTTTTACATTAAGAAAATTTTCCATCAATGCTCATCTCCGACCATAAATACTTTGAAAATCATCTCATATCATCGTGATGTTTCATCATTCTCCAGTAAGTGTTTTCATAAGTTCAAATTGAATCCAGTTTGTATCCTGAGCTTCGTCTACCAAAATATAATCAAACTTATTTTCTCGTTTTTTCAAGACCTCGGCATTTTTTTTAAACAATAAATATGGTATCAGTAGTAAATCATCAAAATCAAGAATATTACTTTTTTCTAGTTCTTTTTGATATTGTTCATAAACTTTTCACATACTTTGATCATAATCTGATCTAATATTTTTCAAGAATAGTTTTGGATCTACTCAATTATTTTTTTGACTAGATATAAATCATTTTACTTCATTAACTTTGAAAATTTCTTGTAGATTCAATCTTTTTAGTACATCTTTTATAAGTGTCTGAGATTCATTGGTATCTGCTATAGAAAAGTTTTTATTGTATTGCATCTCGAGTTTATCTATATCTTCTTTTAATATTTTCAAAAATATACTATGGAAAGTTCATATCCATTTCAAATCCGTTGTAGAGTGTAAACTTTTTTTTATTGCAACGCTTTTTGTTTGATTCATAGCATTCAAAAAGTCATCTAGGTCATTATTGTTAGTTTTATTTTTACTGTCATTCTGAGATATGGGCAAAGCATCAAGATTTTTTTCATTAATTTCTTCAGAAATCTTTACAAGTCTTTCTCTCATTTCATTAGCCGCTCTATTTGTAAATGTAACAGCTAAAATTCTATTAACAGCAACATCACATCACCATATGAGATTAGCTATTTTATAAGTCAAAACTCTAGTTTTTCAACTACCAGCTCAAGCAATAATCAGACTAGGAGTATCTATATATAGTGCTGCTTTTGTCTGCTCTTCATTTAGTTGTGATGCTATATATTCTTTAATATTCAAAATTCTAAAATTACCAATTTAAAAAATCATAATTACTTTTAATTTTCTACTTACTACTTTCAACTTTATAAAAAAAATAAATAATTATTTTGCTAGAAAATAATTATAATAATAAAAAAAACTTCCAAATAAAAATTCGGAAGCTATCCTTGTACAAAATTGAACTGATTTTAGAAATTGAAATCTCTCCTTTTTTTATTGAAAAAAATCTTCCGAAGTTTGACAAATATTATAAAAAGGTATATAATATGATATGTTTAAAACTTTATAACAAAAAAAATGACAACAGAACAATTAATACAAAATTTCCAAAAAATCGATAAGGATCAGAAAATTCTAAAATTACAAGAAATTCTGAATATGTTAAAAGATAAATTACCTATTTTTGAAGACATGGATATTTATTTAAAAAATGCTTGAAATCAGATAGAGGATAGTACTTTGATAAGCTATTATAGTATTATACTCAAAAATGCTGAATATTTGGAAAATAAAAAAGTTACACAATATCAAGAATTTATGGAGAAATTGAGAAAAAGAGAAGAACAGGAACATTTAAGAGACGAAACTAATTTGGATAATGATTTAAATAATATTTAATCTTTTTATTATAATAAACAGTAAAAATGGCATTAGAAGAAAGTATTAAAAAAGAAACCAAAGATATTGTAGCTAATATAAACTGCAAACGAGAACAGTGAGAAAAACAAAAGATTATAGATTTGTGAAAAAAAACAGAATTATTAAATAGTCCTGAAAAAAGAGACGATATGGTCGAATGTAAAAATCTTTTGTGATCACAAAAACTATGAGATTCTGCAGAAACTTTAGAAGATTTTTTGAGAAAAGATATCAAAGCTGTACTTGAAAAGAAGAAAGCTGAGTGGAATTCTAAATCAAATACTTCCAATAATCCAGAAAGCGTACAAGCTTTTGTAAATTCAATCTGACAAGAAATACAAAGTATATGTTGAAATAGAGTTGATAAGGTAGCTTATTTACAATTATATTTAAATTCTGTAGGTGATGTTAATTGAAAACATGCTATCATACCTTATGATGCAAATAAATATAATTATACAGCATGACAAGAAAATAGACTTTTTATAGACGGAATACTAGGACCTCATACTTATAACGCTTTATGGTTAGCTACTTTTGGTGAAGAATTACCCAAAATTGAGTTAGTAAGGAGACCATGATACGCTTTTGATAGAAATGAACCTAGAATAGTTTGAAAAGATCTAGCATATATACCACTTACATTGCCATGATTAGATAAAAATTGAAATATCGAATCCAATAAAAGTATAGAAATCATAGATAATCCTCAGATAAAATGAGCAATAGAATTATTGTATCTTTTTTATGATTGAGTATCAAAAAAAAATAGTCTATGAATGGATATAGATACTGAGATAATGAAAATTATGACAGATCCCAAATTATACGACAACGAAAATCGTTGAGCTAATCCTCTGGATTGATATTTGACAGCAATCAGAACATTGAATAATAAAATTGCATGAGATAAATCTGATCTAAAAAAAGGACGTGATGCTATTACAAAGTTTATTAATGGCACAGGTACTATAGAATCTTGAGAACTTGCTATATTAAATACATTGGAATATGATATTTGAGTACATGAATATGTAGCAAATTATATTGCTTCTAAATATATAAATCTATCCAAAGAACCATATAAATCCAAAATGGAAGTTATAAAATCTAGTACAACTGATAAACAGTTTGATAAATATGAAAAAGACGTAGATAAAAAATGGATTGAACAAAAGACAATTCAAAAAAAGTTTATTTTAGAGACTTTTAATAATGCAAAGGCAAAAGCTACGACTCCAGAATTAAAACAAGAGTTATGTCAGATGTTTGGTGTTGATGATGTTTCAAAAGTTACACCTGGTCTTATAGGACAAAAAGCTGATGAAGCTATAAAACTTGCAGAAGATGATTTTAAAACTCAAATGCTTGATACATATTTTAATAAAAGATTTTTTGAAGAAAATATTAGAAAAGATATAGTAAATCTAAATAGTACAACCAATCAATATGAGTGAAAAAATAAATTTACAGCACTTTTTGCAGATATTCAATGAATATGATATATGAACCCTTCAAGTGAAAATATAGATACAGCAATATTTATAGGGGAAATGATTGCAGAAGAAGCAGCATGTTTTGCTATATGAGCATTGACAGCATGAGCTTGATGAGTTTTATTGAAAGCTGCTCTATATTGAAGAAGAGCTATGAAAATAGCTAGATTAGCAAAAGCAGTAAGTAGATGAGCAAAGATAGAAAGAAGAATTTCAAAATTCAATCAAGTTAAAAATCTAATTAGAACTGTTAATATGGCAGAAAAGACTGTAAAAGCTGAAAGAGCAGTGACCCGATGAGGTAAAGCTGCCAATATTGGTACTACAATTCTAGGTGTTACTGTTTGATGAACAGCTTTCTATGAAGGTACAAACGCCATGCAAAATATTATAAAAGACGTTCCAATGTTCCAATGATGGAATGATTATCCAGAAGTTTTAAAATCTATAGCTATGTTTGGTGCACTTAAAATTGTTAATAAATTAGTTGCTACTCAAAAACTTGTCACTGTAGCATGAAAACAATTCAATGCTAATCCTTTTAATAAATTGTTACAGATTAAGAACTGAGATAAATTATTTACAAAGGGAATGAAGGTTGCTTGAGAAAGCTTAGTAGGATGATGAGCCATCTTTGCAGTAGAATGAGTCTGAGAAATGATAATAGATACTGAACATGATCGGACAAAAGAGGAATTTATCCAGGCAGTACTTATGTATATGATATTTAGATGAGCATGAGAAGTAGGTAAATTAAAATTATCAAAAAACAAAAAAACACTTAAACCAGAAATTCAGAAAGAAAATCCCAAACAATTAACAGCAGCTAAAGAACAAAAACAAATAACTACAAAACCAGAGCCTAAACAATTAACAGAAGGGAAAAATAATTTAAATACCGAAAGAGCAAAATTAGAAGCAGAATATAAAAGATTATATCAAGAACATATTAATGCAAAAACCAGACCAGAACAGACTAGGTTACAAGATGAAATAACAAAAAATCGTACTAGAGCAAATGAAATAGATGTAAAATTAGCTGAACAAACAGCTAAAAATTCATCTGAAGTTGAAAATACAAAACAATCAACAGAAAATAATGTGAAAAAAGAAGCTGAACCAACCAAACCAGAAACTAAAACAGAAAACAAAACCAGTACAGCTGCAGAGATAAAAAAAATGAATGATAATATCTCATCTCTACAATCAGAAATAACATGACAAAAAAATGAATTAAATAATGCAAAAATTGTACTTAAAAATATTTCTGATAAATGATGAAAGCCTGAGTTAGAAAGAAAATTAAAAGACAATGTATTTGCCAGAGAACAAGATATTAAATTTAAGCAGGCTGAATTGGATAAGTTAATTTTACAAAGAAATACATTTATGAATCAATATTTGGGTGTCCAAGAAGCTCCTGTAACAAAAAAATCTGAGCCCCAAACAAAAGAAAATACAAAAGAACCAGCTAAAAAAGAATTAACTCCAGAAGAAATCAAAGCAAAAGCAAATCAAGATTTGATCGATAAACAAAATGAAATACAAAAATTAGCTGATGATTTTGATGCACAGATGATGTCAGATAAGTGAGTAACTATAAATGGGAAAAACTATAAACTTATATACGAGCCAAATATGACACAAAATAATTCTAGAAAATGAGAGCGGAAATATATAGTAGATTGAAAAGTTACATCTATAAAGTGAAAAGCTGGAATTTTACCAGACAATGCTGCAGGAAACAATATAAGAGTAAATTATAATAAACTTAGAAATCAATATATTGAATCATGAACTTGAAAATCATTAGTAGAAGCTAAAATTATTCCCATCAATAGATCATCTTTATTGAATTGGATAAATACAAATCGCCAAGCTGCTGCTTGAGCATTGTTAGTGACTATATGATGATGAGCTTTGATATATAAAATTGTCTCAAAATCAGATGCATCTTGAAAAGAAAATATAGATATCTCTCCAGTTAAAGAACCAGAAAAAATAGAACAAAAAGACGTAGTTAATCTTACAGAGGCAGAAAATGGTCAATATGTTAGACTTGATTAATATATCTTATTCTTCTACAACCAATTTATCTTTATTCTCTTCATATAATTCTTTTACATCTTCTGGATTATCATAATTTGGGAAAAGATATTGTCATAACTGAATTTTTACGTCTATAGATTCTGCAATTTTATTGTTATTATCTATCCATTCATTTATCTGTTTATCTTCATATCCATTTCAAGTCATTATATTTACGATTTCGTCTTCATTCATTATATGATATTCTCATTTTGGTTTTCTTCTAATTTCATCATACATTTTGTATCCATCTTTTATTGCTAGAGCCATTTCCCAAGCTTCTTTTTCATCTTTACCTGGATAGAAATAATTATTATCTACTATACATTCAGTATCGGTTTTTTTACTATAAAATAAAATCTGACTATTGATTTTTTTTATATTGTTTATCAAGCTTTCATTTTGAGCTGTCATTTCAAGAAATACATTATCATTTCACAAAATATCTTTTATCATATTTATAATTTCAATAATTTTATCTTCTGGTTCTCAGTTCAAAACCATTTTACCAAGTCGAGATTCTTCTCATCATATAATAGCTATGATTCCTTCAGATTTTTCTTTTAGTATTGATGTATCTATTTTGGGTTTAAATTTTATTCATTGTTGATTAGCAAAAGAAACTAGCTCCATCAGGCTATGATAACCGATATCATTTTTTGCCAATAGTACAATATTTCATACGGTTTTGGGATTACTTACAGAGTTTATATCAAGTACAAATCAAAGTTCAGATCAGATTATCGGCTTTATACCTTCATCTCCCGCTAATAAATAAAAATTAACAGCCCCATACATTCAGTTATAGTCAGTTATAGCTATAGCTTTCATCTCCAAAGATTTTACCTTTGCAATAATATGTTTTGGCTTACCTATAGCTTCTAGAAAAGAAAAACTACTATGTCAGTGTAGATGTGTAAACATTACATTAATTCAAGATTTAAAACTTTAAGTTTATAATTTATATTAGAATATATTTAACTTTCTACTATCGAGTTTCAACTTTTTTATCCTTTGAATTTTCACTACATTTATATATAAACAATAGACATATTTAATATACCTTAATATATTATGGAAATAAATCAGAATTTTGTAAAATATTTTTTTATTATATTTGTGTGAGCATTGTTTTATCAGTATTGATTTGCTGCTGATCGAAATTTACCATGAATAAATATCATTACTCGTCAACAACGGTGAGCAAATGAATCTCTTAGATATTATTCATGAACTATCACTACATCTTGAATACAGGCTAGCAAAGAAGCATATCTCAATGAGCTTAAAGAAGTTGATTTCAACGAATATCTAGACCAAAGGAGAAGTGAATATCAAAAAGAAGTTTCAAATAATTACTTAATATCCAATTATCCAAGTGAATCTACTGCGGATAAGTACAATCAATATTATTCTGGTAAAAAATTAAAATGGACTGAGAGTATCAAAAATACAAAAACAAAGCTTATAGTCCACCATACAGCTGAGAATTCATCTTGAATCCTAACTACTTGAGCTGCCGTTAAAAAAATTCAAGATATCTACAAATATCATACAGTTAATAGATGACGATGAGACATATGATATAATTTTCTTATAGATTCATTTGGTAATATATATGAATGAAGAGCATGAGGCGAATGAGTGATCTGAGCACATGATAAACGAAATAATTCTGCAAGTGTATGAATCAGTGTATTATGAAATTTCAATGAACAAAAAGTTTCTACATGAATTGTAGCTTCTTTGACAAAATTACTTACAGCACTTGCAAATAAATATGATATCAATCCAAATACTAAAGTAAAATATCATGAAGACTTAGCTGATTTTCCATATATACAAGATTCAGAATGATATGCTATAGCTTGACACAAAGATGCTGGTAATACAGCTTGTCCATGAGATAATCTTTATAAACTTTTACCACAGATTAGACAACAAGTATCTAATTGATTAGTCAATTATCCATCAACAAATCCTAGTGCTTCAAATGCCATTCAGATATCTGATAAATTGATTTCATATATTACTAGTAAATGAGAAATAAAATCTGAATTGACATATACTTGAGCTATACAACTACGCGATCAGATGCAAAAATCTATTAAACAGATGAAAGACAAATATTCTATAAAAAAATCTATTCCTACGCCGTTTTCCAAAATTACATATAAAGTATCACTGCAAGAAGCAAAAGAATTATTAGCATGAAATATAAGTGTTTTGTTATATGAGCTTACATTTAATTTTACTGGTCATAAAATTAGTTGCTTATGAACTTGTAGTTTTGACCTAGACGGAAATCAATATACCTCTTCTTTATGAGACATTTCTGTGATTAATGATCAGTTGGTATTGATTATATGATCCAATATTTATACATGAACTTCATTGAAAATCACTAGTTCAAAAGATTTGATAATGTTTAAAAATTACAAAAGAAAATCTTATTATTCAAAACCTCGAAACGGGTTTAGATGATCAATATCGATTAAAAAACAGGAAGTAAAAAACACAAAATGAAAACAATATAGCAAGTTTGCTATTATAAATACATTACCATTTAATGACTATTTAAAATGAATAGTAGAAACAAATGATTGAGAAAGTGTAGAGAAAAATAAAGTCATGACTATGATCACAAAATCATATGCACTTTTTTATATAAAAAATGTACATCCAAATATTCCTTCTTGATCAGATTATACAGCCGTAGATAGTCCAGATATTTTCCAAAAATATGTATGAGCATGAGCTGAAATAACGCTTTTAAAATGGCCAAAAGCTCTTTCATCTACAAAAAATCTATTAATAACTTTTGATTGATATGTTCCTATATTACCATATTTTAATTGTTCTCCATGATTTACTTATTCTGCCCAAGAAAAACGATGATGGACGGATACTCCATATTTGATAAGCAATCTTGATGCTGCTAAATGTTCTGATTTTTCAGGTCACTGAGTGGGTATGAGTGGTAAATGAGCAGAATATTGGGCAAAAAAATGATGGACATATCAACAGATATTACAATATTACTATCCATGAATAAAGATAGAAACCTTTTAATAAATCTTCATTACAATGCATTCTATTTTAGAAAAATTATTTAAATGAAACTCTGAGCAAGCTAGTGAGCAGATAGTTACTCAGTACCAAAAAGATTGATTTGCTATAGTTAATTTTATTTATTTTGCTGTTATAGTTGCTCAGAAATTATTTAGCAGACGTAAAAAAACAAATACACAAAAAGATTATAAAAAAATTCTTTTAAAAGCAGATTTTCTGTTCCCTGACGGGATAGCACTTCAAGTGTTTTATTTCTTAGCTAGGTTATTTCGCAAGTTAAAATCGCCAATATACCGGTTAAATAATTTAAATTGAACAGATTTTGTACCTTATTTTCTAGAATATATAAAAACAAAATTTGGTAACCAAAAAATATGTTTATTGATGTTTGGTACTACGCCAGAATTTCTTGAAAAATCCAAAGAATATATATCGTATAAATGATATAATGTTATATATACACAAGATTGATTTTCAAAATTCAATAATAAAAAATGATTTTGTGAATTAAATCGACAAAATGTAAAAGAGGCTTTGAATGGATATCAAGATACAATTAATATACTACTTGTTGCTATGTCTACTCCCAAATCACCCAGACAAGAACTATGGACAGCAGATAATTTACAAGAAATAAAAGATCATAATTTGATAGTTATAAATACATGATGATTATTCGACTTTTGGGCATGAGTACAAAAAAGAGCTCCAAAAATAGTTAGGAAAATCAAACTTGAGCGGCTTTGGAGACTTATCACAGATCCCAAAAGGAATTTGAGTAAGGTAATCAACTCATTGTCTTGTTTCAAATATGTTTTCAAATACTTGCTATTGAAAAAAGATTAAAAATTTATACTTATAGACAAATGTAAATCTGATTATAAATTTAATGGATTAATTGTTTTTCGTCTCAATAGTGTATCCCGTATAGCGGGACTTTAATATTTTTACGGCTTTCCATGCAAATAAAGGAACAAAAATTTAATTATTTAGAAGAAGAAAATCTGTTTTCTTTCAAAGAGACTCTGACAAATGGTATGCAGATCAAAGCATCTGTTTTGTTTGAAGAAACAAAGTTTATTGATTACCAAAAAGATCTTATTCAGGATTTTTTGTGAGAATTTATAGAATTATGTAACCAAGAAACCAACGATATGGATAATATAAAATCCAATCTTGAGTCATGATTAGAATCTCTAAATACAAAATTAAAATTGTTTGCAGAAAAAGTTCGTGATGTTGAAAAATTTGAAATTAAGTGATATATCCAGATTATTTCAGATGCTGTTTTTATGGCATCTATGATATGAGATGTTACTATTATGATATTTAGAGATAGTAAAGTTTATTATTCACTTCACAATTGAATAGATACTAGAGCAAAAGTTGATCTTTTCTCTGATTTTGTAGAATGAGATATTCAAAAAAATGATGAAATAATATATGTATGAACAAAAATATCTGATGTCTTGGATGATCAAGATCTCAAAGAAGTTGAAGTAATATTATGATCTCAAGAAAGTGAATTATTGGATTTTATGGAACAGTTGTTACTTACAAGGATTCAAAAAGAGGCTATATGATTTATGGCATATTATCACGTGCATTGAGCAATGCCAAAAAAATCTTTGATTGATGAAAAATTTAAAAACAGATTGGCAAATTCTAAACTTATGAAACTAAAGGATACGTTTTTTTCAAATAAATATCATATCACGGTTTTGGTTTTAGCTTTGATAGTATTATTTCTACTTTATAGTGTTTTGACACAATTACTTAAGCAAAATGGTAGTTCTTTCACTACACAATCTGGTGCAGTAGTTGATATATCTATAGATGATATCAAAAAAGATATATATATGTTCAAAGCAATGGATCCTACCTCTGATCAGAAATGAATAAAATATAATGAGATACTACAAAAAATGGATACGCTTCAAACCAAATGAAAACGAGTAGAAGATATTATCCAGCTAAAGAAAATTTTACAAGCTGATTACTATGCTTGATTCAATATTATATATCTTACAAGTCTAGCAAAGTTGGATGATCCAGCTATGAATAAAAAAACAAAGATTCTGACTTTTTCATCTATAGAAAATTCTAAATTATGAACTCCTACATCTATATCTGCAGAAAAAGATATGATGATAGCATGAAATAAGGCAGCTCTTATATGAGCTCTAAATGATTGAATGAGATGAACACTTATAGATTACACCTCTACAGATACTATAAATTGATGTTCTATAAGTTTACTTAGAAATTGATTATATTGTTTCAGTAATAAATGAAGTCTATACTTGGTTACGAAAGCTGGTATGGAAACAGTAAGTACAACAGATTGATTCCCATCTCGTATATGATGAGTTGCTGTATATGGTAAAGCTAATCTATATATATTCCAACCTTCATTGGGTATATGATGATGATTTGTAACCAGATATCGTAATACATTATGATCTCAATCTATATTTCAATGATGACAAAATTATTCTGTAGCATTGGCATCTTGAGCAAAATTCGCTTCATGATATTGAGATTTTTCTAGCTTCGCTATAGACGCGACATTCCTTACTCGAGCAAATAGTAAATTATATCAATTGTGGAGAGATCCAGCTTCTAGTCGATTAAGCATACGTGAAGTACCTATGATGTGATGAGATAAAGTTACAAGTATATATTCCAATAATGTAAAAGTTATAGCAAAACTAAGTTCAAAATATGTATACTTATTTGACAAAACAAACCAAACTTTCACAGTTTATGAATCTCGTCCAGTTAAGACAAATGAAACATATAGTTCAAGCTACAGTCTATATTATATGTTTAGGATGACGTTTGCATTGGATAATAATAAAGTTATAGATGTAGATATACCAGAAATATCATGAGAAAGACCAGAATTATATATCCTTTCAAATGATTGAGTAAATAAAGTTAAATTGTATGAATTTATAGATAATATAAAAAATACAAATACAGTACCAAAGACACAATAATCATAATTTACAGATATAAAATCCCTATAATAAATGGGGATTTTTTTTATTTTAAATCTAATGTATAAAGTTGAAAAATAAATAAACTTAATTATAATTATAATTATAGTATACATTATAAAGCTTTAATTAATCATTATTATGATAGAAATAGATCCTAAAAAATTAGAAAATAAAGATATAAGACATAAAATAGCAAAAGATATAATTGCTATAAGAAACTTAGAATCTATTTCTGATAAGACAAAAGAAAAGCTTATTCGAGATCTTCTTGATAAAAAAAGTTTAACCGAAACACAGTCAAATAAAGAATCCAATGAAAAAGAAAATATGTCTGAATTAGAAGAAGATAATTTTCATATAGATAGTACTTGATGGAATGATGAAAAAGAAATAAATCTTTACGATTGATGAATAATTAAAGTAAAAGTAAATCCAGATTGAGATATTATGGAATATTTAGATTGAAATTGTAAAGGTGAACAAATATTTATTACATACGATGCATTTGTATTTGAAGCTTGTAAATACAAAAGATGTTCAAAAAAAACTTTAGAAAAAAAATATTTACCTACTCCAGCAAAGTTAACTTTATTAGCCGGCAATCCTTCAGAGAATAGTCCCAAGTATAATAATTTTTACAATACAAATATAAAAGAAAATAGTCTTTCTGGTTACTATATTCCTCGTGGTAATAAAATTGGAAATTTTAATAAACGTTGTTGTATATGGTTAGCTGGAGGTGCTGATGCTGATTTTAAAAATGATAAATGGAATCATGACATTGGCGGTAAAAGTTATTGATTTAGTGGTCGCTTATTAAAATAGTAATTTATATTAGATTCTTATTAAAATAAAAATTTTTACTCCAACTTGCAAACAACCATAAAATCTATATTTTTGAAGCTGATTTTAACATAAATTTTTTATAAATGAAAAAAATATCCTGATTAGAACTTAGATCAAAATGGAACGAATTCCGATTATCAAAAAATCATAAATATCTTACTGAAGCATCACTTATCTGATGAAAAGAGAGTACTGCTATGTTCAATATTGCATGAATGCAACAGCTTATTCCATATTTAAGTGGTAAACAACATCAATTAGGTAAAAGACTTTTTAATATTCAGAAATGTATACGTACTGTCGATATAGATGAAGTAGGAGATGCGAGTCATCTTACATTTTTTGAAATGATGTGAAATCGATCATTGTGAGATTACTTCAAAAAAGATTCTATAGATTGGAGTTGGGAATTTCTTGTAGATGTATTATGATTTGATAAAGAAAAATTAGCAGCAACGGTTTTCCAATGAGATGATTGATCTCCCATAGATGAAGAAAGTGCATGATATTGGAAAAAATATTTGCCAGAAAATAGGATAGCGTATCTACCAGCAAAAAATAATCGACGAAGTCCTTGACCAGTATGACCATGCGGTCCAGATTCAGAGATTTTTTATTGGGTATGAGAATCCAAATTACCTCCAAAAGATTCCAATCCAGGAACAGATGAAGATAATCGACTTGAAGTACGAAACAATGTATTTATGGAATATTATCGTTCTGAAGATTGAAAACTTACAAAACTAGACAATCAAAATGTAGATACATGAATGTGATTTGAAAGGATGTGTAAGGTTTTACAGTCCAAGGATTCTGTTTATGATACAGATATTTTTGATTATATTATAACAGCAATAGAGAAATCCTTAAAACAAAAATATTCTTCAAATCACAAGAGATTTAGAATAATCTCAGATCATACTAGGACATCATTTTTTATGATAAAAGATGGTATCAATCCTTCCAATGAAGGTAGGGGATATGTGCTTAGAAGACTTATTAGAAGAATGTATTATAATTTAATATCTTTAAAAAAATTATCAGAATCTGATCTAAAAAATCTTTTTGAAAATATTTGTTCTGGTATAACTACAAATTTTGATTTAAAAATAGATATCAAATCTATAGTAGATACATTACAAAAAGAATGTATTCAATTTCAAAAAACAATTGATAACTGACAAAAAATGTTAAATGAAATTCTAGAAAGAAATTCAAAATCCAAATTAATTCTTTGAAAGGATGCTTTTCAACTTTATGATACTTTCTGATTCCCATTGGAACTTACTAGAGAAATAGCACAAGAAAATTGATTCAAAATAGATGAAGATTGATTTCAACAAGAAATGGAAGCACAACAAGAAAGATCACGCAAATGATCCAAAGATAAATTTACAATAGATGTTGATCGAGGTAAACATGTTTCATGATTACCAGCTACAAAGTTTTTATGATATAACATTAGTCATTGCGAGGAATGAAATGACGCGGCAATCTTACTCAAAGATTTCGAAATAAACCCCGCTAAAGACGGGGCAGGCTGACAAAGAATTTTAGTTTTTGATTCTAGTCCTTTTTATGCAGAATCTTGATGACAAAATTGAGATACTTGAACTATCATTTTAGATTCCTGAGAAAAATTGGAAGTAGTCGATGTGAAAAAATATGAATGAGTATTTTTACACTTCGTTAAATAATATTTTCTATTTTTTTGCTTCTTCTGTAATACTTTTGTAGACTTTGTATCGATAAGTCATAAAAAATGCTTCTATAATAGCATTTATATACGCCATCAAAAATAATAAAACAATCACACTTATTGCTATTACATATCATACAACTTTGGATTCAATAACATTAAACCATATAGCTATATATACAATCAGAAATGGTATTCCCATAATCACTATAGCATTTATTATAAATCTTATCATCAAAAATAATTGTATTATTACAAATTTTATTGTTGTTCAAAAATTCATAATTGTAAGGGAAGCACTACGTTTTATTGATTCAAAAACATTTTTTCATTCAATCACTATGGCGAATTTTGCATAAGACCAAAGTATAGTCGCAAGAAATACAGCAGCTCACCATATAATTATCAGTATTATAATAAAAGTATTATCGATTATATAAAGCATATACATTCTAAGTGTTGTGATTGCAAATGTGAAAAATCCAAATGAAAAAAGCATTGCATCAAATTCAAACATTACAAAAAAATCATTTACTCATTTTCATATTACTTTTCATATTTTCTGTCCTTCTTGATCCAAATAATGTATCATAGCAGATTCTCAGATTGGATATAGTAAAGAATATCATATAAAAATTACAGCAACTATTATTACTATTGTTACTGTCATATTATTATCTTGAGACCGATTTAATATATATTTCAAAGCATCTGACATGGGAATTCATTTCTCATATCTATATGTTAATAGATTATTTATATTCCATACCATTAAATAAACAATACTTACAAAATGACAAAAAGTTACCAGAAATGATAACCTTATCAATCTAGTATCTTCTACTATTTTTGTTATTGAATCTCTAAGTATTCTTTTGAACATAGTGATTTGTTAATACAAAAGTACAATATTTATTCTATTTATAATATTCAATACACCCATAATATTTAATGATTGTTCAAATTTACGCAAGCTTATTATTTTATAAAATATATCTTGCTTTATTGTAGTAAATATGTATAGTATGTTTGTTTAGTCCTTATAAAATTACATATGGGAATAATTAGAAGAATAATATTTATTATAGTTTTGCTAGGATTAGCATTTGTTTTCTATCGTTTCCTTAATCCACAGTGAGCAGATTCTCTTATAGCTAAACTCAGATGAACACAGATAGTTTCAGATATTAAAAATCAAAATTTAATTTCTACATGAGAAAATTTAAGTTGAAAAATAGATACATGAATAATCAATACATGACTGGTTTCTACTTGAATCATCCAAACTTGAATAATCAATACATGACTTGTTTTGTCATGAGCTACTAATACTTGATTTCAAGCATCATGAGAGACTATATGAATCGTAGATACTATGAGTGGTTTTTCAGAGATTATAGATTCCACAGCTTCTGCAAAGCTTATTAAATGAGATCTTAATTATAAAAATTCTGATTATAATTTTTCTATTTCCTTTCCATGATCATGGGATGGTTATACAATCCAGATATATACATGAAAAGATATTAAATCTGAATTTATTTTTTCTTTTGATGAAAAAGATTACTTCATGATATATGTTATAGCAAATAGTTATTACACATCCAATAAATCATCAGAATTCAGTCACCTCACTTATTTATCACAAGATTCTACAAATACTTTTGTTTATAAAATATTAGAAACCTCTGATACTAAATCCAAAGCTGTGTCATATATTCTAAAAACATTTAAATCAAGTTCTATTACTATTATAAATACGCCTAGTGTTACAGTTAAGACTCCTACAAATATCAAATCTACAAACAAACCATCTACAACCAAAAAAACATACCCATCAGATTCTAATAATATAAGATCGATTTGGGACAGCTTTATAAAATAAGTTTTAATCTTTAAATTTATCATATAAAGAAAAACCGCAAATGCGGTTTTTTTTCTTGTTATTCTACTCAAAATTTCTATACATAAAAGCAATTAAACACTGAAATATTTTTACATTGAAACATTTCTTTATGAATCTAACTCTTAAACAATACATAGATTGAGTACAATCTTGAAAATTAAATCCAAGTGATATAGTGAAACATTATCTTGATAAAGCACAAAAATTGAATTCTGAATATTTTTCATTTATCAGATTTCACGAGCAATATATTTCTGATAATTTAAAAAGCTTTGAAAGCAGATCATTATGTTGAGCTCCTATATGAATCAAAGATATTATACTTACCAAGGACTATATTTCATCTTGTTGATCTCATATAATGGAAAATTATATTCCTCCATATAGTGCGACATGTTTTCTTAATCTTGAAAAAAATTGATGACTTATGATATGAAAAACCAATATGGATGAATTTGCAATGTGATGATCTACAGAAAATTCATATTTTGGAAATACTATAAATAATCATTGAAAAGATCGTGTACCATGATGATCTTCATGATGATCTGCTGTTGCTGTTGCATCTGATTCTTGTATTGCGGCTCTATGAACAGATACATGATGAAGTGTACGTCAACCAGCGTCTTTTTGTGGTATTGTTTGATTCAAACCTACTTACGGAAGAGTTTCAAGATATTGAGTACAATCTATGGCATCTAGCTTAGATCAAGTTTGAACATTTACCAAAACAGTTGAAGATGCTAGGATTTTATTATCTTCTATAGCTGGCTTTGATAGCCAAGATTCTCAGAGTAATTCTAAAGCAGATATTTTTGATTTTTTAGAATATTCTGACCCAAAAAATTTAAAAATCTGATTACCTTTGGAAGTTTTATGAGAGTGATTAGATCCTCGTGTTAAATCAAAATTTCTTGAAACTATAGAAAAACTTAAAAGCGCATGATTTAAAATTGATGATATTTCAATACCACCATTAAAATATTCAGTTCCAATGTATTATACATTGATGCCCGCAGAAGTAAGTACAAATCTTGCTAGATTTGATGGTATTAAATTTGGATTACAAGACGATACAAGTAATTTTGATTCTATGATGGATTATTATTCTCGCATTAGATCTGAGTGATTTGGTGATGAGGCTAAAAGAAGAATATTACTTTGAACTTTTGTTCTTAGTAGTGCAAATTATGAATGATATTATCTCAAAGCTCAAAAAGCAAGAGATCAATTAAGATCTGATTTTAATAAAATATATTCGTCTTACGATATTATTATTATGCCTACTGTACCAGAACTTGCTTGGAAAATTTGAGAAAGGTCAGATGATCCACTAAAAATGTATCTGTCTGATATGTATACTATACCAGCAAATATGTGATGATTACCTGCAATATCAGTTCCTATATGAACTATAAATGATAGATGAGAAGATATGCCTGTAGGTATACAATTGATGTGAAATGTATGGGAAGAAAAAAAGATTTTTGATCTTTGAGAATGGATTGAAAAAAACAATTAATTTATTAATAACAAACTAATCACAAATAGATTTATATATAAATTTTACCCATGATTTATACTTTAAGTAAAAAAATCTTTTTCTTCTTTATGCTTTCTGTTTTTTATTTTTCACTTTCTAGTTGTTTTGCTCAAAATGACGATATAAAAACATGACCACAGACAACTGTCGTTACATTGACAATAGAAGTACCAAATGAATATCTACAAAGTAAAAGTATCTTAGAGGCTGCTACAATTTATTGAGTAGATTCCAAAATTTTAGCACAAAAAATTAGTGAACATTACTTTAGTAAATTTCAAGTACAAGAATTGGATGATATTACTTATCTTCAAAATACTCATTGAGTAAATATCGATGATATAAAAGAAATTGCAAAATGATTACAAAATATTTATCCAGCTACTACACAACAAAAAGAAACTTTGGTTAAAATAACAAAAGATAATAAAATCCTAACTCAAAGAGAATTTGTTTTTCGATCTGCAGTAGCTATTTTATGCTTATATTTTCTTAGTTACTTCCTTACATACCGAGAACTTATACATCACAATATTCATAAAAGATTACGAAATACATTACTTTTAATAAGCTTTACTGGATATGCTGTCATTATATTGAGTTATTTATTACCACAAATATATTCAGTAAATATGCAGCTTTGATTAGATGTCTTATATCAAAATTTACGAATCTGATTTATAATTATTTTCCTATGATTTTCTCATGCTTTGCGATATCTATTTCATTATAGACCGCTTAAAAGGAAATTACATCATAAAATTACTCAAAACGCACATACACATCATAAAGAAATACATAAAACTGGACATAAAATTACTCATTCAAAACATACAGCTACAAAGTTAAAAAAAATAAAATAATTTCTCAATAGTTTGATTATCAAGACTTATATTTAACGCCTCTACGTTTTTACGTTTAGGCGTTATTTATTATTGACAAAACCTTGATTTTCTATGTTAAAAAGGTATAGTAAAAACAACCATTTTAACATTTAAATATTGCAATAATGGAACAGTATGTTGATGAAGAAATTTATGAAGAAGAATATGAGGAGGAGTCTTCATTTTCCAAAATACGAAAAATATTAAAATATATACTTATCATAGCTTTTATAGTTTTGATAGTTTTTGCTATTATCCGCAATTCTAGTAAAGATCCAGTAGAGGATACAACAACCACAAATAGTAATATTTTTACTCAAGAATACATAGTACAAAACGATTTAACCAAAGATGAAAAAGTATATTGAGTAGTAGTGGCAGATAATCTTATAAATATAATGAGTTCTTTGTGATGAACTATTTCATACGAAAATTGCCAACCTTGAAAAAAAGTTTTTGCATGAGAGATTCTTTATAATATTTCTCCTTCAGATGATGTAGCTACTCAAAATTCTAATATCCAACTATCTTATGTCAAGAAACAGATGGATAATTTAAATGATATTATTTCATATACTCAAAATAGCTTTGATATCCAAACAGATATACTCAGTCAGCAAAAAGAAGTTAGCCAGAGAAATTATTTACTGTTCCGAGATAATTTAGATAATCTAGAAAAACAAAAAAATCTAAATTCTGACGATATGGATATTACAAAAAATAATTTAGATAAACAATTTAATTTACTTCAACAATCTCAGAATATAGATTTATCAAAATTAAATTCTAATATAGATAGCTTCAAACAACAGCTAAAAACTGCTATTACTGATTCTATGAGAAAATTAGATGATAGTTTTGGTATTACTGATACGACAACAAATGCATCATACGACGCATCATTATCAGCAAATAATCCTAGCTTAAAATCTCAATTAAAATCAGATTTTAATTGATTATATAATAAGTTAAATAATATTATATCTATGACAGATGATGATTTGTTGAAATATATAAATGATATTTCAAAATTATTTTCTCTAGCATCTCAAGCGGTAGACGCATCTGTTGCCTCTACTACTTTACCACAGACTTCAGTAAGTGGTCCTTCTATAGAAACTTTTTATACTATGTTTTCAGCATATTCTACATCATTACAGACTTATAAGACTAATTTTCAAAGTCTTGCTTCTGCTTATCATACCACATTGGTTAATTATGATACACAGATTACTAGCTTAAAAAATAATATAGATACTATGGCTGACAATAAAACACCATCGGCAGAATTGACTTTTGATTCAAATATTAATAGTATGAAGTCACAGTTAAATAATCTAGAATTATCTACTACTAGTATAGAAAAACAAATCCAAAATTCTGACAATACCCAATCAATTTCATTGGCCCAACTAAAAAGCCAATATCTTACATTGGCACAAAATTATGAATTACTTTCAAACAATCTTTGATGAGAAATTATCAAATCGCCTATAGATTGAATTGTAAAAAACAAGCAAGCAATACAGTTAAATAAGGTATCTCCAAGTGCTATGCTTTGTCAGATTGTACCATCTAAAAATAATGCAATTAAAATTCAAATTTTTTCTCCATATCAATTAAATATTGGTCAAAAAATAGTTTTCCTTGATTGAGATAAAATACTTTGAGAATCGCAAATAGAATACCAGCTTCCATATATGGATAATATAACTCAAAATTATACTTATGAAATTACATCAAGTAATTTAGATGCAATAGAATGAAAAAGAATAGGTATATGATTACACTTGGAAAATAGCTCTACATGAAATATTATGATTCCACTTGATTATGTTCAACCCAAACTTGATTGATATTATGTTTATATAAAAATTTCAAACTCTCAGTGACAATCAGCAGCATTTGATAAAAAAATACAAGTCTGAGATATCGATAATGGTTATATACAAGTCTTATCATGATTACAGATTGGAAATATATTGTTAAAATAGTCCTATTTTTCTTGTCATCTTAATATTTTTCAGGGAGATCTTATTTAATATCTTACATGTACTTTGATGCTAAACTTTCTTAAACAAAATAAACTAGTAATTATAATACTTACAATATGTCTTGGTCTGTATTGATTTTATGGTTTAATGACTATCACAAAAGAAGTTACTCCCTCAGTTAATATTCCATATTATAATATAGTAGTTACATATCCATGAGCTGATGCAAAAACTATAGAAGAACAAGTAACAAGCAAACTGGAACAGAAATACAAATCCATCAACTTACTCAAAAAAGTAACATCGACAACAAGTTATAACTTTGCAGTCATTACATTAGAATTTATGACTCAGAAAAATAACAACGATGCGGTTAATGATATTAAATCTGCTACAGATCAAGTATATTCTTCATTGCCAAGTGATGTTAAATATCCTACTATAAAAAAAGTAGATATCAATGATGCTCCTATGTATGTTTTTTCTATTGCTAGTAAAAGTCCTTTGGAAATATTATACCCTAGAGTTAGTTCATTAGAAGATGATATTAAATCTGTAAAATGAGTTTCTGATGTTTCTATAATAGGTAAACCCGTAAAGACAATTAAAATAAATTTTGATTTTAGTAAACTTGCTTCAAATAACTTAGATATATGAATGGTTATCTGACAGTTAAGATCATCATTTATCAAATTACCTACTGATAAAAAGCAAATCCAAAATACTCTCTATTCATTTGAGATAACTACTTATGAAAGTAATGTTGATAAGATTATCCAGCAAGTAAAAGATTTTGAAATATTTGATATATGATGAAAGTCTTTAAGAGTTGAAGATATAGCGACAGTTAAACTTTGATATAAGTGATCTCAAAAAAAGTCATTTCTATTTTTTTCTTGAGATACAGTAAATGCAATATCTTTTCAAGTTAAGAAAGTTCCATGATATGATGTAAATGATGTGACTTTGAATCTGAAAAATAAAATACAAGAATATTCTAAACAGAATCTTGATCTTCAAGTTATAGAAATTCAATCCAGTGAAAAATCTATCAAAAGGATTTATAATCTATTTTTTGAAAACTTTTTGGAAACTTGATTATTAGCGCTTTTGGTTATACTTGTATTTTTATGATTTAGACCATCGCTTATTATATTACTAGCATTTGTATTGGTATATCTTATCAACTTTTGATTTTTCAAATTACAATGATCGTCATTTAATAATATAGTATCATTTGGTTTGATATTAATTCTGTGAATTATGATAGATAATCTGATAGTTGTTACTCAATGAATCATAGTCTGATATAGGGAAACATGAAATATCCGATGAGCTATAGATTTTTCACTAAAAAATTATTCTAGACCTATTATATTTGGTACTCTAACTACTATAGCCATTTTCCTTCCTATGTATTTTGGATTATCATGAATGATAGGGGAGTTTATGAAACCATTTCCACTTACTGTGGCGAGTAATCTTTTTATTTCATTGTTTGTATCTTTAGTTATCTTGCCAGTTTTATTTGCAACATTTTTAGCTAAGACAAAGTTGAAAGAAGTTCAAAGTATGGTATTTCTAGAACATCTAGGTAAAAGGATGTGAAATTTTTTCTTTAAAAGCAACCAAACAAAATCTTGATCAGTCTGACTTATGTCTATTTTCTGGGTATTATTTGTTTTTGCATTTATACTTATGTGAATGGGTATTATTAAAATAGATTTTCTATGAAATTCTGATTCAGAAAATATTTGGGTCAATATGCAATATACGCCTTGAATATCTACTATGCAAAATCAGGAGTATACAAATATAATTACTCAAGAAGTATGATGATATGTTACTAAACAATATGGTAAAGCTATAGAATATATTGAAGTTAGTATAGGTTCATTATGAATGCAACAATGACAAAAAGATCCTAGTAATATATCTAGTCTATCTATTAAACTCGTACCTTCTGATGATAGAAATATTAAATCTTATGTGATGAATGAAGAGCTTCAATCTTACGTCAAGACTATAAAACCAAAATATAAATTTCTCCAAGATATCTCTACATTGACTATGAAATGATGACCATGAGCGGGGAGTAAACCAATATGATTTTATCTCGTAGGAGATGATTATACTGCGATATGAAAATATATAGCAAAAATACTTCCTCTTATTTCCAAAATTCCTTGAGTTTTTAATTTATCTACATCATTAGAATATGGTAATGGAAGATTTAAATATATTTTAGATCTTAATAAAATCAAACAACTAAATTCCAGTGCTGGTTCTATTGCTACTATGTTTGCTGGTATCCAAAACTGAGAATATGAGCCCAATTGAATAATGATAAAAGAATTTACTGAATTTTGAAAAGACTCTATATCAATGGTCTGATTTATAGATTATTCTTGAAATATAGATGATCAAAAAATCTGAAACATTTACTTACAACAATTATTACAGAAAAAATATCTTGAACCAGAGCTTGCTGGTATAAGTAAAATTAATTGATCCAAAGCAGTCCAAATTACAGCAGATAAAGCTACAAAGACAGCGTTATGAGAGGTCACAAGCAAAATAAATCAAATAATTAAATCTAATCCATTACCAGATTGAGTAAGGTATGAAGTGTGAGCGGATATTGAAGAACAAGCAGCAGTATGAGTAGATTTATGAAAGAGTTTATGAATAGGTATATTACTTATGTTTTTAATTTTAGTTATTCAGTTTAAGAATTTAAAATATCCAATCATAGTTATTTCTTCTATATTTCTTTCAATATCATGAGCTCTTATTATCTTAGCTATTACTTGATATCCATTTAGTTTCCCAGCTCAGATATGAATATTTTGAGTCCTGTGAGTCTGAGTAAATCAAGCAATTATACATATAGAAGATTTCAAAGATTTCTACGAAAAAGATGGTATGTCTGCATTAGAGAGTTTTAAAAAATCTATTTCAATCAGATTTGTTCCAATTTTTCTTACAAAATTAACAACAATTTTATGATTGCTTATATTGGCATTCAAAGATGAATTATTTGGTTCCATGGCAATAGCATTTATATGATGATTGCTTGTATCTTTTTTCATTACTTTGGTTTATATACCAGCTTTTGTTAGCCTCACGTCCAAACCATATTATAAACATCCAGAAAATTAATTTTAAAATCCAATTCTTATTTATGCAAATATTAGAATGAATAGCATCTATCCAAAACTGAATAATTAATTTGCAATGAGATGTCCAATCTCATACTTTATCTGAACTAAAAAATATCTTACAAGAAATTAGAATCCAAATAGCAGATGAAGCAAAAAAATATGTGTGATATCCATCTGTATGATATAAATGAGCTAATAAATGAATAGATGTAGATTGATTTGATTGTTCTGGGTTTGTAACTTATATACTAAATAAATTCTGATTATCAAATCACGATATCAGACATACAAATGAATATTTCGATTCTTATGGAATTAATATTCACTTAGATGCTATCCAGCCATGAGATTTAATATTTTTTTCTAAAGATTGATTAGTTCCCAAACATATATGAATAATTATTTCTGATAGTGAATATATTCATGCTCCAGGTAAAGCAAATAGTATAATTGAAATAAAAGAAATAGAAAATACAGTTATAGAAAAAAATATCCCTTGAAAAATATATCTGCACAATCCGATTGGATTCAAAAGAGTAGTGCTTGAACTAGAAAAAAAGTCATTCAATTTTAATTGAACAGACAATAAAAGATGGTATAAAATAGTATAGTTTTATTCTATTCTTCCATACTTAGGAAAAAAATCATATACGATATTATAAAAAGATCATACGACCTTATCTAATCATTTTTCTTGTTTAAACATCCTTTCTGTTAATATTCATTCAAGTTTGAACATTTCTTGTTCTACTTTTTTCCCAGCTTCATGAAATTCTGATTTTTCTATATTTTCTTCTTTTTCATTCAAATCTCTAAACTGCCAAAATAATTCAGGATTACCTTCCCAAAATCTTTTGAATAATAATCATCATTTTGTCTTCATAGATTCTATTTTGGATACTATATATTCATCAATAATTTTTTTTATTTTAGCTCTTTCTTCTTCATTCAAAGATTTAAATATTGGTCAAAATATTTCATGATTTTCTAGTTCACTAAAATATGGAATATGCCCATGTTTTTCCTCTAGGTTTGTAATTATATTTTGTATCTGCTGTATTTCGTTTTCTGTCATATACTTTCCAAATAATAAAAACAAAAAAATCTGATTCCTATTCAATCACAGATTTTTATTTATGTCGTCAGTATAGTAATTCTTATTTTATAGTCAAATAATTATTTTTTTTGTCATAAAGCATGTATATCTCAAAATAAGATTACATTTAAATAGATTTCTAGCAATGATTAATTTCTCCAATCCATTCCATCAATAAAAAATCATCCATTATAACTATCTTTTTTTATTTTTCATACTATGCTTATTTCACTAGCATCAAATGTGTCACACTCACTTCACTTACTCCAAAACATACTAGTGATTTTTTTTCAATCTAGTTCTCAGTGTATTTTGAGATGTGCTCATCAATTTTTTCAAACTTTTTCAACCTTTTTAATTTTTAGATTATCTATTATAAATACTGGTTCTCTATTACCTTCTCCAAAAGGTGCTAATTTTTCTATATCACTTAAACTTTCAATATTTCGTTCATGTGAATATATTTTTGTATCTATTTTTAATGTTTTTTGTAAATTCAATTCAGATATATTTTCTTTACAGTAGTTTTTTAAGAATTCTTTAAATTCATCTAGTCTATCTAGTTTTATTGCCAATCATCATGCTTGTTTATGTCCTCAAAAACGTATCAACATAGGCTCTGCTTGTGCAAGCATTTCTATAATGTTAAAATATTCTGGTCATCTTAAACTCGCAACCGCCATATCTTTTTCCTTATCTATTTTAAATACTACAGATGGCTTATTATATCTTTCTGTCATCTTACCAGCTACGATTCATACTACTCATTCATGAAATTCTTCATCAGCAGCAATCAAAATATTATGACTATGATCTATTATCTGCTCAGCGATTTTAAATGCTTTTTCTTGTAATTTTTTTCTTTCATTATTTACTTCATCTACTTTTACCAAATGTTCATATTGTTTTTCTCACGTATAGAGTAGTGCTCTTAGACTATCATATGGAGATTTTATCCTTCATCATGCATTTATTCTGGGTCATATAACAAATCATATATGGAATGTATCTACATTATCTCTTAAATTTAAATAATCCAAAAATCACCTTATAGACGTTGCTAATTTATGTCTTTGAGTATTTATAAGTTCCAGTCATCTTTTTACTATCACTCTATTTTCATTTACAAGTGGTACTATATCAGCAACTGTTCATATTGCTACTATTGGCAAAAAATAATTAAAAATCTGATTTCTTTCTTCATTATCAAAATTCGACCTAGCTAAAATTGCATTCATTAATTTAAATGCAACCCCTACACCAGCCAATCATTTAAATGGATAATTACTAGATATTTGTGGATTAACTACAGCAAATGCTTGTGGTATTTGATCGTGTTCTTTATGATGATCTGTTATAATCATATCTATTCATTGTTCTTTTGCATACATAGCTTCATTTACACTAGCGATTCAGTTATCTACAGTAATCATCAGGCTTACTCATTTACTTTTAATATCATCTATATGATTATTTTTTAATCCATAACCATCTTTTATCCTATCAGGATATTGTATACTTACGCCTCTATAATTAAGAAATTTTGTAATGAATCTATAAAGCAATCGACTAGAAGTTACTCCATCTACATCATAATCTCAAAATATCATTATTTTTTCTCAATCTTTTATTGCTCTTAATATCCTTTCTACTGCGATTTCCATATCATTTAACAAAAAAGGATCTAGCCAATAATCAGCTAGTTTTGGGTTTAAAAAATTTTCAGGATCATCCTGGATACCTCTTACTTTAAATAATCTTTTAAGTAGCGATTCATCTGGATTTTCATATTGAATATTGAAGTTCATGTAAGCTATATTTGAGAAGATTTGAAACGATAGTGATATATTACAACAAATTTATTTTATTGCGAGTCACTTCTACATTTCTAAATTTCAATTACAAATCCATTTTAGATGATTTATTTTAAGAAAATAATTCTAGTTGAATATCTTTATGCTTAAAAGCTTTATTTTCTATATCTCAAAACACCCTATAATCAGATAAATTTTCTTTTATTGAATCACTATCTCCACTATCCATATTTCTTAATAAATTTATCAAATTTTTCTTCATATTGTTGATATCAATATCTATCCCTCGATAGTTATGATTCCATATTTTTTCAAATTTTTCTTCAAGTTCATTGTGTTCTAGATAGTCTCTCAATGTATAAAAAACTTCACGAGCTTTTCTATCACTATTTACTTCCATATTTCGTGATTGATTTTTATCTCATCTGATTTTTTCTTCAATATAATTTATATCACTTTGGCTGATAGCATCTAGCCACATGGGGTATTGATCTTTACAAAAATCTACCCAATGTTTTATCTCTCAGATTATTGATTGTACCATTTCTTCATGTAAATCTATTTCAGTATCACTTTCTATTTTCAGAGCTTGTCTAATCTCTCTTTCTTTAGCTATCAAATCTAGATATATATTCCATATATAATTCCAAAGTCATATTTTATCGGTATGGTTTTTTATTAGTTCGTTTCTAAGTTTGTTATCGGTATTTTTATTTAGTATAATTCTAGAAGTAATAGTTTCCATATATATAGTTTTTATATTCCTTGGATCTTCTTCTTCGTTGTAAGATACACTCTTTTTACCAAAATATTCTTTCACATCATCGCTTATTTGATCTTGTAAATTTCTTTCTGTTTTCCCAATCTTGATATCATTTATTCTCTTTTCTACGCTCATATCATTATCTTTACGGTTCAGTTTTTTTGTTATTTGACTTCTTTCGCGGTTAAGCATCCATAAAGCATATTTATCTATTTTTCAACATTTTTTTATTGCTTGATAATTATCAGAATTAAAAAATCTCATTATCATATCTTCTCACATTTTATAGTTATCTGGATTTTCTTTTTTTAATCTTTCAATAAATTCTTCCAATTCTTCACAGTCAAAATATTCATCAGTAAAAACTACTTCTTCAAATTTTTTATATATAGCTGCCCATATTTTATTTCATTCATACTCATTTTTTAATTTAATTTTAACATCCTTAATATTATTTATTGTATTTATTTTTTCTATTACTTCTTTCTTTTTGTTATCCAATTCTTCCTTCTCTTTTAGTAATTTAGATAGTTCAGTTCTTAGATATTCTCTAATGTTTAAATTTCATAAGTATTTTTGTTCAGCTTCACTTAAACACCTCTGTAGTAAAATATTATATTGATCCACAATTTCTCATGCTCTAGAAAAATTTCATTTCACAAATTGATCAAATGGTAGGGTAGAGTAGATATTATTTATTAGGTTTGATCTATTATATTTATTATAATACAACATATAATCTATAAAAATATATAAACTGTCAATAATATAACTTATTTAAATCCAAAATCAATAAAAAAATCCCCATTTCTGAGGATCTTATATTTTTGTGATTCCAGTTTCTTTTAATCAATATTATTTAGTTTTATTTAATTAATAAACAACTAATATTGAGTCGCTTTGAAATCAAGAGTTCAATTTACACACATATTAACAAGATTTTTTATACCATCATATTCCAATTTTACTGGATAAGTATTTCAATTATTTTCTCCAGGTATAAATCAACGAGTCATATCATATCATATAATAGTTTGATCTTTACTATTAAATATAACTTTGAGATCTTCATGTGTTATTATAATATTATCATCCATATAATTAATATCAGCAAATACCTCTTTTTTTCATCATGCAGAAGTGAATATAACGGCTTTTTTATCTTTTAGTTTCCCCATGTTTCATTTTATATCTTCATCTGCTCTATATAGATTTCATACCGAAATTTGCATGAGAGTTTTTACATCTTCCCACAATTTTTTTAAATCTCACTTTTCTTTTTCTAATGATAAATTTTCATCTTGTTGATTATAATCAACATTATTCAATATATTTGTTCATTCCATTTTCTACTATCATAATAATAAAAATCACATACCCTAATTATAGGGTAATTATATTAATTTGTCAATTATTTTAGTTGGTTGTACATAAAAAAACCCTCAGAAATGAGGGTAATCTATTTTTATCTGTCATATCGAGCGTTAAACAGGTATCTCACTTTGTTTGATATGACAAAAGTTTATTATATTATTTTATCAATTATTCCATATTTTAAGGCTTCTTCTGGATTCATCCACTTGTTTCTATCCATATCCTTTTCCACGACAGCAAGTTTTTGACCAGTATGATCTGATATAATTTGAGTAAACATTTTTTTAACTTTCAAAATTTCTTCAGCTTGGATTACTATATCGCTAGCTTGTCATTCTGCTCCACCAAGTGGTTGATGAATCATTATTTTACCGTGAGGTAGTGCATATCTCTTTCATTTTGTTCATCAAGCCAATAGTACTGATCCCATAGATGCTGCCAATCATACACATATTGTACATATATCACATTTTACATATTGCATAGTGTCATAAATCGCCATTCCACTATAAACCTCTCATCCAGGAGTATTTATATACATTATAATATCTTTATCTGGATCTTTTTTTTCAAGAAAAAGTAATTGTGCTACAACAGAGTTCACTAAGTTAGGTTCAATCTGATTTCATACAAAAATTATTCTGTCTTCAAGTAACCTTGAATAAATATCATACGATCTTTCTCATTGTTTGGATTTCTCTATTACGCTTGGTATCAACATTAATTTATAGTTTATAATTTAAAACAACTAATTATATTCTTTCATATATATATTTCAAACTTCAAATCATCACAAATTGCTTATTTCCCTTTACATTTCTTACTAAATTATTCTAATCTGATAATTATTCAAATTCTTTTATATCTTTCAATCATTTCGAGTATTAATGTCTTTTTAACTTGAAATATTATCTACAA
>CAYSXV010000007.1:30242-33363 GCA_964435215.1 uncultured Candidatus Peribacteria bacterium | reverse complement strand
ATTGCTGTTCATTAATACAAAATTGAAAGGCATTTACAGCACTTATACATAACAATTTAAAAAATGAAGATATTATACACATCAAAGAAAATTTATATTGTTTCGATTTCTGGCTTTTACAAGAATTTTATAAAGAACTTATAAATAAAAAAATAAATCTAACTAAAACATATTCTGATGTAATTATATTATGAATATTTTTCAATATCAGAGAGACTATTTTTGGATTATTACTTTATATAAAATTTTTGGAACAACAAAATAAAAAAAATAACATAGAAAGTCTTATAAAAATATATATACAAGATATTATAAATATACAGACCCAGCATAAAAAAGTTTTCGAAGATATAATAATTTGATTGTTAGATAAGTTTTGAATCATATTACAAAAACGAATATCAATAGATGACAACAAAGAAGTTTTTGAATTATTATGAGGCAATCGGATTAAATTTATAGAAAACAAAGACTCAGAAGAAATTATAAAATCTATAAGTTGAGAAGATATAATACGATTTAAATGATTTCTAAAAAATATAAACTACTACAATAAAAGATTTGTAATGCCAAACTAATTATCAGATTTTAGTTATTAATTGTTTAGTAATATGAAGTGTGCTAAGTGCCAAAACATGGATACAAAAGTTATAGATTCTAGAATAGTTGAAGATTGACAAGTTATCAGACGTAGAAGAGAATGTGAATTTTGCAATCACAGATTTACTACATTTGAAAAAAGATGAATAACAGAATTAACTATAGTAAAAAATGATTGAACAAAACAAATGTACGATAGACAAAAAATCAAAAGATGATTAATGTTGGCTTTTGCAAAAAGGAGAATAGATCATGAAATGATGGAAAATATAATCAATAACCTAGAAATCAAACGACAAAACGAATGAAACGAAATTGATTCCAAAAAAATATGAGAAGATATATTACAAGAGTTGAAAGAAATTGATCCAGTGGCTTTTGTTAGGTTTGCATCAGTTTACAAATCATTTGAAAGTTTAGAAGACTTCAAAAACTTCATAGGATAGTTTTTATATTATACAAAGCTGACTGTTAACTATAGTTAGCTTTTTTTTTATTTCGTCTATTTCTTTATTTGAAAATTTCCGTCAAATATCTACTAGTGATACAATAAATAAAGTATCAGAAATATCTTGATTATCTATAGATAAATAGTCCAAATCAAATCATACTTGACTGATATCTAGTCATCATTCTATATCTCATATTTTAACAAAATCTTCTAAGCTTATTTTATGATCCAAAAAATCATCAAATACTTCAAAAACAAAACCATGTTTATGTCTGGTTTTAATTTTTTTATGTTGTTTCTTTTCAATTTGTTTAGCTGCATCTATATAGTATTGCTTATCTTCTATATTTAGGAGATCAAGTAATAATTCAAATTGTTCTATCATATATTATAATAAATAATCTAAAATCAGATTTTCAATTTCGTTTTTTTGACTTTCTAATATATCAAACTTTTCCAAAATATAATCTATATATCACTTTATGATAATTTGTTTTGATGTTTTATCAGATAGTCATTTTGACATCATATAAAATAATTTTTCATTATCCAATTTTTGTATTTTAGCACCATGTCATGCAGATACATCATTTGAAGATACATTAAGCATAGGCAATGTATTTACTTTTATATTTTTTCATAATATAATGTTTTCTTCCAATAAATATCAGCCCACTCATTTTATTCCTTTAGAGATATCTATATTTCATTTTACTTTTATAACAGCATCATCCCCCATCAAAGAAAGTAGATAGACATTTGCATTTGATCAATTATTTTTTAGATTTATAGATATATTTCATTTTATTTCTTCTCTATTTTTTGAAAAAAATATTCAATAAATTTCAAATTTAGCTCAATTTCAAGAAGAAAAAAAATCCAAATCAATATCAGATCAGCTAGATACTACAAGATATTTTAAAGATGAATCAGATTCTAAAGTGATTTTTTTATTTAGATTTTTTCAAAAAACACTATCAATAATCTGATTTTTATCTCATTTTAATATCAAAATATTATTTTTTTCCATAATTTAACAAAAACATAGTAATAATGATTAATTTCAAGTAGCTGTAAAACCAAAACTTCAAGATCATTGTAGATTTCATGAAAGACTTTGATCCAATTCATTATTAAAATCTTTCTCAAATTGAGGATCATATGCATTTAATCAAGTATCTTGTATAATATTTCATGAATTAATTGAATTTCAAGTTAAATTATCTTTGTTTAAAGGATTTATCTGTTCTACCATAGCTCAAGATATTTCTTCAGATGAATAAAATACATCAGTCAAAGTATGTGGTTCAAGTATATTTATTTGAGCTGCTACTACTTGCCAATCTCTAGCATTTAGATAGTTAAAATAATTAACTATTCATCAATTTTTTATCATTCATATAAGTAGAAAATAGATTATAATTATAATCAAAGCCCATAAAATATTTTTTATAAGGTGTCACAAAAAAGTAAGAAATTTCATTCTTGAAATTTTATAAAATAAAGCTAAAAGAATATATTTATTAAGGCTAGATTATCAACAAAATAGTACAACAAAAAAAGAGAAAAAGGTTTGACATTCTATACAAAATATATATAATAAACAATAAGATTTTTACTATCTACCATAAAAAATGAAAAAATTATTAGCTTTATTGGTACTATTGTGTTGATCATACCTATTAACAGCAAATGTTTCTGCTGCGGGTTGTTTACAATTAAATTTCACAGATTGAGATATATGTATAAATATGGATAAAAATAATGATACATATACTTTAAATCCAGATTTATCTAATACAAATTGAACTGTGTCACTAAAATGTGATATTTTATTACCAGATAATACTCTTAGAAACGTATGAGCTTGTAATGGAGACTTCACATATCCAAAAGAAAGGACAGAGAAAGTAAAATTATATGTCAGATTAAATAATGAATATAAGACAAAAGAAGCTTATTATGATTTTAATAATTGAGAACGATGAAATTCAGTATGATGAAATAATAATACTGACCTAGATAATTTCTATCTTACTACTGACGATTCTTCTCCTTCTACTAATCAAC
>CAYSXV010000007.1:0-30142 GCA_964435215.1 uncultured Candidatus Peribacteria bacterium | reverse complement strand
ATACTTCAATATATAAAGAAATTACTTTCAATGTCGGTTCTTCTTCCAATAACAACAATTCATTCTCATCAAGTGAGTTAAATCAAGTACAAAATCTTTATGATTCATGGAATGATACTATTGCTCAATTAAAAAGTGATTATTCAGCATTAAGAAACAATAATACACGACAAAATATGTCAGATGATTTATACGATGAGATGTGAATAATATTGGATAATGGGAATTCCATATACAACAATTATAACGAATTTTACAATGATGGATTCTCAGATCGACGAGATTACACTACAAATATAATACGATAATTTATCTAAACAAACAAATAAAAAGTAGACCAAATAATCTTTTGTAGTCTACTTTTTTTTATTGCATAATTATTTTAAATCTTTATAAAACTTCTAAGTTAAAATAAAATTTTAAAATTTTCTATAACCTATGGTTACAAAAAACAAAGTTTGAAGACCACCAAAAATGTTTAAACCAAAGCCTAAAGAGAACATTATAAGATCTCGTTGAAGACCTAGAAAACATATAGAAAAAATTAAAAAGTTTCCTCAATTAGAAGAAATCAAAAAAATTCCTATATCTTTTATAAACAACAATATCAAAACAAAATCAAAACGAGATAATATAGCTCTTTGATTACTGGTCTTTTCTATATTATTATTTATTTTTTCTATGTTATTTAAATCAAGAAATACAGATATATCACAAGTCATACAACAACAAAATAATAAGCCTATAGTCAATCAAGATATCACAAAAGACAAATCAACAGTCATACAGACAACACAAAATACTTGAATCCAAGCCCAGACAGACGTACAAAAAGAAACTGTAAAATTAAGCGTACAAGAACAAGTAATATCAGATTTTTATAAAAATATCAATGAAAAAAAGATTGATAATATTATTAATTTAACAGACATACCACTTAAACAAAGCAATTCATATAAAACATATTATAATACTGCTTGGTTAACAAGCTTCTTAAATAGTATATCAAACAATACAATATATATAACAGACATAAAAGAGATTCCAAATACTTTATGAAAAGCAAAAAAATACCAATATACACTCAAATACAAATTAAAATCAGACAATACTCTTTTCATAGAAGAACGAAATGCTAGTATAGTTTATAAAAACGAAAAAAACCTTATATGAAGCATCATGTGTGTAAATAAATGATGTTCTCAAAATCCTTTTTTCAACCCTAAAAAATACTAATATAATGGAAATCGAAGATATTGTAAATGACGTAAAAGATGAAATTAAAATTTTCCATAAAAACAATCCTGACTGAATTATTATAATCCGATGAGCTACAGCCACATGAAAAAGTAAGTTATCAATATTACTTAGTAAATTTTTTGATATAGAAATAATATCTGCAGATAGTAGACAGATTTTCAATTATATGGATATATGAACAGATAAGGTGCCATTTAAAATATTGGATAAAATACATCATCACCAAATAAATATAATTAACCCAGATCAAATTTATACCGCATGACAACGGAAAGAAGATACAGAAAATATTATAAAACAAATCAAAAAAAACAAAAAAATACCAGTTATAGTATGATGAACTGGTCTTTATATAGATACAATTTATAAGAATTTCTCTATGCCATCATGCCCTCCCGATTATAAACTTAGAAAAGATCTAGAAGATAAAGAAGAAGTAAATCCTTGAATACTACATAAAGAGCTAATGAAGATAGATCCACAAGAAGCGATAAAATTACATCCAAATTCTATAAGATACATTATCAGAGCTTTAGAAATTTTTTATAAAACCAATAATACAAAAACAATTAGCTATTTACAGTCTAAGCCCAAACGACCAATACTTATGATATGATTATGGAGAGAAAAGGAAGATACAGATAATAGAATAGATATAAGAATAAAAGAAATGATAGAATCCTGATTAATAGATGAAGTAAAATCATTAATCAAAAAATGATACTGACCCAAGCTACAATCTATGCAATGAATATGATATAAAGAAACAATTGAGTATATAAATTGAAATTATAATTTACAAGAACTCGAAGAAACAATAAAAAACAACACCCACCATCTAGCCAAAAAGCAAAGAACGCGATTTCGCAGATATATAGCAGATTCTAAAACCAATCCTAGGGAGAATATAACATATAAACTATACGAATTATAGTATTTAAGCAGCCATTAATCGCTCAGAATCATAGTTTTTATTTAAATTTTGGGCAATAGGTAATCTTTCTTCTTTTTTGGCATAAAGAGGAATAAATTCTTTATAATCAAAATGCCAATCTTCAGAATCAATAGGATGAAAGTTAAAAATTTCTGCAATTTTTCCCAATCATTTTACTCAACCTATTTTAGTATTATACCTTGATTCTTCACTCACATCCAAAGAATATCATAAGTTATGTCAACTATAACCAGGATCAGCAGTAGGAACTCAGGATGGTTTATTTAGTATTTTAAGTTCTGCTTGATGAGCTATTGTTCTATATCCACTTTCCACAATCAGCGGTTTCCCAGACTTTTTATAAAATATCAAAGCTAATCATACTAAATCCGAAGCAGCCTTTGAATTTATATAAGGTGTTTGTCATCTTAATTTAAATATAAGTTCTCAATTTTTATCTTTTATTTCTTTGACTTTTGTCAGATTTCATTTTGTTTTAAGATTATCTACAATTATTTTTGAATTTTCATTTACATATGCAATGTCTTCTGTTTTTATATCTACACCTACCTTCAGATTTTCATAAGAAGAATACACAGGGATAAATGGGACAACATTTGTTTGTGGAGAAGTAACAGTATTATTTGGCTTTTCTGGTACGACAGACGGCTCTGAAGTGAGACTAGATTTAGCAGGATCTTTAACATCAGACTTATTACCAATTTTAGATTTTAAATTATTCAATTCTGCTTCGGTAGTAGCACTATCTAATTCTTTTTTAGCTTGCTCTAAATATTCTCATATAGTTATTGTTTTTCAGTCATAGTTTATTATTTCACTTAATAATGGTTTAATAAATGGCTGAAAAAGAAATTTTCATTTAGCTTCATCTGCAATTTTATCAAAGATATCTTCTGTAACCAAATAGTCTTTTAACATATCTCATTTTCATATAATCAATCAGGAAAAAGAAAATCATCATTTCTTAATTTTATCTATATAAGCCTGAGCTACTTCATTTTTCAAATCTAAAAGTTTTGATCAATCAGAATTTTCTTTTGGATTATTTTGATCAACATTTTCTTTATCATCTTCTGGCATTTTTTTTAATTAATATATAAATTTAAAATTATTTTATCAATTCTGATTCAATAGATTTTTTAGTTGTTTTTGCATCAAGTTTTTTACCATCTCGAGAATATACAAATGCGCCTATGTTTTTAATCCCCGATTTTGTTCAGCTTTTAATAATATCAGCACTCAATTCTATATATTTTCACTTACTATTTATTTTTATATAATTTATAGCCTCTTGTTTATAGTGATAAGCATGTGTTCTATATATAAGCTCTTTATCTATAATTTTTACAAAATTTTTGGCATATTCTTGATTTAATTCTCAAGCTGCTGGAATCATTTTACCAGTTGTTAAACTATTTGCTGCATCATTTATATGATCTCTCATATGTTTTATAGTTTCTACATTATTTATTTCTTCATCATTACCAAAAGAATTATCTGTTCAATAATCTTCATTAATACACCATTGTTTTGCTTTTACATCATAATAAATTCAATGATTATCTTTTGTATCTTCAGAATAGAATGTTTTTAAACTATTAAAATCATTTGGTCCAACATAATTAAGATATTGAGATTGAGCTATTTCATATAATACATTTTGTCCTAAATTGGTTGAAACATTATATTTTGCATTTACCTCACCATCATCCAAATATTCTACATTTTCATTTACTGTTTCTTCTGAAGTAAATCCAGTAACAGTAGTTCAAAATGTAAGTAGTAAATTATTTATTTCATTATAATCTATCTTTTGTGGATCAAAATTAATCACAGGCAAATCAGAAACTGACATACCTAAAGTTTTATAACTAATATATTTCTTAAGAAAATCTAAATTCTGTGAAATTTTAGTATAGTCTGTATCTCATACCTTATATTCATTGAACATACTTTCATAATAAGGTAATCATGCTACTATTTCATAAAATTGACTTGGATTAATTTTATAAATATTTTCTAATTTAGTAAATGCATCCATATTTTCTTTTTTTAATAAGTCTTCACTAAACTTTTTATATCCATTTACATCATTTTTATTTGTATATGATTCATCCAATTGCATAGTTTGATATATCCTTGATTCTCTAAGTATTTCATTTAATGCTTGAATTCATTCAGATTTTTCAAGTTTTTCCTTGGGTATAATATTTGATTTACCATCTATATATGTTTTCTTAGTATAAGAGAACCTTTCTTGTACTGATTTATCAAGAAGTTCCTTTTGTTGCTCTACAAGTATTTTAAGGTCAGGATTTTTACGAACTTCTTCACTATTAAGATCTCACATAGCATAAGGATATTTCTGCATTTCTTCCATATAAATAATAGCATGTACCGCATCTGTCGCAGTTCAAGTACCTGATTTTGCTTTTTCTACAATAGAAGATTCTCCTATTGAACCAAGAACATAAGTTGCTGGTGTAGGCATATATTTAAAAATAGCCATCTTATCTCGGAAAGAAGAATCTAATCCTGTCTGCCAATTATTTACATAAATCAGATCTTGCTTAATAGAGGGTAAATCTTTTTTTAAGAAATCTTGATAACTTTGTTTAAATTTATCTATTTCTCAATAATAAAGATCTCCTGCCTCTTTTGCTCATGTCAATACTCATGCAACTCATAGGCTTACCCATCACACTGGATTCCAAGCATTCACAAATCATATAGTAGCAAGTAATCAAGCTGTCGCAGCTAGTCATCAAGTTACCACATCAAAATACGCTTTAGATTCCATATTCTCTCCCCTTGCAATATTATATTTTTTATAATCTGCTGCTTGTGCAAATTGAGTATTTGCTTCCATTCAAACAAATAAGAAATCTACAGTGACTCATACAAATCCAAGCCATTTACCAAATGCTTTCATAGTTGGATTAGAAAAAATCTTTTTAAGAGTACTTATTGATTGTATTTCTGAACCATAATTTATAATACTTTTTATCTTATTAACATTTTTGGTTTGGGCAATTTTTAATAGAATTCCATCATCTATCTTAGATGCATCTATACCAGCTTTTAGTAGAATATCTTTAACATCTTCTAATTTTCTTGCTCACTGTAAAGCTTTTAGTATATCTGCTCATTTTTCTGTTTTTAGTAATATATTTAATGAAGAAAGAGCTTTGATACCTTCTGGACTTAATTTTCAAAATCCTGTTACATTATCTAGCCATATCATATCTTCTGTTGCTTTGATACTTTCAGGTGTAATTGTTTTTTCATATTTAGTTAGAGTATTTATTTTGGTTTCAATTCATTTTTCAAATGTTTTCATTTTGGGATTTTTTAGGAATCATTTTAGATCATTTATCATATTACCCACACCAGTCTTTACCTTTGTTGATACTATTTCATATCTAGAAACATTTAATTTAAGTTCATCAATTACACTTATATTAAATCCTTTAGCTTCAAGTTTATTAAAATTTTTAAACGCATTTAAAACTATCACTTCTTTATTTGCCGCTGTGAGTTTATTGGCTGTTTTTGCATTCTGGAAAAATTCCATAAATTTACTCATTTGTTCTGGATTAAGTTTTTTACCATACCTACCCAAATATTTTCCAAACTTTTCTGCTGAAATAATTTGCTCTGATCAAGATTCAAAAAGTTTCAAATATTTAGCATCTATACTCATAGTAGCAATATCTTGGGCTTGGTCTATACTTCTTACATGTTTCATCATAGATTGGAAAATTGTCCTTTCAGTTTCTGTTTTGAATCAAGCGATACGTACTTCTATGTTCTGAAGTTTTGTGAGTATCTCATTATTAATTTCAAATGTCATCCTAGTCTTATCTAGTTTAAACCAATCTTTAGGCCTAGTCCATTTTCCGTCATATTTCATTCATATAAGTTCCCTCATAACATACTTATTGTTCTTATATTTATTAAGTAATCATTTTAATTGAACATAGTCACTTCTTCAAGGAAATAGAAATTCCAATAGTTCTTCCTGTGTTTTTATACGTCTTGCATTGGGTCATACTCATACCTTTCGCTCCTTTTTTTTAGCTACTTGCATAGCATTTTCCAAAGAAATTTCTCATCTACCTACAGCATAATTTAGAGTCTTTTCATTATACCATCTAGCTCATCGTCATCGTGGTAATTTATTTCTTAATACTTTTCAAGTAAGTTGTTCAGCTACATTAAATCATTTTTCTGCAGTCCATTTACCTAATTGTAAAACCTTTTTGACTCATTTTAAAGGGTGTCTAATGAGATATACAGCTACTGAATTACCAGCTACAATTGCTCATCATTTCAATTTATCATCTCGTGCACCATTTCGTAATAGTTCGATTCATTCCGTAAAATTAGATATTCATCTTTTAATTGTAAATGTTATTTTTGCAATAATATTACCATTTTGATCTCTAGTTTGATGAACTTCATAAGTAGATACCGTAAGTTCTTTTTGTAGTATATAATAATCATCTACAGACGTTCTAAGATTATCTATATCTCCTCAGGTCAATATTCAATCTTTAGATTTTTTAAGAATTTCTTGTACCTTTTTCTTTGTATCTTCTACAAAATTTTTATATTCACTTGAATCATAAATTTTCTCTCCTGTATCTGCTTCTGTATTAAAAAGATCTAATAAAAAGAAATATTTATTTAGATATGTATGTTTTCATGATGTCTCCATAATTTCTATAAAATCTTCGCAAAATTCCTCAAGGGTTTTTTGATCTTGAGATTCTAGTTTTCCATCTTTTATCTTTTCTTTTAAATCACTAAGTTTATCACTTCAATCTTCTTCTTTACCCAATAATTCTGCTTTTTCTTTATCTAGTTCATCAATATCTTCCTGATTATCCTTCTCCAATTTAGCTTCGATAAGGTTTTTATCTTTAAGTACTTTATAAGCACAATCTATTAAAACACCATCCTTAAAGTCAACAATTCTTTTGGACATAAAGATGTTCGTTATATCTGATTTAATATTTTCATCATAAAACTTTTTATCTTTTAAACAAATATCAATTGCAGTTTCTTGATCTTTTGGTTTTTTATCATTAAATCATTCTGTATTATCAGTTTGTAATTTTGCTTTTACTAGTTCACGTATAAGTGCATCTTTTCTATTTTGCATATATGCAAATACTTTCATAGATTTTCTAAACACCATAGTAATTATTTTTTCTGCATCTGGTTTACCTTTGATTGCATTAGCTAAATCATCTACTCCTTTTGCTGCATTTATAAGTCATCGTGTATTAGCATCAAATTTGGAAGCAATTGGTGATAGAAGTGTTTTTATTTGATCTCCAGACCATCCTCTCAACCAAGCTAAAGCTTTATTTATATCTGCTCAAACTATTTCTCATGCCAATGCTTTTTCATTCAACATATCATTTACAGTTGCATATCTATTATCTAACATAAAAACAACAGTTCATGGTAAACTTTCAGTTCAATTTTTTTCAAAATCTGATTCTCAAAACATATCATCCTCAGACGTTCAATTTTCATTTCATTCTCAATAAGTTTTAGAATAGAAATCATTTATATTAAGAGCTATTTCATTGTATGCTTGTTTTATTTCTGGATTTTTTTTCTCAAAACATTCTTTTGACTCCTCTACTGCTCATGGAGCTCAAGGAATAGTTTCTGGACCAATAGGATTATTTGGATTGTTATTATCTTTCCCTACATTGAAAAAGTTTCGCTTTCAACCAAACATACCTCTCAAAAGCCAAGCTGCTCAAGTACCAATCAATCCTCGTTTCAAAACTTTACCATACCGTCTATCTCGAAATTTTTTTTTCTCTTTTTTATCACTACCTTCTTCTACATTTTTTTTCTTTTTTCTAAATAATCTCGAAATTCATCGAACTAATAATCATAGTCACGCTGTAGCAGCAATTGCGGTTTTAGGGTTCTCTTTTGCCCATTCCCAGCTTTTATTTGCTCAGTTTTTTACTTTTTCCCAAAATCAAGAAGATTTAGGCTGAATATCTTTTAATTCTTTTTCATATTTATCAAGCTCTATTCTTATATTTGCTGTTACGGCTATGTCTTTTTCCAAATCAGCAAGTTCTCTAGCTTGTTTTATAAGCTCTTGAGTCTCTTTCTTTTTTTTCTCTATTTCAAGTTTTTTCTCTTCTATTTCTTTTTGTTTTCAAGCTACTTCTTGTTCATTTAAAGTTTTTCTATTTTTATCCAAATCTTCTATTTTTTTATTAACATCTTCAACTGAATTTTTAATTTCAGTCAAATTAGCTTTTATAGCATCAATTTTATTTATATCCAAAATCTTTTCAGTAGATGGATTTTCTAAATCTTTTTGTGGATCTGACATAAGATTATTTTATTAATAATAAATTTCACAGATTTATTATATTGAAGGCGCAATTTTAAACAAAAAAATCCCGAATAACTCGGGACTAATAATTGACATAATAACAATATGTGTGATAATTATATGATACTTTCTAAAATATCAAAAAATTTATCAATATCCTCTTTATCATTGTAAATATATAAGCTCATTCTACATGTTCAATTTTTATTTAGAAATTTATGTAATGGATAAGCACAATGCCCACCACAACGGATACATATATCTTTTTCAGCAAAAGTTTCTCATATCATATTCTGATTTTTATTTGATGGTATATTAAAAGAAAATACACCTATCCTATTTTTTGCATCCAAAGGTCATATAAGTTTTACTTTTTCACTCAAAGATTTAAATTTATCTAGCGCATACTCTATAAGTTTAAATTCATTCTCACGTATAAATTCTATTCATCATATAGATTGTATGTATTCTATAGATTTTAAAAGACTAACTGCTCAAATAATATTTGGGGTTCATGACTCAAATTTTTCATTTGTTGAAAAAAATTCATAAGAATCTTGTGAAACATCTTGAACCGTACCTCATCAACCAAACATTGGCATTAATTTCTTTATCCAATCAAGTTCAAGATAAACAGCTCATATACCAGTATAAGCCATCATTTTATGTCAAGTAAACACAAGACAGTCACATCAAATATCTTTAACATCCACAGAAATATTTGGCACAGATTGTGATCAATCTACCATAAAAAAAGTTTCAGAATTTATTTTGGATTTTAATTTCTTCATATCGTAAATTCATCATGTTACATTTGAAATCTGAGCACAAGCAATCAATTTCACAGTTTCATCATATTTAGTATCAAAATCATCTCGATCTATATCATAATCATCTCAAATTCAAATAAATCTGATTCAAAATCCAAATTTTTCTGATAAAATCATCCATGGTAAAATATCAGAATGATGTTCTCGTATGCCAAGTAAGATATTATCTCATTTTTTCAAAAATCAAGAATTAGCCAATGCTTGAGCTACAATATTTATACCATAAGTAGAATTATAAGAATAGAATATTTCACTAGTTTTACAATTTATAAATTTCGATACTTCTTCTTTGGATTTATGATAAATTTCTTCTGATCTTTCAGATAAAGAATATAATCATCTATGAATATTTGCATAATCTCTTGATACAAAATCTGATACTGCATCGATAACAAACTTTGGTTTCTGAGTACTAGCTGCATTATCTAGATATACTAAACCAGGATTATTTGCAAATATAGGAAAGTCGGATTTTAGATTTTTCATAATATTCATTAAATAATAAATTTTTTTATAATATTTATTTTTTAACTATCGCCATACTTCATTCCAAACTTCAGAGATCTATTTCAGTATAACTTGCAAAACTAGGATCATATTTTCTCAAAAAATCATATTCTGTCATCTGTAATTTTATATCTTTTTGAAAACTTATATAAACAACTTTATTTTTACCTATAAAAACAGCTACCCTTTTGGCGCCAGGTAAGTAAACCAAACGCACATTATCACCAAAAACTTGTGAAATAATATCCATATTCATTATAAAATCTTCAGCTGAATAGTTAAAAAACAATCAGTTTAAATTATTTAAACCAGAAAGATATCAAGGCAACTCAATAGTTTTTATATTATCTCATAAAGTATTTCAACTGTAAAGAAAAAAAGTATTTCAATTATATAATCAGAATATTTTATCTCAAAATTTAAAACGAAGATCTATTTTGTCAAATATAATTTTAACATCCAAAGTATTTTTCTGGGAATAATGAAACTCTATATTTTTAACAACAGGAAATTTTTGCCTTACAATAGTTAAAATATCATCATTTTTGAAATATTTCAGTACGTAATAATTTTCTCCTTTTACTTCATTTTTTATAATTTTATACAAAACAGGGTCATCAAATTCTTTTACACTCTGAGCAGAATATCTAAGTGTAGAAATATAATATTCAGATTTAAACAAAGTAGATCTAAATATATACACAACAAAATAAATAAAAGCAAAAACTACAGAGAATACAAAAATTCATTTAATTATTGTTTTAAATGGTATTTTAAAAGGGATATTTCATTTGATAAAAAACCTTCTACGTCTTCTTTTAAAAGGTTTCTGTTTTACCATATTTATCATTTATTTAGGCTACTACGAAATAATAATATAACAAGAAAGTCAAAACCAATCAAAAAATAATTCATCAAGCAACCTCTACTCGAGTATGTCAAATCCTCTCTTTTAATGGTCATTTTTCTTTTCTTGTCAAAACTCATTGTAAATCAATTCTCAAATCATTTATATAATGTGCATGTTGACCAGCTTCATATCTTAAATTCATAGCATCATATGCAAAAAGTATAGAAAAAGCAAAAGCTATAGCAAAAATAGCACTATCAAAGCCATATTCAAACAATGCTAATAAAGTTACACAAGTAGCTATTCAACTATGAAAAGATGGAAATCATCAAGCGGTAAATATATGTCATCGATATAAACGTTTATATTTCACAAAATCTATTATCACTTTTGTTCATTGAACCAAAAAACCTACAATAAAAACTATAAATATAGGATTCATGCTAATTCATCATTGAAATATTTCTGTAATTATACCAATAATATAATCTAACATTAAGAAAAAAATAATAAATACTAACTTATTAATAAAATTCTTTTGAAATTCAACATTACTATCAACAATCTTTTATACTTGTATTAAAAATACAAAATAATAAAATAATTAGATATTTTAATTATCTATATAAAAATGAAGTTTAAATGATTATTTGTTTTATGCTTAATTATAAGCTCTATTTGAATATCATTGAGTAGTGATACAGGTACAAATCAGAACATTCAATTTTCTAAGATAGAAAACGTTAATATAGACATAGTTAAACAAGAATGGATAAATTGGCATAATCAAGAAAGAGCAAAATGCTGATTAAGTTGATATATTTTGGACCAAAATTTTAATATAAGTGCAAAAACACGATCAGATAAATTAAGTAAGTCATGAAAAACAAGAAATTTACATCAAAGAAGCACAAAAGATTGATATTATAGTTATTGAAACATCAAATCTCGATTTGAAAATTTATGAGTCAATTTTGAAGATATTAGTTGAACACTATTTACAGAGAGTATATGACGATGATATTATAAATGTAACAAAAAAGACTGTACTCAAGATCTTATCAAATCAGTCAAAAGCACATTTAAATTTTTTATGAATGAAAAAGGGAAATCACGAAAACCACATTATAAATGAATAGTAATGGATAATTTCTCAAACATGTGAGTTTGAATTTCTATAGATAAAAAAACCAATAGATATTTTTTGGTTTCTCACTATTGAGTAAATACAATAAATACCAAATAACAGTTGACAAAAAATAAATACTTGATTTTATAGTTGAAATTAATATAAAATTTCAGCTTTTTTATTGTTGTAATAAAATATTATGTTAAAAATGCCAGAAGAACCAAAATTCACTTATAACAAACCAAAAAAAATAGAAAATTTAAATAATGAAAATTTTGAAGATAAAGTATGGGAAAGATGAAACGTAGCAGTTATATACGGATGACAACAATGAGATGAATGAAAAGGTAAAGTTACATCACAATTTAAAGATAATAATCGAGTCGCAGTATCTACATGATGAGGAAATGCATGACATCAAGCTGTTTGTAAAAATTGAGAAAAAATTGCACTTCATGAATTGCCTGGTTGAGCAGTAAATGAAAATGCAAAAATATATATAGGACAATGAAGAGTTGTAAATATAAAATGAATGTACGAAGAAATCAAATTGCTAGAATCTAAATGATATAATATGAAATGAAGAACATTTGTAGCATGATGAGCTCAAATAATTTTCAATAATTTACAAAGAAAATTAGATGGTATAATAGAAGGTTTAAAATCAAAAAAGGTATGAACAACAAAGAAATGAATATGACCAGCTTATGCACTCAAAGCACTTAGAACATGACCAAACTTTAATATATTATCTAATTCAAATCCTGACCAATTAAACGAGTTTATGAAAGTAAACACAAAATTATTTAGATGATTATCTAAGTATCCAGAATTACGAACAGAAATCATAACAGAATTATTTTGATACAAAAGTGAATTAGAGAAAGAGATACAACAAGATAAAGAATTATTACAACAAATGATTGATGATTGATATATCCAAATAGATAATAGCAATATGATGTTAAATGATGCCGCTCAAAAATGAGAAAAAATATTAATAGAACACTCTCAATCTTCATGACTAGCAATAGACTGATGAAATTATCCATATTGTACAAGTTCAGATACCACATCAAATTGAGTTTCTAGCTGATTAAACCTACCTGAAGTTCATACACATATAATAGTTACCAAGGCAATAAAATCAAAAGTTTGATGATGATATTTTCCTACGAAGTTCGAAAAAAAACAAGCAGATCAATACAGAGCATATTGTTGAGATGAAGTATGAGCAACAAGTTGAAGAACAAGAGATGTTTGATATTACGATACAGTTGAACTTAAAAGGACACTTAGGACAAACAAAGCAGATATACTTTTTATAACTAAATATGATCTTTTGGATGCACTTTGAGATGAAGCAAAAATATGAGAAAAATATACTAATACAGAAAATTGAAAAACATATACAGATTCATTACCCCATTGAAACGAATATGAAAATATTCAAGTAGAATATAGTCAAGAATTTGATTTAAGTGAAAGTATACAGTGAACAAAAGAAAAATCACAATTACCACAAAATTATATAGATTATACTGATCATCTTATAGATATTTTATGATTTGAAGGTAATGTGGTATTATGAACTTGAATAAAATGAGAAGAATATATAGTTTACAAATAATTTAAATTTTATAATTTTTTATTAATCAATTCTCTAGTCTTTGGACCTAAATATCCACACAGACTAGAATTATCTTTAGATGAAATTAAACTATTTTTTTTCTGAAATTCACACAAAGCATCTATTAAGCCATTTGAATAAACTCAATCTATTTTAGCTGAATACAATTTTTCTCAACTTAAAAATTTTTGTAATGTTCTAATTTCTCAGTTTTGATCTCATTTTTTATATGATCTATAAAATTGAAAAATATCTTTCTTTTTATTATCCTTTAATTCTGGTACTATTGTAGTCACAGAACCAGTAATAACATTTTTTTCTTTTAAAACGAGTAAAGAGCCATTACCATTTACCAATCAGTTTAATTTACTTCTCGTGGCAGGTCCAAGCCATCATTTAGAAAGAGAATTTCAATTATTTAAAGATAATATTCAGTTTTTTATTTGAAATTCATAAACAGCATCTATAGTTGTAGTATCAAATACTGAATTTATTTTTCAAGTATAATATCATAGATTACTAAGAACTGTTTGTAAATTTTTTATATCGTCTGATTTATCTCATTTATTAAATGATTTTGTAAAATATTGTTTCAAAGTAAATCAGATTTCAACTTGTTTAAATATATTTCTAGCACTTTTTTTTATATTATCCAAAGTACCTATAGTCCATAGGTCTAAAGGATAAAATCACTTTTTTTTTACATCTTGTTTCATAACAAAACTAGTCGGAGCAGAAAAAATTCAACAATTAATATTTTTTTTTGAAAGTATTCATTTAGCTACTTGATATTTACATAGTGCATCTTTCGTATCTGGTCCAAAAAATCATGTCTGTTTCCCTTCTTTTAAATATCAAAATTTTATAAGATATTTCTGTAAAGTCCATACCCAAGCGTCATTCCTTCAAGATCATAATTTAACAACCCGAAGTGCAATATCAAAAAAATTCGTATAAAAAGGTACCTGTTCAAAATTAAATCAGATTTTAAAATTATTTCATTTTATTTTATCTACACTACAAAAATATCAAGACAAAGTTTGTTTCCCAAAAGTTAAAGCTCTAACCAATCATTCTTCTCATCTTCACATCCATATATCTATACGATCTGATGAGTGTCATCTTTCTCAAGAATTGACAATAGCTCATCATCTATCGGCTATTTCTCATATTCCTAGTCATGGGAAATAGATAACACTTCAAAAATCATAAGATTTTGGTCCAGCTAGCATACCATTAAAAACTTTTTTTCAAGCTGCTCATGCAATACCATTTCAATTAAGTATTTTTTCCTCAATATAATTTGGTCTATAATAGAAAGCTTGCCCACTAACAGGAGAATAATATGCAGTTACAACAAAAGTCCTCTGTTCACAATCAGTTTCAATATCAAATGCCAAACTAAATCAAAAAAAACTAATAAATATAATAAACAAAATACTGATTTTAAATCTCATATATGTTAATTCCAAAATAAATAGTTTTTAGCTTTTAATTTTTGACTCTATATTTGCAAATAAATTTTCATATTGAAACTAGACAAAATTTTAATAGTATTAACAAGTAAAACTTTTAACGTTTCAATGCTTTTGCGTTTATACGTTCTTATGTTAAACATGTGACTTGAAAAAAAATTTAATAAACGATTAATAAGCTTCATAATATGATGATCAATATTTAAACTTGCAAAAAAGTGAGGTTTAGAATTGAAAGAAAAAGCATGATCTGTAGGTAAGATCAAAGATTTTTTCGATTCATGAATAAAAGAAATGAAAAAAGATATCAACAAAATGAACGATAATATAAATAACCAATAAACTAAAAATGTCGCACTACCAAGGCAACATCAATAAACAATTACCAACAAATCTAATTATACAACAATAAAGAAACAAACTTAATAGTGCCTAGTGCGACTTGATTTTTTTATCCAATTTTTTTGTATCAAGACAAAAAGATTGGTCCTGGGGTTTGGGGCGGGAAAAGCCCCATAAAAAAAGTCAGTCAAAGCGAAGCGTTATAAAAAAATCATTTAAGCGATTTCTCCACTTCGGTCGAAATGACAAATAAAAAATTAGTTAATTATCTCTCTTCTAATTCCCTTATCTAATTTTACAAGAAATTCATATGTAATCATACCACTCTGCTCAACTAAACTCTTCAAAGTATTTTTTGAAGATAAGTTTTCACTAATGATTTCTATTTCATCATATAAATTTGTCGATCAATCAACCAAAATACTACACATATTCATACAAATAGTTCATACTTGTTTAAAATATTTTCTTCATCAATTACTAAACATTACTTTTCAACTTACAGATCTAGGTAATCATTCAGCATATCAAAATGGAATAGTCGCAACCTTTTCAGTCTCGTAAGATTTATATTCTTGCCCATAACTCACTCACTGCCCATATCATAAATTATGCAAAGAAATAATTCTAGACATGATAGTAATTGCTGGCTTTAGTTTTTTTCATTGAGTAAATTTTTCATCTCATTGTTCCAATGGATTATACCCATACATCGCTAAACCAGGCCTAAAAGCATTAAAAAAATCATCTTTCATTTTCATCATTCAAGCACTATTTCATATATGTCTCCATGTAGGAGAATAACCAGCATTTACAATATTATAGTACATCTTTTTAAATTTTTCAATCTGATCATCTATACAATTTCAATAGTTTCTATCGGCACTATGAAAATGTGACATTACTCATGTAACATCTATTTTGGGGTATTGTTTAAGAACTTCGATAAATTTATTTAAATTTTCTTCATCTATTCACTCTCTATTCATTCAAGTATTTAAAAATATATGGATTCTGATTTCTTTATTAATTTTTCAAATTACTTCCAAAGCTTGAATGTTTGAAATACAAAAAGTTGTTCTCTTGAAATTAAAATTATAATAATTTTTAGGTAAAGTTTCACCTAGTAACAATATTTCTTGTTTAGTATATTTCTTTACTATCATATATTCTGGGAAACTATCTACCACTAAATATGGCACATCAAGTTTTCTAATGATTTTTGTAATTTGCTTTAATCAGTGACCATAAGCATTGGATTTAAGTACTGGGAAAATTTCAGCTTTGGGCTGAAATGATTGTAATACTTCCAAATTATTTATAATATTTTTTTTATGAATATATATCACATTCATAGGTTCTGGTTGTGGAAGAAATATCTTACGAAGAAAAGAAATCATATAATATATAGAAACTAAAAAATAGTAAATCATAGCTAATATACAAATTATTTTTTTTGTTTCAATGTTTTAGCATAAAAAAATCTCGCTAGTAAAACCAACGAGACCTTTAAGCAGATTGAAATGATTTAATCATCCCAGTATATAAATTCTGGGTTAATTCCATCCTTATCAAAGAGGATGAAAACAAGATCATTTTCAGAATTATCATCAATTCTACCAATGTTTTTTTGGGAACTAAAAAACCCAAGAGCATAATTTACCATAACCATAGGAAATTTTTCTCCATAGTTTGGCATACCTACAAAAGTTCCAATCTTATCCTTATCTACAGCGTCAATCATCATAACACGTATAACAGCATTACGTCCGCTGAGCATGTAATTTGGATATTCAAAATATTTCTTCAACTGAAATTTATCCAGTCTGGAAATATTTATCAGAGTTTTTAGGTTAATACCTGGTAAAGGCGGATACTTATCATCCCAGTAAATAAAACGACAAGTAAATTCAGTTTCTTCTTTGTTGGCATCGAATAAAATAATAACATCTTCTGCTTCCAAAGTAACAAGTTGAATAGATGCAAATCCATCAACTTCCAAATGGAACTGTAAACAATCGGCCAGTTGATCGACGTCTATCAACTTACCAAATACTAATTTAGGATCGTTTTGTAAATACATACTCCTGATACACACATATCTACCTTTTAACTTGTAGTTCATATGTGTAAAATATTGCATAAACTTTTCCTGAAAAATGCGGTGGAGTACAATTGCTGTGCGGATGTTAAATTTAAATTTTTGCATATACAGATTTTTTTAGTTATTTTGTTTTTTACATTTTATAGAGATTTTATAAAAAAAGTCAATTAATTAAAATAAAAAACAAAATACCCGATTGAAATAACAAAATAAAAATTTATAAATCAATCCGCAAACTATTTTTATGCTTCAAATTTATTTATGGATCAACAACAGGCTCTATTTACAAGCCAAGCAATATCTTGTCTCAAAAACTCAAATAGAATAGCTATATCTCATAATAAAAAAATTATCCAAGCAGATGATTTATTTTTGTGAATATATTGATTTATCAGACAACACGAATATTTCCCTATATTCTGCAATATAACTTGACTAAAAAACATAGAGACACTAGATGAATACTATCAAAATAGATATTGAGATTTTAGTGTATTATCTTTTGAAACAAAAAAATTAAACTTAAATTCCAAAATAAAGAAGCAAATACAAGAACTAACAAAAAGCTGATTTAAGCAAACAGATTTTATTATCCTATTCTATATATCAATTTTGAATTTGTCTACCACTTTAAAGAAACTACTAAACAAGCATGATATAGACATAGAAACACCAATTAAGAACTGTAAAAACCTTATCAAAAACCCCATCATAAAGAAGGCTTGAGCATTTGCATTTTTAGAAATATTACATAAAATCTTAACTAAGTTAAATTTAAATCCTAAAGACGTTAAGATTATGAAAGTTCAAAACATAGATAACATTGAAAATGTTAATATGCTATTAGATGCAGTAGAAAGCGAAATTTGAGAACAAGTAGAAAATTCTACAATCAACAATGCAACCACAAAAAAAGAAGAAAAAAAATTAACTATAGAATATTTTTGAACAGATCTCACAAGAGAATCTAGGGATTGATTCATAGATCCTATAATATGAAGATCAAAAGAAATAGACCAGATGATCTATACGCTTTTGAGAAAATCCAAAAATAATCCTCTACTTATATGAGAAGCTTGAGTAGGTAAAACTGCTATAGTTGAATGATTAGCTCAAAAAATAACAAGATGAGAAGTTCCAGAAAGACTAAAGAATAAAAGATTATTCTTATTGGATATGTGAACATTAGTTGCAGGTACAAAATATAGATGAGAATTTGAAGCAAGAATGAAATCAATTCTTGAAGAAGCAACAGATCCTACAAATAATATAATACTTTTTATAGATGAATTACATACTATCATATGAGCTTGATGACAAGAACACAATGATGCAGCTCAAATGTTGAAACCATTACTTTCAAGAGGTAAAATAAAATTAATATGAGCTACTACATTTGATGAATATCAAAAATACATAGAAAAAGACGCCGCACTCAAAAGAAGGTTCCAGGAATTGATAGTAAATGAACCAGACGCCTCTAGTACAAAAGAAATACTTATGTGATTAAAACAGACTTACGAAGATTTTCACTGAGTGCAAATAAGCGAAGAAAGTGTAGAAACGGCAATTAATCTAAGTAGAAGATATATATTGAATAAATATCTACCAGATAAGGCAATAGATATACTTGATGAAGCTTGTGCAAGAAAATCTACTATGGAACAAAAATTGGAAAATGACGAAGAATTTACAAAAGCACAAAAACAGATAACAGATACTCAAGCAAAAATAGAAGAAGCTATAGAAAAACAAGATTATTTCTTAGCTGCAGAATTAAAAGAAAAAGAAGAAAAAATAAAAATAAATATGCAAAAAATAAGGACAACAAAAGCCATCCCAACTCATTTAAGACCTACAATATTACCTACTGATATATGAAATGTATTAGCAGATAAAACGTGAATACCATCAAACATAGTTAATGAAGATGAAATCACAAAACTTAGAAGATTAGATGCTGACCTCAAAGAACATATCGTATGACAAAATGAAGCAGTTGAAGCTGTAGTTAAAACACTTACAAGAAGTAGATTATCTGTAATAAGCAGAAAAAAACCTATTTGATCATTTCTATTTCTCGGACCAACATGAGTAGGTAAAACATACTTAGCAAAACTCATAGCAAAAAATTATTTTTGAGATGAAACTGCTATGATCAGACTAGATATGTCAGAATTTATGGAAAAATTTTCTATATCCAAAATTATAGGTTCTCCAGCTGGTTATGTAGGATACGAAGAATGATGAAATCTTACAGAAGCAGTAAGAAGAAAACCATATTCAGTAATCCTTTTTGATGAAATAGAAAAAGCATCTACAGAAGTATTAAATATTATGCTTCAAATACTTGATGAATGACAACTCAAAGATAGCAAATGAAGACTTATAGATTTCAAGAGTACAATTATAATTATGACAAGTAATATCTGATCAGAAGAATTTACAAAAAAGAAATGAACAATAGGATTCTCAGCATGATGAACAGAGCAAGAAATAGATGAAAAGAAATTTGAAGATATAAAAGGTAAAGTTATGGAAGAACTCAAGAATTTCTTATCACCAGAGCTTCTAAACAGAATAGATTATAAAATAGTCTTTAGACATTTATCAAAAGCTAACTTCACAGATATATTCAAAATCAATCTTCAAGAATTCCTATCTACTCGAGCTCAAAATTCAACAGTAGAACTACCAAAATTCACAGATAAAAAGATAAAAGAAATTTCAGAAAAAATCTATGACCCTATGTACTGAGCAAGACCTATAGAAAGACATATTCATGATGAAATCGAACCAATGATTATAAAGAAGTTAATGGAAGAAAAGAAATAATAAATATATTTTTTATGAAAATCATCCCACAAAAAACAGGATGATTTTTCTTTAAATTCTAAAGATTAGAAATCTTGCAATGAAAGAATTTTTTGTTTATCTTCCTCTTTTATATTTTCGTTAATTATTTTATTTATCTTAATTTTATTATCTGGAGTTAAATCACTAAATAATAAAAATTTTTCTATAGTTTGTAATAATTTATTATATTGTTCATTTGCAGTTTTATTTATTTCTTTTTTATCTGTTTCATTTACAATATTTGATAGCATATAATAACTATTATTTAATCTTGATAAAATAAATTCTATAGACAACAAACTTAAATTTTGATCATTATCTATAATATCAATATAAATTTCCATTAAATCAGGTCTATTTTCAAGGTTTTCCATAAGAGAAGTTAATTGAGAGAATTCTTTTATTAAGCCTGAATTGTTTTTAAATATTTTTTCTAAAATATAATCATATCTTAAATCTCCATTAAGTTTAATAACAAAACTTGCAACGGCATAATCTAAATCTTCATATTTATCAAATCTGATATTTTCTAATTTTGAAATAAATATTCTAGTCCTATCATTTGTTTTATTTTTTATATAATCAAACATTTCGTCAACTCTTGGCTTATCTAGATCTATATCAACATAATCATAATCGTTATAATTAAATATACTTATTATAGAATCATTCAAATCATCAAAAACATTATCTGAATAAAATTTTTTATCAGTCAAAATATCATCAATCAAAGAATAACTATCATCTATATATTTATTAAAACTTTTTATCTTATCATTTACTTGAGGATATATAAATGATTGAATTTTTTCAGAAACAGATTCAATTTGTCAAATAAAACCATTTATATAAGCATCAGAATTTAAAAAATCATTTTCAGTCATATTTTTTTTTATTTTTTCTCCAAGTTGTCATAATTTTTCTTCTAATATTTTTATCTTTTCCGCATATTCCTTTTTAAATTCATCTATAGTTTTAAGAATATCTTTTTTATCAACATTCAATTCTATTTCTTCCTTTTGGGGGATATTTTTTTCATTTCCGTCATTTTCATAATTATGAATATTATTTTCTATCATAAATATAACAAATCAAAAAGTAAAATATCTATAATATAGTATAACTCAAAATTAATTTTTTTGCAAATTTTAAAATATATGTAAAAAAAATCATCCCATAAAAAACAGGATGATTTTTCTTTAAATTTCAAAGATTTTAACACAAGTTAAGCGAAGGTTTTTCTTCAGTCCAAGAACGAGGCAAAATGTAAGGAATAAAGTTTAACAATATAAACCATATAAAAAGCCAAATTCCCGGTGTGTGATTTAGCGCCCATAAAACTCCATATTGAATAGAATTAAGTATGGACACATCAAGAAGCTGTATAAGTCCTCCCATAAATTGGAAGACAAATACCATCATCGCCGATACAAGCAACAACAGTGCAATAATTACTCTTAATGTTTTCATATAATAAGTTTTTATTTACATAAAAAATATATTAAATAATATATAATTTGCAACATTAAGAAAAATCACTCTATTATGAGTGATTTTTTTATTTTATATTTGAATTTACATACTTTTAATGATTTTTTTCACCACACCTATAATTTTTGCTTCATCATATTTATCTACCTCTAGTTTATCAAAAAATCTATTCACTGATTCTAGATAAATTTTATCATCTTTTTTTAGAATTTTTTTAAGTTTAGGTAGTTGATTGTGTATCACAAAAACATAATCATTTGGTTCATAACTATTCTGTTGTCTAATCAAAACCAAGTCTCAATCTTGAATTTTTGGCTCCATACTATTTCATTTTGCTCTCACAAAAAAACAATTATCAACATTACTCGTACCTAAAAATGCTAATGTAACAGGCAATTGTTCTTGTGAATATTCTTCTACTATAGATTTTCATTTATTTCCACATTGAGCAAATCAATAGATAGGAAGTTGTAATATATCTGTAAATTTATTTTCTATAGTTTCTTTGAGTAATCTAAATCAATTTCAATCTTTTACAAAATATCATTTCAGAACAAGTTGATTTAGTTTATTTAGAACTGTCTGAGGATGAGATACTCCTATTGCTTGAGCAATTTCTCTAAGAGTAATCCCCTCTTGAGTTGTGTTTTTTTTAAAGAAGTTAATAAGTTCTTTTTGAACATTATCCAGGTCATTTTTTTTAAACATACATAACATATTAGTAAATAAAGTAGATCGATAGCTAATATTTTTAGTTAATTTCTTTATTTGAATTTAATAATTCAGATTTTTCTTCGTCTTTTTTGGTTTTGCTTTTTATAAATCAAACGATTCATGCAACTGTTTTATTTAAAGATTCCATAAATTTGGAATATTCATCAGTTGTAAAATATCACAAATCATTTCACACAATCAACATGCTTTTTACTTCTCACATTGATCATTTTGCTATACCAAGATATTTTATAAGTTCCTTACCAAATCATTTTTCATACCCTTCAGCTATATTGTTTGATACAGCTAGTGTAGCTTTTAACAATTGGTTCTTATAAAAATAATCTTTAAATTCTGCACCTGCAAATTTGTTACATAAATTTACAAACAAATCTTTACTCTCTTTCCAGATAAACAATTTTTCAAAAGTTTCTACGTTCATTTTTACAATATTAAAGTATAAAATTTCTATTCGGCTATCGACCTACTTATCTACGTACGCTAACATATATAAGGAAATTTTTGACAAAATCAAGTCATTTTTTGACAAAATCAATCATATTTTTGACAGATTAAGATATGCTAGTTTTAAACTACTAAATTTTCTCTTGATTTTTTTACAAATCTTATTATTATACTCACGTCATCAAAAAAATACTCGTCATTTCGACCTTAGTGGAGAAATCTCTGAATATAATGAAAGAGATCTTTCGACAAAAAAAATTCGAAACAACAGTATAACAAGTACTTTATATATTTAAAATAAAACATGACAGGAAAAAAAGACTTATTAAAGGATGCTTTTGCAAACATTGAAAAGCAATTTGGTAAATGAGCTATTATGAGGATGGGAGACAATGCAAATGTATGACTAGTAAGTACATTCCATAGTGGATCTTATGTTTTGGATCTTATACTATGAGGTTGATATCCAGAATGAAGAGTTGTAGAAATTTATTGACCAGAATCATCTGGTAAAACTACAATAGCATTACATGCTATAGCTGAAATACAAAAACGTTGAGAAATAGCAGCATTTATAGATGCAGAACATGCACTTGATCCACAATATGCTAGAACATTATGAGTAAATACAGATGAATTATTACTTTCTCAACCAGATTTCTGAGAACAAGCACTCCAGATAGCAGAAGAACTTGCAAAATCATGAGCAGTAAAACTTATAGTTATAGATTCTGTGGCTGCTTTAGTTCCTAGAGCAGAAGTAGAATGAGATATGTGAGATTCATATATGTGATTACAAGCTAGGATGATGTCTCAATGACTTAGAAAATTAGCTTCAATATTAGCAAAAAGCTGAACAACATGCGTATTTATCAATCAGATAAGGATGAAAATATGAATCATGTTTGGTAATCCAGAAACTACTCCAGGATGAAATGCACTCAAATTTTTTGCTTCTCAGAGGATAGAAATAAGAAAATGAGATAAAATCATGGAAGAAAAAGAACAAATCTGATATTTAGCAAAGATTAAAATTGCTAAGAACAAAATATCTGCTCCATTCAAGACTGCTGAACTTCCTGTAAAATGGAAAATGTGATATGACAAAACATTGGATATAATAGAAGCTTGAGTAATACTCAAATTAATATGAAAATGATGAGCATTTTATAGTATATGAAACCAGAAATTTCAATGAAAAGAGAAACTTGCACAAGCAGTAGAAAATGATGAAAAAGTAAAGAAAAATCTAGAAAAAGATATTCAAAATAAAATTAAAGAAATGAGAATGTGAAAAAAAGTTTTAGATGACGCAGCTCTTGTGATAGCACAAGACGATGTAGAAGATCAAATAGCTGAAGTAGCTAGTGAATAAAAGTTTTTAATCGAGACTCTAAGAAAACTTGAATAAAATGAGAGTTTTCTAAGAGTCGAAATTATATCAATAACAATAGTTTTTGACTACCCTATCAAATAAAAAAAGCCCCGCAAAATATCGGGGTTTTTTATTATAAGTTTTTTTGATTAATGTTTATCACGCAGTTTTAATCTATGTTTATTAATTATTTTAGTTTACAACATTTAAAGACAACTTAGTTATCTTTTTTCATCCAAAATTAATCAAAACACTACTTGTTCATATATTATTTCATTTAACTTTTATTTCTATTCTACCATCATTAACGAGTTTAATACTAGTTAGATTGAGTCATACATTTGTATTTGTAGACATCAAAGTAAACGGAATAGATAGTATTCAATTATATTTTTCAGTAGGATTTTTTTTATTTAAATTAATTATAATCAAACCTTCATCTCATAATTTTAAATTTCTTCAACTCAAATCACTTTCTATCCATATTTCATTTTGATTCCAGAAGTGTTGCGCATATTGATCTAATCAGCTAATATCCAATATTAAATTTTCCCTTTTTATTTGTTGATCAGCTATTACATCAATAACATTATTTATTATTGTATTATCTTTAACTACTGGGATAACAGGTAAAACCGGATTATTTATTATTATATTTGTTGAGGTATTTATTAAAGCATCAGATGGAACCTCTGTATTTCAAGTAGTTATAGTATTTGCTGGAATTATATTATCTATGACTTTATTAGATCATGTATTATTTTCGACCAATACCGGCATAGAATAATTTCATTCTATCAATTTTATTGGGTCATATTCATTAGCTAATAATTGTTCTCTACAAAGTCATTCCTTAATAATTTTATAATGTCATTTACTTAAATCTGGACAATTTAGATATGAATATTTTGGCCATCATCATGCATCCTTTGCAACCTGAAAATGAACATGATATCATCATAAAGCACCAAAAGTATTTCAAGAATTTCAAACTGTTCATATACGCTGTCATTTACTTACAGTTTTTCATTGTTCTATTTCTATAGTATCCATATGAGCATAAATAACATATATGTATTCTCATTTATATAAATATTTTATTTTAATTACATTTCCATATGCACTATTCCATCATGCAAAATAAACTTTTCAATTCCCTATAGAATAAAGTGGAGTACCACGAGCTGTGGCAATATCTATACCAGCATGTGCTCATACATTTCCATTCCAATTTTCACTATAAGAAGCTCACCATAATGTAGTATATATATCTTTATATCAAGCTGAATTTTCATATTTATCATAATTTGCTCAATGAATAATTGGCAAATCTATCTTACAATTTTCTGGCATATCGTCCCAATAAAGAGTCCTACATTCAAGAGTAGAAACTTTTTTTAAAGGATAGTCAAAAATAGTGTTGTTTGGCAAACCGACACTTCAAGCAAAAATAAAAGTAAAAAACGACATAAAAGATATCACAACCAATTCTCAAACATGTAGCCAATGATGATGCATATGATCTATACAACGCATAGCTTTGTGAATATGATTATGTCAATGTTTACAAATATGCTTATGAACACTACATTCAATTCAGCATTTTATATGTTCATGAATTTTTGTTTTTATTCACATAATATTATTTGAATCCATAAAATGTGATACAAAACTAATTATACCAACATTTATAAGATTTGTCAAATTTCGAAGTACAAAATTTTGAATTGTTATTAATGACTTTTTTTTTATATATAATCCAAATCACCTAGTATATTTAATCTTTCATCTTGTACTTCTAATGCATATTTTATTCGTCTTAGATTATTTCACACCACACAAAGGTTGATTAGAAACTGTTTTTGAAAACATAACACAAAGATTAATAGATAAATGATACAAAATATCTGTTTTAACAAGCCATTTTGATAAAAAACTCGAAAAATTAGAGAAATTAGATAATATAACATTTTACAGAACATGAAAAACAAGAATCAAATTTATTTTTATTTCTATTTTTTTATGAGCAAAAATATTAAGAAAAAATAAAGATATAAAAATAATACATACAAGTACCTACTGATGAGCTATACCAGCCTCTATATTATGATTACTATTTCATAAAAAAGTAATACTCACAATACATGAAATTTTTTGAAAATTACGAAATTTTTATAAATGAAAGTTTTACTGATTTTTTTATAGAACATTTGAAAATTTAATATTCCAATTTCCTTATGATATATATCACTGTGTTTCTACATATACGCTAAATTCGCTTAGGATAAGCTACAATATACCAGATAAAAAAATGAGAATGATTCATAATGGTGTAGATACAGATTTTTGGAATCCAAATAAAACAAATTGATCTCAAATACAATTATTAAAAAATAAATATTGATTAGAAAATAAAATCACACTACTCTATTACTGACATGCTTGAAAATCAAAGGGTATAGACTATTTAGTAAAAGCCATACCTGAAATACTCAAAATCGATCCTAAAATAAAATTATTATTTAATTTAATAAATTCTAAAAGAAAAAATAAGATAAGACATGAGATTCTACAATATATAAAAATAAATCCTGAAAAAATTCAACTTTTTGATTGATTTGAAATGCAAGAATTACGTAATTTAATATCATGCTCAGATATAGTTATTGCGCCATCTATTTCAGAATGATTTTGATCAGTACATACAGAAAGTGTTGCTATGGGCAAAACTCTTCTAACAACCAATATCGCATCTATACCAGAAGTTGTACGATGAAAAGTAAAATTTATTAATCCTAGATCTTCTCAAGAAATAATAAAATGAATTCAAGAAATCTTAAAATGAAATATAGAAAATATACCTACAAAGGTCTTTTCTCGAGACGAAACGGTAAAAAAGATAGAAAGTATTTATAAAACCATATAAAAAAATTATTAATCATTTTTATAATGGTTCAAAAGTTTAGATTTTATATTTTCTGGAATCAAATCCTCATCTGTATACAAATTAAATAGTTTTTTTTCTAGATCTATAAAATCAGATTTATTTATTTGGGACAATATATCTTTTTCAAAAATCTTTAACACAATGGGGATTTTTTTTGAGTTTATTTGTTTATAATACATATACATAGCCAAAACAACTTCTTCATTTGTACCGACACATTCAAATGGTTTTATACCAGATATACCCAGAAGTTCCATAAATAAATTTTCTAATCATTCATCTTGATATAATTCTTTTCAAAAAATAATTTTTACTTGTTCATCCGTAATAAACGGTCTAAATATACTATAAACAAAAGCACATTTGGGACATTTACAGCATCGTCTATCTTGTGTTGTTTTATTTTGTTCTATTATTTTAAAATTATTGTTACAACTACTAAATACATCAAAATATTTTCAATATTTTATAAATTCTTTAGCTATAAATATCTCATACATTCATCTTAATAAGCTGAAATATTTAACATCAGTCGAAATATAATTTTTTACATATCGATCAAAATCTTTTTCAAACTCAAAACTTTTGCTATATTGATGATTTATAGCAATCCCATCCATATAGGTATTGGGCTCATTTGCACTTTTTTCATTAGCTAGTACTATATAATTATAATCATATAGGTAAGCGGCCATCTGCAAAACAAAAGCTATAATGCCTGTAATAGGGACATGTCCGTTATAATATCATTGTATATTCATATCGAAAAGTTTCGGATCCATTTTCCTATTTATTATCAGTCTAGGCACGCATATCTTATCTGATACAGACTTATGTAATACATAATCCTTACCAAATGTGCATGTATCAAAATCTACTCAAAAATCTTGAAACAACTCGCTTACAAAAAGGCTATCTTTTCATCATCACAAAGTAACCAATGCTTTTTCTGAATTAACATTAAATTTACTATATTTATTTATTTCTAAAGATTCATCATTTACAAAATGACATAAATCCAATGGTGATATCTGATTTTTAAAAAAATATTCTCCAAGTCAATTTATATAAAATTTTCTCCAGAATTCTTTCTGTTTATCATCCAACAATCAGCTTTCTAAAATAATTTCTTTAGTCGGACACAATTTATAATAGCTTATAGCCACAGCAATAGATATATGGAAAAGCAATCATTCTATAATATTTTTGTCTATATTTTTTCTAATATCAAATCATTTACAAACAAAATCAATTTCTTCTACAAAAAAAATACTACCATCAAAACTAAAATTGAAAATCGCTTTGGATGATTCTTCATTAAATTTCGCAGATTTTATTATAAATTTATCAAATTTATTCATGTTATAGAAACAATATAAGTAGAAATTATTTAATTATACAAATATGCTTTGCAATAGAATCTATTTTTTTTATATTTATAAAGCATGATAAAAGCTTTTACTCATTGGCAAAGCTATGAAAATATCAGATTTATTAGACAAAAAAATAGCCATACTATGATTTGGCTTAGAATGAAAATCAAGTCTCAACTTTTTATTAAAAAATAATATTAATCCATCAAAAATAACTATATTAGATTGGAATAAATTAGACAATATTCCTCAATCAATAAAATCTATAAGTTGAAAAGATTATTTAAAAAATATTTCCGAATATGACATCATTTTAAAAACCGCATGATCCTCCATCTACCTTAATAAAGAGCTGATACCAGTCAAAAAACAAATAATAACTCAAATGCAATTATTTTTTGATAACTATAAATGAAAAATTATATGAATAACGGCAAGTAAATGAAAGTCTACAATATCTACGCTCTTATATCAAGCCATAAAAGATTCAGGTAAAAATATCAAATTTGTATGAAATATATGAATTCCAGTATTAGATGAGATAGATTTTAAACAAGAATATGATTATGTTGTATGTGAGATTTCGAGTTATATGCTAGAATTTTTGCATAAAAAAAACTATATATCTATATTATGAAGTATATTTCCAGAACATTTAGATTGGCATAATTGATTTGAAAATTACTTAAATGCCAAATTAAATATATTACAGTGATCCGAAATAAATATAGTATGTAAAAGTACACTCTCACAATATAATATACAAGAACAATACAAAAATATAATATCATATTGAAAAAACTGAACTTACTCATGGGAAAAATGATTTTTCACAAAAGATTGAAATCCTATATTTTCTACAAAAGATGTTAAATTGTTATGAGAACATAATCTAGAAAATATATGTGCAATATTAGCAACCATAGACCAATTATGAATTGATATAAAATCAGCAAAACAGACAATCAATAATTTCATATGATTACCACATAGACTAGAGTTTGTATGAACATATGATTCTATAGATTTCTATGATGATGCAATATCAACAACTCCAGAAAGTACTATACAAGCCATAAAATCACTAAATAAAAGAATTGATACAATATTTTTATGATGAACAGATAGAGGATATAATTTTGATGAGTTAGCAAAGCATATAAATAAATCAAATATAAGAAACATAGTCCTATTTTCACCATCATGAAAAAAAATCAAAGAATCATTACAAAATAATCATAATATAAATTTTTTTGAAACAGACGATATGTCATTAGCTGTAGATTTTGCCTTTCAAAAAACATCCAAATGAAAGATATGTTTATTGTCTACAGCATCTCCTAGCTATAGCATACGAAAGAATTTCGAAGAGAAATGAAACCTTTTTAAAAAGCATATTAAGGAACATTTTAAAGTTCAAAAATAAGCTTGACTTTACTATTAAAATAAGTATTGCTAAA
>CAYSXV010000006.1:30074-34248 GCA_964435215.1 uncultured Candidatus Peribacteria bacterium | reverse complement strand
AAAAATTTTGCAGGTTCAGAAGTAGTTTTCTTTATTTTAGACTCATTTTTTTTCATTAGTTCTTTTATCTGTTCAAGATTTTTATCTGACACAGTAGCAACTTTTGCAGTCATTGGTTTATCCATTATTTTTTCATAAAATTTTGCAAAAACTTGCTTTTGAACTCATAATTCTTGTATAACATCTTCTATACGTGGCATAAAAATAGGCAAATACTAAAAAATCTGACTTACATACTAACAATATTATATCTTTTTTCAATGCTATTTATACCCCAAAAAGGCTTTAAATATTTGACAAACTAAATTTTATGGAGTATAATATGAAATATATTTTAATAAATACAAAAATAATAATGAAAAATTCAAATTTTAAAAATAAAAAAATTTGATCAAAACACGAGATTAAAATACTAAATATTATTATGATTTTTTTTAGTATCATAATTTGACTTTGATCTATAGTTGTATTTGCCAATTTAAATATACAATCAAATTTAGATAATTCTATACAAACCATAAAAAGAATTATGATATCTATAGATTGAACAGATAACGAAGCTACAAGATTATTTGATATAAACGCAGATGTTAACCATAGAATAAAATTATATACTGGCAATATATCTTGGAATGAAGCAAATGATTTAACTTGAGTAGAGAAAATATTATGAATAGATAGTAATTGAGAAATGATTTTTGTATTAAAAACATTGATACAATGAGCCTCAGGATCTATTTGAGCACAATGAGCGACTTGAGCAACAGGAGCAATGTGAACAACATGACCAGCTTGACCACAATGAATTCAATGAATACAATGAAATACAGGAGAACAATGAATTCAGTGAATACAGTGAAATACTTGAACAAATTGAATCAACTGAACAACAGGAGCAATAGGAGCAACATGACCAGTTTGACCACAATGAATTCAATGAATACAATGAAATACAGGAGAACAATGAATTCAATGAATACAGTGAAATACTTGAACAAATTGAATCAACTGAACAACAGGAGCAATAGGAGCAACATGACCACAATGAATTCAATGAATACAATGAAATACAGGAGAACAATGAATACAGTGAATACCATGAGTATGATCATGAACAACAGGAGCAATGTGAGCAACATGACCAGCTTGACCACAATGAATTCAATGAAATACAGGAGCTATAGGAGCAACATGACCACAATGAATACAGTGAATTAAATGAAATACTTGAACACAATGAAATACTTGAGCACAGTGAATTCAATGAATACAGTGAATTCAATGAGAAACATGAACTTGATTTGCAGATAATCTATGAAATCATATTGCAACTATGAATATAAGATTATGAAGTAACCGACTAAGTTATACCTGATCATCATACTGACTTAAAGTTCTTTCAAATAATAACATTCAAATATCAGATATGTTAGAAGTATCATGTGGTAGCAATATAGATAATAAATGAATAAAAATATGAGATAATAGTTACATATACGATGATGCATGTGGATGATGATGAACAACAACATTACACCTTACATCAGATGATGCCGTAGCGATTACGAGTAATAGTTTATATGGCATATACGTAAATACAAATTGAAAAGTATGAATAGGTGGTGGTGCAATACCCACAGTAGCTACTTATACTTTAGACGTTACTGGTACAGGTAGATTCACCAAAGATTTATATGTCGGGGGTAGATTATGAATATGAACAACAATTCCATCTTATAACCTCCAAGTAAATACATTGACTGGAGATCAGGGTCTTGGTATATTTTCTATTGATTGATATTCACGTTTAAGATTTGGAACAATAGGTAGTTATTTTGCAAATCTATGGGAATTAAAATCTAGTCCAGATTGAAGTTTAAGTATTGTAAGAAGTAATGTATCTCGACTACCAGCAGCCATCACTATAACAAGTTGAAATAATATATGAATATGAACAACATCACCAGCTTATAATCTTGATGTATTTGGTACAGGTAGATATCAAAAAGATTTATATATTTCATGAAGAGTGGGTATATGAACAGCATATCCTAGTCAAAAATTAGTAGTTAGTTGAACAGCAATAGTTGAAAAATTATTTGCAGGTAACAACGCTTGATCTACGACAAATTGAGATGTACGTACAAACAACGGATGGTTTACAACATATTTATGAAAACGAAAAAATGAATCTAATTCTGATTCTGCTAATTATTGATTAGTCATAAATGATATCGTATGAATGATTACTCAAGTTGGTATCCGTGTAGCAATGAAAAATATGAATCAAAAAGCAGCTGTTTTCTTATGAAAAGTCGGTATATGAGAAGAAAGTCCGACAGCACCATTAGATGTAAATGGTAATATAAAAGTATGACAAAGTTCAACAAGTTGTACTTCCACAAATTACTGAGAAATTAGATATGACGGTTATTGTTTCAAATGATGTAGTCCTTCTTGATGGGAACCACTCAATGCTTGTACTGCTCCAGCATGTTGATCTGCTCACAATCAGAATCTAGCATCAGCACCAAGCAATCCAAATCTATGTTTAACTTGAACAGCAACCCCAAGTCCTGCAACAAATAATAATACACCTACATGATATAAAAACCGAACATGGACTTGTACTTTAAACGCACAAACAGCTAGTTGTCGAGCACATAAACCAATTAACGGAGTCTGCGATTCTGATCATTATTTCTGTACAGTATGACAAAGTCAAAATAATTACTGTCATGCACATCCAGTACCAGACAATATGTGGGACTTTTGGTTTAGTTGGAAGTGTAATGGATATAATGGATGAACTATGGCTTCTTGTACACAACAGATATTTGATAATCCATCACAAGCATGATGTGAAGATTAATAAAAAAAATATAATATTTTCAATTAAAATCAAACTTTTTATCAAGAGTTTGATTTTTTTAATATAAAACACAGTAATAACAAGCATTATAAGGAGTTATAAATATTCAAAAAAGAACATCAAAAATTGACAAATCATGATTTATTAAATATAATAATAGTATATTTTAATAAATATAAAAACAATAATGAAAAATTTAAATTTTCATAGCAACAAAATATGATCAAAACATAAGATTAGATTACGCAATCTTATTATGATTTTTTTAAGTATTATAATCTGATTTGGATCTATTGCAGTATTTGCACTTGTAAATGTTGAAACTTCTTTAGATAATGCAGTCCAAACAATCAAAAGGATTATAATATCAGTAGATTGAAGTGATAGTGGTGTGAGATTATTTGATATAAATCCCAATGATACAAAAAAAATAAAACTATATAAAGATAATATATGACGAGATGTAGCAAACAACATAACAAATATCGATAGTATATTATGAATAAATAGTAATTGAGAAATGATTTTTATATCAACAGATATAGTATTCTCATGAGGATCATTAACATGAACAGTTTGAGCGACTTGAGCTAATGGAATTAATTGAGCAACTGGAGCTAATGGAATTAACTGAGCGACTTGAGCTAATGGAATTAATTGAGCGACTTGAGCTAGGTGAGCAACATGATTTTTACAAGATTGAATAATATGAGCAACTCCATTCTGGAATTGAACTTCTCGGATAACAACAGATACAAACATATATAATTTAGGTTGAAATATAGGTATAGGTAATCCTAGTTCAATGCTAGCATGAATCCAACTTACAATAGACTGAATAATAAAAATATCTAATAATGCTAGCGCATCATGTAATATAAGTTATTGATGATCAGTCAGATTTTTAAATCAATGTTTCCAATGATGTGATTGAACAAGTCGAGTAAATTTATGATGAGTAGGATGTAGTATTACTGCAGTGTGTTGAAATTTAATATTAGAGTGAAGTGAACAATGTGATGACTGAGATTTACAAAATAATGATTGATGTAGTTCTATATGTGAACGAGAAACTCAAAATAATTCTTGTATATTATTACCCCTTAATGCTACAGCAAATACAGCAATAGGAATAATTCAGACCTGTCAAGCATCCAACGGTTCTACATGTACATCATGGAATCCAAATAATGTATATACATATAATATTACACCTAGTACTACACAATGTCGTTATACATGTAATGCTTGATATAATCGAAGTTGAAGTGCTTGTATATTAAATGTTGCATGTTGAAACTG
>CAYSXV010000006.1:17901-29974 GCA_964435215.1 uncultured Candidatus Peribacteria bacterium | reverse complement strand
GTCGTTATACATGTAATACTTGATATAATCGAAGTTGAAGTGCTTGTATATTAAATGTTGCATGTTGAAACTGAACAATTCAAATATGAGAACAATGTGATGATAATAATACAAATAATTGAGATTGATGTAATTCTAGTTGTCAACGAGAAACTCAAACATATAATTGTTCTGCAAAACCAATCACATGAACAATATGGAATACAGTAAGTGGTTATACTCAGACATGGAACTGAACATCTTGGTCTCCTGCTAATAGTGCAACAGCATATAATACATCACCTAGTACTACAGGATGTCGTTATACATGTAATACTTGATATAATCGAAGTTGAAGTGCTTGTATATTAAACGTTACTTGTTGAAACTGAATAATAGAAGCATGAGAACAATGTGATAATTGAATAAATAACAAGGATGATTCATTATTTGAATGTAATCTATCATGTCAATACAACCCACTTGCTTGTTCCATCACAGCAAATCCTTCAGCAATTACATCATGATGAACTACTGTTCTTTCTTGAGAAATAAGTCCTCGAGCAAATTATAAACTAATATATAGTTTATCATGATATGCAGATACTGATTGAGCGCAATTTAGTTGACAGACAAGCTTTGGAATAAACGCAACATTGTGAGCAATAGGAGCATGGACTATAACATTATCATCTAGTAGTTGATTGTGAACAGGTTGTTCAACAATAGTAAATGTGAGTGGTTGATGTGGTCGATGATTCTCAACACGATCATCTAATAGTTGTTTCCGGGGAAACTAAAATAGTTATTTAATTATTTAAAATATTTTATATTATTATTAAACAAAATGTTATCTACAAAAATTAGAAAATTTATTTCAAGAAAGGTATCTTTATTTATAATTACATTCTTAGTTACTGTAAGTGCAATAGCATTAGCAGGTAATATTTTAACTTGAGAAACTGTACCAACTACAGGACAAGCAATCAGCACAAGTCGATGAACAAAGATTCATGATTTTATAAATTGACGGACAGATATAAACTGATATGCAACAGTGACTTCTTGAACTCTTATAGTGAAATGATCTACTCCAACTGCAGATTTTTTTGGCTTTGCTGATAACTATACAGCATATATAGCGAATATAATTAGTGCAAAAAACACTAAATATCGACCAGCACTATTTGTAAATGGCAATACAACGATAAGAGATAATCTTACAGTTTGAAACACATCAACAAAATCAAAAATTAGAGTGTATTGACAGATTCAACTTTCAACTTTAAACTTGGATTGAGATACAGAGCTTGGTGTTGCTGCTAGTTGTAATACAGGAGCTATCTGAACAATAAGACTAGCACTACCAATAACTGCCTGAACACGTTGTCCTTTACAAATATGTTATCCTTGAACACAATGAATAAACGCTGGTGTATCACGAAAAAGTGCATGTGACACAGTAACATTTAGTACTAATCCAGATCCAATACGAAATCAATCAGCTATAGAATTACCACCTTTAGACTAAAATTTTTTAAAAACAATATCAAATAATATTTTCAATTGAAATCGGACTCTCCTTGTGTATTATAGGGTCCGATTTTAATACATAATTTTTTCTTATGCAAAAAAAACTGACTAAATGAGTTTCATCCAACTATGAAATCGAACTAATTATCACTCCAGCAGAATTGGATAAAGCGAAAAAAGAAGTAATTAAACAATTCCAAAAAGATATGGATCTGCCTTGATTTAGAAAATGATTCGTCCCATTGGATATAGTAGAAAAAAATGTTAAAGCTGAATACTTACAGATGTGAATCTATGAAGAAGCTGTAAATTTATGAATACAAGAAACATTAAAAGAAAACGCTCAGATTAAATTTATTTGAGAACCATATGACTTTAACCAGAAATTAGAAAAAGAGGAGACTATAATAACAATGAAATTGGATGCTTATCCAGAAGTAGAGATTACAGATTCTAAACGACAGACAGAGAAGATGGATAAAATAGATATCCAAGTGTCTCAAGAAGAAATAGATAATGCAATTACATCTATCAAAAAAAATTATGCTGACTACCAAGAAGCAGATATAATCACATTAGAAACAGTTTCCAAAATACTTGTTGAATACTTAGATGCCGATTGAAATATTACAGACAAATCACATATTTATTTATGAGAACAGGAATTTGCTGAAGAAAAATATTTCCAAGATACCTTTGTAGATAAGAAAAAAGATGAATCTATTACAACTCCATATGATAGTAAAAAAATACCCACATTGCTTGTAAATAAAAAAGAAAATCTAACTATAAAAGAGATTAGATTTATAATCAAAGATATTAAAAAAGTTGTACTTCCAGAACTTACTTCAGAGACTATAGAAAAATTATTTGGTAAAGAAAGCGAAGTAAAAACACATGAACAGTTGATTGAATATATAAAAAAAGAAATAGCTAAACAGAAAGAAGATAATACATTGATGCAATCTATAGATACTTTTCTACAAAAAGTTCAATCTAAGTATATGAAAATATATATACCTCAAACATTGGTAACAGAAGAATTTAAAGTAAGACTAAAATCATTTGAAGAAAGATTTGGATGAGAAGAAAAAGTAAATCAATATTACACACAAATATGAGAAGAAAAGAAAACTGAAATGATAGAAGAGATCAAAAAATCATCTAAACTCAGCTTAGAAAAATTCTTTATTCTACAAAAAATCACAGAAGAATTATGAATAGATGTTGATCGACAGAAATCCGAAAATCTAGAAGTAGAAAAACAGATTTATGCAAAATTATCTGGGAAAGAGCAGGGTAGTGCCAAAAAAGAAGTAGAAAAAGAAATTATAAAAGAAAAAAAAGAGCCCAAAGCTCCCAAAGCAAAAACAACTAAAACGACAAAAGCAAAATAATAATCTATCTATATCAATTATTAAGATTTCATTACTGAAAAGATTATATAGATAGTAAATTAGAAAAATCACGCGTCGATTGATTCTTCTAGATTTTTTTGAATACTTTTTGGAGCAATGCCAAAAAGTATTTCAAGGGGTATGGGGAAAGAATCGCCCCATAGAAAGAGACTATATTAGTAATTAGAAAATTTAAATATAAAAACATATTTGGTTTAATAAAGTCTTTTTAATTAGAGATTTTTTTTAAACATATAATAAATTATAAGAAAAGGCGCAATAAATATCTTTTTTATATTGGGTTTAATCCATAAAAAAGAAGGATAATTTTTTAATATTCCTTCTAATAATTTAGAAAATCTATTATTTTTCTTATCCTTATCAAAAGGATATATTATGAGATCTCTAATAAATTTCAGTATTCACATATTTATCAATTCCAAATAAACCTATTAATAATTATTTATTTTTAGTCTATTTTCACATCATCATAATTTTCTTTCAAATATGCTATAGTTTTTTTTAATATCAAATTAACCTTATCTGGATCAGATAAGTCAGATTTATCTACATTAACCTTCACACTTATATAACGATAAAATCCGCTCTGTTTAAGCTTTTTCAACAAAGCAGGTAACTTCATTATTCATTCACCAGGTAAAACATGTCATTCTCAAACCTTAGTTTTATCAGAAAAATACAACACAGCTACATAAGGCAAAAAGTCATTCAGTTTTCTCATAAATATAGATTCAAATCATTCCATATTCATATTGGATATATCTAATCATATATAACATCAGTATTTTTTAATAATTTCAACTATATTTGTAAAACGATATTTTGGAATAGGCAAAGCAAAAAAATTAGAATCTTCAGGATTTATTATAGCAAAATTAAGATTTTTATTATGCTTTCTATAAAAATTTATATTATCAGATAAGAAATTGAAAGACTTATAATTAAAATATTTAGGTGAATTTATACATATAGTATCAGCTCATGTAGCATCACATATATCAAGAGCTTTATTTAATTCTTTTTCATTAACATTACTTGAAACCTGAACAACTCTTACAGGTAAATCATAATTTTTAGATATTTTCTTTACATAACTTACATTCCATGCATCAAAATTTTTCCACATAGCTAGATCTACACCATCAAATCCACTAGATTTAGCAAGATCAAAAATCAAATCCAGCCCAAATCATGGTAATGAATCTGTACTTATAAGAAATTGTGGTTTTGTTCATTTATTTTTATCCCAGTTTTCACCTTCCATTTCAAAAAAAACATCTGATCAAAGCTCAATATTGCTTTTTTGCTCGTCTTTTTTGTCTGACATCTAATTGCTTTATATTTTAAAAATTTTGTTTTTTGAGATACATAATTATAATCTTTTAGCTAGATTTTGCAAGTTTTCTGAAAAAAAACGCAGTCCTAAAATGAGGGCAAAATTTTATTGATTTCCTTACTATAATTTAAGGATAGACTTTAAAATTTCTATTTACTTTATTTTTATCAATAAGCCCCTGTGATCTGATCAATTAACTTTTATTGATTTTAAATATAATTCTCTCACATCAAGATTAACCCACACATGATCTATATGAGACCAAAAAATTGGTAAGGGAAATAGATATCGGCTAAATAATATTGGTGATTTTCTAGTTAAATTAACTAACCCAGATCATAATCCATTTTGGAAATTTTCATAAAAAATACTCCATGGAGATATATTAAAATCTCAAACAATCATAACATTATCATTATTATCTCTATGCTGTTTTTGATGTAATTTGAAATTATCTAAAAAGAGCTTTAATTGCTCATTCCTCATTGTATAATGACTATAGCTATCTGGAGAGCTTGTATGTACCAAATAAATATAGTAATCACTTTTATCCAATTTTACTTGAAAATAAGCATATCTTCGATTTCATTGAGGAAAATCATCCGCTCGATTTTCTATTGGATATTTTGAAAAGACCATACTTCAAATAAATTTTTTTGACCAACTAGTACTATTTATATAAGGATATCTTTTTTGTAAAAAATCTTTCAAATTATTATAGTGACTCTCTCCAAATTCAACAAACATAAGTAAATCTGGATTCTCTTTTTCTATAAGATTTTTTATTCAAGTATAATCATAATTATTTTTGTGTATATTGGCATATAACATAGTCAATCAAGTACTCGATGATATAGTATCATCCAATTTTAAATTATAAAATTGATTAAATTCTCTAGAATATATCAAGAAAACAAATCAATGTAAAAGTATAAATATACCAATAAAAAGTTTTTTGATACTTCCAGAATTTATTTTAAATTTACGAAATTTTATAAACAGGCTGACTAAAATAATTAAGTTCAAAACTATAATATAGGGCAAAAAACTTATACTTAATTCAGAAATATAATAAGTAGGGTAGTAATAAACAATCATAGAAAAAGCTATTACTATAAATGATAATATTAACATCTAATAAAAAAAAATAAATATTTTTATATTTTATCAAAATAAAACTTAAATTTTCGCCTTACTAATGCAAACAGTTTTTTTCTTGCATCCAAAACTTTAATCAATATCAACTTATTCTTCATAATTATTATTTATTAGTTTTTAATTGTTATTTAAATGAAGTTCCACATTCTAATATTTGGTTGTCAAATGAACTACTCAGATGGAGCTAGGATTAAAGCAATTTTATTAAATTGTTGATTTTCTTATACAGAAGATATTACCAAGGCGGATATAGTTATTTTTGATACTTGTTCAGTAAAACAAAAAGCAGAAGATAAAATAACAGGTAAACTAAAAGAAATCTGAAAACATCAAAAAGTTTGGATTACATGATGTATGATACAGCACAATTTAAGGAATAGTAAAATCAATAAAGATTCAAAGTTTAAAATATGAAATTTTATGTGATCACTCAAAACTCATAATCCAGAAATAATTTGATTGACTACAGATGAAATAAATGAATGAAATGAGTCTATCCTTAAAAATTGAAATATTGTAGGTATAAATCATGCTTTTAATCCATTATTTCATAACCTCATTCAAAAACGAAAAAATATAGAATTATTTTTTAGAATAGATGATGTATGATTCTTACCATTGATATTACCCAAAATATGATATAAGATAAAATACGATAGTGAAATTATCAATGAATATGAAAAGATAATCCCAAATTGAATCAATACATCTATGAATAGCCATAATTCAACAGCATATGTTCCAGTATCCACATGATGTAACCAATTTTGTGCGTACTGTATTGTTCCATATGCAAGATGATTGGAAAAAAATTTTCCTGTACAACAGATAGTTGATGAAGCTAAGTCACACATCCAAAATTGAGCAAAAGAAATAGTTTTGATAGGGCAGATAGTAAATAAGCATCCAGATTTCATCCAGATAATAAAAGAAATTTTAAAGATAAAATGACTCGAGCGACTTAGATATACGTCTCCATATCCGACATTTTATTCTTCAGAATTACTAGAATTACACGAGAAAGAACATAAGCTTTGCCCACACATCCATATGCCTTTACAATCAGGTTCAGATGATATTTTAAAAAAGATGTTTAGATGATATACAGCATCTCAGTTTAAAAATTTTGTAAATAATATACGTAAATTATCTAGAGTTATAAGCATTACAACAGACATTATTATATGATTCCCTTGAGAAACAGAAAAAGATTTCAACGACACTCTTGAAATGGTGGAATATGGAAAATTTGATATGATATATATGTGAATCTATTCTACCAGACCATGAACAATAGCAGAAAGAAAATATCCTGACGATATACCATATAAAGTTAAACATGCTAGATGGTCAAAGTTAAATAATTTACTTAAAAAAATATCTATAGAAAATAATCAAAAAGAAATCTGATCAATCAAAGATGTTTTGATTAACGAAATAAATCAATGAAACATAATATGATATACAGACAACATGAAACAGATAATACTAAAATCATCAAAATCAGCGAAAATTGGGAATATAGTAAAAGTAAATATTACAGACTGAAAATCATTTAAACTATACTGAGAGATCATTTAATGAAGTACTAAGTGCTATTTTATCTTTCCTTGAATTTTTCAATCAGATAATTATCAAATAGCTTGCTATTTTTTTGTTTCAAAAAATATTTGTCATTACTAGCTTTTAGTTATTAGTTATTAATTGTAATAAATGATTTATCCCAAACATGTAGCTATTATACCAGATTGAAATAGAACTCGAGCAAAAGCAAACAACAAAACAATTCCTGAAGCTTATATTATATGATATGAAAAGTGAGTTGAATTAATAAAATATACATTTACACAAACAGATATAAAAATCTTTACACTTTGGTGATTAAGTACAGAAAATTCTCACAAAAGACCCAAAGAAGAGTTTGATTTTTTAATGAATATGTATAAATTAGTTGATGATGATTTAGATAAAATACTTATAGATAACCATATAAACTTCAAATGGATAGGTAATCCAGATGGTATCACACAAGATTTTAAAGAGTATTTGGATAATAAAACACAGACAACAAAATGTAACTCTGATAAATATTTTGTTTTTGCTGTCAACTACTGATGAAGAGACGAAATATTAAGATGAATAAAAAAATTAAGTGAAAATAATATTGATTTTTGAAACATTACAGAAGAAGACCTGACAAAATCATTAGATCTATGAGATATTGAACCTATAGAGCTTGTAGTGAGAACAAAATGAGATCAAGCACAAAGGACATCAGGTTTTATGTCACGATGGATATGATATGCTGAACTTTATTTCACATCTTATAAATGTCCAGAATTTTGAGTAGAGGAATACAAAGAAGCATTAAATCGATTCAATAATATGGCAGATTTACGCAATTACTGAAAATAAAAAACATATTCAATCTTGTATCTTTAATCTTTAAACCAAATTTCCATGAAAATTACAGTAGAACTAGCACAATTAATAGATCTAGCAGACATAGCTAGCAGATTTGTAGCAAAAAATGCAACATTACCTATACTACAAAATATATATATGAAAGCATCTATAGATAGCCTCATCATAAGATCAACAGATATGGAAAAATACATAGAAATAGAGATGCCATGTAAAATATCTGCTGAATGATCTATTACAATAAATGCAAAAACATTTTTGGATATTATAAGAAGTATAGAAGAAAAAGAGATAGAAATCAGTGTAGATCAAAAATCACAAGTAATGACAATCAAATGAACAAAAGATAATTTTGAAATCAATTGAATACCATCTAGTGAATATGTAGCTTTACCAGAAGTACCAAACGATAATAAAATCACTCTAGAATCACAAATGTTTTCACAATGAATAGAGAAGGTAGAATACGCAGTTACAGACAAAAATTTTAGTCCAGTTTTGACTTGAATATTATTAAAATCCAAAATAGAGGATGATAACAAAAAATTAATATTTGTATGAACAGATTCATTCAGACTTTCTGAATACAAAATATTATCAAATTGAAACGATAATGAATTCTCTCTTATTATACCCAAAAATTCCATCAATGATTTCAAAAAAATAGCAGATTATCAGATATCAAAAGAAAACAATGAGATACAAGTAAAATATTCAGACAATCTAATATCACTACAATTCAATATGGATAAAGTCAAAATCATGGCAACTTCATTATTGATTCAATGAAATTTCCCAGAATATGACAGAGAAGAAATTATGCCAAAAAAATTCAACACAAAAGTTCTATTAGATAAAAATCTTTGTGATAAATCTATCAAAAAAATCTGAATTCTTACAAGAGATATAAACAATTTCATTCAAATCCAGACTGAGAAAGATAGTATAACTATATCATCATGAAAAACAGATAAATGAGCTGGTACAACAACTATCCCAGCAATTATTGAATGAGATCCTATTACTTTTTGAATAAATTGAAGATATATAACAGACTTTATAAGAACAATGGAGTGAGATGAATTATTATTCAATATAGTAGATAATCAGAAACCACTTACAGTTGAAGATAAATGAAATTCAGCATACAAGTATGTCGTAAGACCTCTTATAAATAACTAAAAACATGAAAAAAATAAAATGATTTTCAATGGTAGAAATGTTAATCGTTATTTCAATAATTTTAACTTTTATGCTTATTTTTCAAAATTTTTTCAAACCCAAAGATATGCAAATATATCAATGACAAAAATGTGTAAATGATATCTATAATTTCATAAATACTTTTGTAAATGCATGATTAACAAACAAATGATTTGTATCATCTTGATCAGATATGATTTATCCAAATTCTTATAAAACTGAAATACTGCCAATCGACAATAAAATCATAAATTCAATAAAAACGGGTACAGATTATACCATACTAGAAACAGCTAATATATCTTGAATAAATACTAATAATTTATGTTACATAGATAACGTATATAATATTGTTTTAACATGAAATAATATAACAATAGAAATAACTAAATGATCATCCAACAATCAATTCAATATAAACAACAGTAGTACATGATATACAGATTTACTATTATGTAAATGAAATAATATATTATGTAAACATATATGACAATATATAATAGATAAAAGAAGTCAGACAATTATAAAGAGAGTATGTCTGAGTTTTAGTTGAAGCAATTGTTATAGATGGAACCAGTAAACCAAATTCAAGAAATATTATCAGCAAGTAAATACTTAGTTTTTTACAAAATCATGAAATATCCCATACCTACAAATATGGAATATTTTTTTTTTGAAAAAAAGATAAATATTAATCCAAAAGAGAAATTATGATTTTCTCGAAACAACAAAAATAAATATATGGATGAATATATTAATTTTATCAATAAACATTGAAAATTATATCAGTCAATACCATTTATAAAAGAAATATATTTATGTAACTCTATAACTTTTAACGCACTCAAAAAAGACTCTGACATTGACTTATTTATAATAACAAATAAAAATAGCATACGACGCGCAAGATTTTTTAGTCTATTATTTTTCTTTGTATTATGATTAAAGAGATGAAACAATATTAGAAAAAAATTTTGTTTGAGTTTCTATATAACTGAAGATCATCAGAACCTATATAGCATCAATTTATCCAGTTCTGATATATATTTAAACTATTGGTTAGCACACCTGATACCCCTATATCAAGATCAATTAAATTCAACAAACCTATATAAAAAAAATAAACGATTCGATGTAACTATGCCCAATCATCCCAAAAGATTCTGTATAAATATATGAAATAAGATATATCACTGAAAATCAAAATTAAAGAAAAAACTTGAGTTTATATGCGGATGATTATTTTGAAAAACATTAGAATTTATTATAAGTTCGATATGGATACCTATATTATCATTAAAGACAAAAAATCTATGAAAGAAATGACAATGAATAATTATAAACAATAACATGTTGAAGTTCTACGAGGACAAAAGGTCTAAGATACATTTAATATACGAAATAGAGCATAAGAACTATAGATAACTATATGATATCAGCTGGTCTTTTGAATGATAACTATTATATATCACTATTAGTTAAAATATATTTGTTTTTATAAATACATTACATACATCTAAGTCGAAGAAAAAAATCGACTTTTTTTATATCATTTTTAAAACAAACATGAAAGACATCAGAGCAGTGTTTGATATTTGAAACGATGTCATCAAAGGTTTTGTTTTTGCTAACGACAATGAAAAAGACATAGTCTTAGCTAAGCAAACTGAGATTACACAAGGCATGCGTAAAGGTAAAATTTTAGATTCAGAAAATTTTGCTGCAACCATAAACAAAATTACAGAAACATTTATAAAAAAACTATGATGAGATTTTATAGATGAAGTATTTGTAAGTATATCTCATCCAGAAATGATAATAAATAGAGTAATAGAACAAAAAAGAATTATGAAGGATGAAATAGAAGGTGAAGATGTTGAACATCTTTCAAAAATAATTTGAGAAATATCTGATAAAAACAATTATGAAATTATAAAAATAGTACCAGTTTGTTGGATAATAGATGAACAAAGAAAAGAGAAAGATCCAATCGGTTTAAAATGAAAAAAACTTGAACTGATAGCAGATGTATTCATGATACCCAAAAGTATATACAATGGAATAACTGAAACATTTGAAAAAATCTGATTAAATATAGCAGATATCATACCAAATATAATAGCAGCTAGTGAAATTACATTAGACTATGACAATAAAGATTTATGAACAGTTTTAATAGATATAGGTAAAAATCAGACAAGTTATGTAATATATGAAGACTGATATACACTATGATATGGTACAATACCTATCTGAGGAGAAGACGTTACAAAAGATATATCAATAGGTATGCAAGTAGATATCAAAGAAGCAGAAAATATAAAAAAAACATACTGAACAGCTATAGTAGATGTTAACTTATCAGAAGATAGTACGCTTGATATACATTTCTTATCAGACATCATAAACGCTAGATACGAAGAAATATTTATAAAAATAAATGACCATTTAAAGAAATTAGATAGAGATTGAAGATTAGCTTGATGAATAAAATTGATATGATGATGAGCAAAGATGCCAAACTTAGACTTATTAGCAAAAGATATCTTTAAGTTAGCAACCTTCTATTGAAAAGATCATATCTTAAATCTGTGAGATCTTTCTACAAATATACAGTTTATGAACGTATTATGAGCATATATACGATCCAAAAAATATACTGAATGAAGAAAATGAAGCTTTAAACTAAACTTTGATGTAGTATGATCTGTATCGAAATTCTTCAAAGACTTATTCTAATTCACACACATAATAAACAATCTTACTATTTTACTTTCTATTAAATTACCCAAATGGTTATAAAAGAAATAATGCCAGAATTTATACCTGGAGCAAAAATTAAAGTTTTATGAATATGATGATGTGGTTGTAAAGCAATCAACAGAATGGTATCAGAATGATTAGAATGAGTATGATTTGTTTGAATCAATACAGATGCTCAAGATTTAGCAACATGTTTAGCAACAGAAAAGGTAAATGTATGATTAAACCTTACAAAATGATTATGAGCATGAGCAAATCC
>CAYSXV010000006.1:0-17801 GCA_964435215.1 uncultured Candidatus Peribacteria bacterium | reverse complement strand
AAAAGGTAAATGTATGATTAAACCTTACAAAATGATTATGAGCATGAGCAAATCCTGAAATATGAAGAAAAGCTGCTGAAGAATCTGAAGCAGAGATAAAAGCTATTTTACAAGATACAGATATGGTTTTTATTACGCTATGACTTTGAGGATGAACATGAACATGAGCATGACCAGTAGTTGCTAGTATAGCAAAAAGTATGTGAATTCTAACAGTTGCTATAATTACAAAACCATTTTCATTCGAATGAAAAAAGAGAGATTTGAATGCAGAAGAATGATTAAAGAAATTAAGAGAAAATGTAGATACACTTATAGTTATACCAAACGATAAAATATTTACAGTAATAGACAAAAAAACATCATTTAGACAAGCATTCATAATGATAGATAAAATACTATTCTTGTGAGTTCAATGAATATCTGATCTAATAGTTAAACCTGGAGATATCAACATAGATTTCGCCGATATCAAAGTAGTAATGCAAAACTCTGGAAACGCATTATTATGAATAGGTTATGGTGCATGAGAAAAAAGAGCTATAGACGCAGCTAGAAAAGCTATAGAAAATCCTTTATTGGAAACCAATCTTGATAAAGCAAGAAACATTATATTTGCTGTAACATGATGACATGATCTTACTCCAATGGAAGTTAAAGAAGCAGCTTCAGTAGTAGAGGAGATTATTGATTCAGATGTAAATATGATTTGGTGAATGACTTTCGATGAATCATACGAAGATGAAGTTAAAGTTACAATTATAGCAACATGATTTCAAGAACAAAGCAAAGACGATATTTTAAAGACACCTAAAAGAGATATTTTATGAAGACCTACTAGAGATGCAGAAAACTTCATAACAAGATGATTAAAAAAAGAAATTAAAAATGATGATGATGAAGACAATCAAGAAGTGAAAAAAATAGAAGAAGACTATGAAACTCCAGCATTTATAAGAAAAAAGCTAAAAGCGAATTAATTAGTAATAAATTATATCAAATGTCAATCTAAGATTACTTTAAAATTTCCAGTATTAGCTTTAATTTTAACTACCATTAAAATTATATAGTAAGACAAAAGACTAAATATAGTCACACGTCAAACTTATTTTAAAGCTTGTAAAACACAATGAGACTAAAAATTTCCAGTCCAGATAAGATAATCTATGAATGATTCATAGATAAAATAATACTTCCAACAGAAAGTTGAGACATTACAGTTTTACCAGATCAGACACCAATTGTTTCTGCGCTTAAACCAGGTTTAGTAAAATTTACACCTGAATGAAAAAGTTCAATAGAACACATAAGCATATCAAAATGAATGATGTTTACAGATGGTAAAAAAATACGTATTGTTACTTCATCAGCTACTACATCTCCTACAGAAACAGAAGAAATATTAGTTAAAGAGAAGCAGGATCTAGAGAGTAAAATAAGAGAACTAAAAAAATCATGAAGTATAGAGGAGATAGAAAAATTCACAATTAAATTGGAAAAAATAAATGCAGATCTTAAATTAAAAAAGATAAGAGCTTAAATCAAATAAACCAAACGAGAGGGAAGAATCCGCCACCAACGGATTTTTTTCTTTTTAATTGAAACGACACAACATTTAGTTATCATGATTATTCCGACTGAAGTGGAGATTTGTTCTGAGCAAAGTCTGAGGGCTTGTCCTGAGTAAAGGGAATCTCTTGGTTATTTTAATACTTAAATATCAAAAATGTTTTTTGCTGTCCTTTGAAAAAATAGAGATATAAGCCTAGAAGAATTAGATTTTATACAACCACAAAATATAAAACAACAAGATAATTTTACAGTTATTTTTGAAACTTTTTTTCCAGAAAGATTAAATTTATTATGAGGTATTATAAAACGATGAAAAATAGTAAATACAGATGAGTTTGATGATTCATTATCAAATACTAAATTATTATGAACTCAAGATAAAGCACTATGAATTGAACTTAAAAAAAAATACAAAATCAAAAGATTTAAAATAACAGATTTATTACATACAGATAAAGAAGTAAAAGAAAAATGAATAGAAATAATAAAAATTAAATCTGATTTTGGCATAGTAAAATGATATCAAAATATACCTTTATATGAAGCTATAGACTTTGATAAACCAGCTCGTGACATGAAAATGTGAATGATGCCAGCTAAACTAGCACATATAATGTTAAATATATGATTAAATAATATACAATGAAACCCGACAATATATGATCCACTTTCATGATCAGGTACAATGGGATTTATATCAAATTTTTTCTGACATAATTTCATATGATCAGACATCAAAACAAATTATCTTATTCAAAATTTAGAACGACGACAAAGTACAAAATTTTGTAAAAATAGTAGATTTGAGACATTTCAACAAGATATTTTTTTACCTATAAATACACAAGAATTAAATCTTATTGTGATTACAGAATGACGATTGTGACCTATAGTAACAGATCATACATCATCAGAACAGGTACAAAAATATCAACATCAAGTAATAGATACATACAAAGAGTTAGTAAAAAGAATACATGAGATACATGCAGTAAAGTGAGTATTTACTATACCTTATTATATTTGATACGAAAATAAAATAGAACAAGAAATAGAAGAAATATCTACAAAATTATGATTTAAATTTAGATCAGTAGAAGAAATTTATAAAAGAGAAAATCAAAAAGTCTGAAGAAAAATAATTATACTAAATAAATAATTACAATAGTCATAAAACCTAGTCAATGATTTGGTTCTTTACAAATTGTTTGAGCCGCTAATCATACAATAAAAACAAACAAAATAATTGTAGCGAGTCTTGTAAAGAACTAGTTTTTTTGCCTACTTTTTTGGCAATGAAAAAAAGTAGGTCCAAGCGAAGCATTTAAAATAAATTTATATCTAATTTTTTATCCCAAATATTCTATTAAAAACATTAATTAAATTCCTATTTACTCTGTTTTCTCGTCGAGCAAATATATTTTTGTTAAACAAAACCAGAGTAACTACGATTCATACTATACTTCAAGCAATCACGTCTGTTGGCCAATGCACTCAAGAAGTAACTCTAGCAAAGCTCATTACTAGACTAAATATATAAAATACTATACCTCAAATGATAAATTTTCTATCTTTATTTTTTAATCATCGAAAGAAAACAGCACTAGCAAAAGCCATTGATACAGCAGCATGATCAGAAGGAAAAGAACTAGTAGGTAGAAATTCATGTAATGCAGTTTGTGCTTTTAAATCTGATAATCATAAAATAACAGACGGTCTAGATTTATCTATAAAAAATTGAATAAAAATATTTATACATATAGAAAATAAGCTAGCAAAAAAAGTAAACAGAGCAGAGGATTGATAGTAAAATCTTTTTTTTATAATTCCTGAAATAAATAAAATTACCAAATAAACCGGATATACAAAAACAAAAACATCAGCTAAAAATGGTATTAGCCAGACTAGTGTCTCATTACTAACCATCCGATAATAAAGATTTTTTAGTAACAATTCTCACCATAATGGTTCTTTAAATGCAATCATATTAATTTTCTAATCTAAAAATTATTTTTTAATATTTTTATAATATCTACACATTACATTTAATTTACATTCATCACATTTAGGTTTTCTAGCTGTACAATGATATCTTCAAAATAGAACCAAAGCATGATGCGAAAAGTCTTTGTAAATATTTGGTATTATTTTTTCAAGCAGTTTAGATGTCTGTTCTGGAGTATTTGTTTTTATCAGTCAAAGTCTATTAGTAACTCTATGGACATGAGTATCTACTGCTATTACAAGAGCATTATATAGCACATGCGCTATCACTTTAGCAGTTTTTTCTCCTATTCAAGGTAATTTTTTTAAATCAGTAATTTGATCTGGGATATAATATCAGTATTTTTTAAATATATTTTTAATCAGTTTTGAATTATTATTTTGAAAATTTTTTATATAACTTCCATCTATCATTATTTTTGATAATCAGAATATATTTTTAGCTTTTCATTTATATAGTCATATCGATTTTATAGATTCTTTAAATTTCTGTTCTCAAAGTTTTACAATATCCTGAGGCTTATATATTGTTTTAAATAATTTTTCAGTTACTTTATTTACTTGCTTATCTGTAGTTTGAGCAGATAATATAACAGCTATCATAAGTTGAAAAGGAGTAGAGTAGTTTAGCTCAGTTTTTGGATTTGGAAATAATTCTTTTAAATAATTAAATATAAATCAGATTTTCTCACTTTTATTCAATTTTCCATATTAGAATTTAAATAATTTATTATTTAACCAGTCTACCAAGATCTATTGTTTCTAAATATTCTAATTGATCTACAAATCATTTATCATGACTGACCATAATCATAGCTCATTGGTATGCATTTAAAGCTTCAGCAATAACAGGAAGATGACGGAAATTTATATGATTTGTCGGTTCATCAAGTATAAGAAGATGTGGCTTTTGTAATACAAACATAGCATAACACAAAAGTCCTTTTTGCCCTTCAGAAAGCAATCCAATAGTATTTTTCAAAAGATTACCTGTAAGTAAAAACTTAGCAGCAACACGATAAATATCTTGATCTGTTGTGTCACCAGCTACTTCATGTAGAGCATCTCGCACTACCATACTCATATCTAGAGAATTAAAGTCTTGACTATAATATCACACCCTAACATCATCATGGATTTTAGCATCCGCATCATGTGCATTTACAAGTTTTTTCAGAAAGAAGGATTTCCCTATTCCATTTGGACCAGAAATAATATATTTTTGATTCTTCTTTATAGTAAGTGAAAGCTTATGTGTAACTACTTCATGAGATGAATTCATTAATCCCACTCTATGTATAGATACTATAGGTCATACAAGATTTTCAAATGGTATTGTAAATGGTGTTATAGTTTTATCGTCTTTTCTTACTTCTACTTTATTTTCTTCTGCTTCTTCTACTTCATCTCTCATCTTACTTGCTAATTTACGCATTTTACCTCATTTATTTGAGAAAAAATTTATTTTTTCTTTTGCTTCTATAATCTTTTTTTCAGCTCTAGCATTCTGCATTTGTTCTTTTTCTATTTGCGCGGCTATTTGTTCTACTACATCATAATAATCTCCTCGATATTGTTCTACCTGACAACGTGCTTTATTTAAATATAATACTCAATCAGTAAATATATTCAAAAAATCTGCATCATGACTAATTACAACTACTGTTTTATCATAAGATATTAAGAAAGCAATTAGGTCATTAATTCAATTAACATCAAGATTATTGGTTGGTTCATCCAAAAGAAGAATATCAGGATGTTGTATCAATGCATAAGCCAATAATAGTCTAGCTTGTTGTCATCCAGAAAAATCTTTTATTTGTTTATTTATAGGTGCATTAAAATTAACCACTCTAAGAACCTCACTTATTTTTTTATCCAATTGATAATCCTTTTCATCAAATGCCGTTTCAAAAAATTCTTTTATAGTTAAATTTAGTTGCTCTCTAGGTACTACCTGTCTAGAAATAGCAATTGTATTTCAACTCACAATATTGATTTTACCTGATTGTGGTTTGATTTCTCACGTAATCATCTTAAATATTGTAGTTTTACCCGATCCGTTTTGTCCCATTATTGTTATCTTAGTATTTTGACGTATAGAAAAATCACTTTCTATCAAAATAGGATGTTTTCCTTCACCATAAGCAAAAGATACATTATCAAAACGAAGAATTATTGGATTCTGATTACTAGACATATTCAAGTTCAAAAAAATCATAAAACATTAAATATAGACTATATGAAATAGCTTATAATATTCAAGAATATAATAAATAAAAAAAACTAGAAACAGAATTTCTAATTTTTTTTAGATCAGGGGTTGAGCCTTTTGAAGCAAACACCTATGCTATACATACAAGAGCTAATCAAACTAAATCAAATTGCTGAATACTATAAATATCATAATTTTTAGTTACAAAAAATAAAAAGTAGTAAAAATTTCTGTCATTCTGTCATTCTGTCATTTTTTACTCAAGCCCACCCCACACAATGATGCTACAAGCCTATTGTTCTAAAAACCCCGAAATGGGGAAATATCTATAAAGCGGTTTTCTGTAAACTACTATAGTAGTTTAGATTAAAACAGGTCTAAAATCTAAAATCCCCACCTTTTTATTTATATTTATAACATTATGGTAATTTGTTTCAAAAAAAGACAGAAAATAATCAGAGATGAAATATTGGAAGAAAAAGGGGAGCGTATATATTTAGAAAAACAAATAAAGAAGTTGATAAAGAAAAGATATCCAAATCACGAAATAAATACAAATTCTAGCTATATATATCAAAAGATGTCGGTTCTCCTTAATAGTAAAATTTACATGGAAGCGCGAGGAATACCAAGGAGGTTCATAGCTCCATGAGGTTATATAAATGTATTCGATTTACACAGAAAATTGTGAGAAATTATAAAAATATATCATTTACCACAAAGAGAAAAAAAAATATATACAGACGAAGAAAAAGAATATATGAAAAATTTTCTAACATCAAGAAAAATTAACATCTTCTAGGTATTAAATATTTTTTTATATATTTTATAATCTTTTTCTGAAAATAATACAAATCTTACTTCTTCTATTTCTGGATTAATATCAAGAAATTCTTTTACTGCCTTCACAGCAATCTGACTACATATTTCTATAGGGCATCAATATGCTCCTGTACTGATAGATGGGAAAGAAATTGATTGTATATTATGATTTAATGCTTCTTTTAAGCAATTTGTATAGCATAGATAAAGATCATTTTGTCGACTATCATCTTTATAATTTTTAAATTGTGGTCATACTGTATGTATTACCCATTTAGCAGGTAATTTTCATCATGTGGTTACAATCGCTTCTCAAACTGGCAATCACTTAGGATAAAGAGTATTTCTGATAAATAAACACGATTTGAAAATATTATCTCATCACGCTATATGGATAGCTCTATCTACTCATCATCATCACAAAAGTGAACTATTAGCTGCGTTGACTATAGATTCTGTATCTTGCATTGTGATATCTCAGAGAATAATATTTATTTTCATATAATATGAATAATTATAAATACCAGAAGTAGTTAATTAGTTTCACTATAAATAACAACAAAAATATTACAAAAACACCAAGAAGAATATAAAAAGTAATATCTAATGTCTTGTCTATTGACTCACTAGAAGACATTGTTTTATTAAATATGTGTGGTAGTATAAAATATAAAATTAAACATACCAACATTCAAATAAATCAGATTAACATTATTTTATATATTATAAAATAAATTTTGTTAGATATTATTTCTATTTTTAAATGGTCTTAGTTTTCAATCACTATCGATTGAATACATATCAAAAAGTTTTTCTTTTATAGATAATTTATTACATATTATAATAATTTTTTCATCTCTTAAGTGATCTTTTGATAGAATAATCGTTCTCATTGGATATTTTTTTTGTCTTTTAATTTGTAGTCTTATATCTTTTAAGTCTTTGATATTGTGTGTATTTTTATATTCTATTATATCTTTACATACTATAGTTCATTGAAATCGCACTCTATATGATACATTTGGAATTTCTCAAGTTTCTGGATCAGGATCTCCAAGTCCACCCAAAGTTGACATGAATCAAAATTTAATATTAATTTGATCTTTTCAGATTTTTTTTGTTTCCATAATTTCTATATTCTCAGGATTAAATTTTGCTCTTATCATATAAAAAAATCATCATTCGGGCTCGTCAAAATATTTTTCTACATATGAAATATCCTTAGAAGAAATAATGTTAGTTGTAGAAAGAATATTTCTAGGAAATATTTCTTTGAAATTTGATAGTATCTCTGGTATCTTATTTAACCAGGGCAATATATCATTAATATCACGTTTTCACCAAGTCAAAAATGTTATCAATGCTGCCAATACTACAACAATAGGCACATAAATTAATAAAAGAAACAGCGATAGTATTGCTAATATTTTTTTAATTGTTTTCATGCTGTTTTAAAAAAATGAATATAAATGTTAAAATTATTTATTTAATCACATTCAAATTATGGTAGCTCTTATTTCTCAATTATAGTCTTTAATTTCATCATTTATCATACCTCGCATAAAATCAGTTTTATTGCTTATAATATCTTCAGTTAATACTAATTTTGATGCTTCGTGTACTTCATTTAAAGTAAGATCATCCGTTATACCAGTAAATACAACTAAAATATCATTAGTATCTTTTATATTATAACAAGGTCCAAAAGATTTAATTGCTGTTTTAAGGGCCCTTTCACACCTTCATTTTCAGCTTGCATATCATACTCATATTCATCAAACGCCGGAATTATATAACATAATTTTAATGTCCTCAAAAGTAATATTTATATCTCAAGGTTTAATAAGTATATCTGCTATTGATTTTATAGTAAGTACAAAATAGTCTTGTATTATTGAATACATCATATTTATACTAATGAAATTTAGATTTACGTTTTTTATTATATTATCGCTTGGTAATACAATAAGAGCATCTCAGATCTTTTTTAACTTATTTTTAAATTCTATTGCATCGTCTTTGACAGATTTAGATTCTATTTTTAATGGATCGCTAACTATAGATATTGTTAGAATATCCATAGATCTAGATAATTTAGCTATATCGTAACTTATCCAAGATCAATCAGATCAAGTAGAATCAGACAATATAAATACTATGTCATATCAATCGATAATTTTTTTGATATCTGAAAGTCATCTATCAATATCTGATTTTTCATCTTTTTTATTTTCATAAGTTTTTTGGTAGTTCAATATTTTAACATTGTTTTTAGCTGAACAAGCACATGATTTACCCACACTTACTCATATAAATTCTATTCACTGATTTCATTGATCTATCATATTATCTATTACACCGCATCAAGTTGATCATATTCATATTACCGCTATTTTTTCGTGAATGAAATTAGACATTGATTTTATTTAGAAATTAAAATTATTTTTTATATTTAAACATATATATCAAGGTAATCAAACACGTTAATATTAATGCAATTGGAATCATACCCAATGAATAAAAACTTACGAATATATTTGTGATAAATAAAATTCATACAAAAAACCAAAGTACTGCCCAAATTTTATAGGCTTTTTTCCGTGCATCGTCATTATTAAGAAATTTAAAATTTGGAACATCAAGAAAGAATCTTTCTTTTTCGTTTAATATAACTAATCATAACACAATTGATAAAATTCATAATCATAGATATAGAAAAGATATATTTCAAGATCGATAATACATTACGGATCAAAATAATAGTGAGGCTATTGATACAACGATACTAAATATAGAAAATAAGGATTTGTTTTGGCTTTTCATTACTCTATTGGTATAAGTTTTGAGTATAGGCATAGTAGATATTGAAAGATAAAAATATTAAATTATCTATTTCTTAGCTCTATTAATCAAATCTGTGTTTTCTTCTGACTAATTAAAATGATCGTTGATATAACTGACTGCTTCTTCAATAGTAAGGGCAATAGAAGAAGCCGATCTTCTAATATAAAATTCTTTTTTATTATTTATACTAAAATATACTGGTTTTGGTGAATTACCTATATCAAAAAGTAAGATTTTTTTATTATCCTTGGCTATTACCGATACTTTGATTAGAGCATATGAAGTTGAAAAATGAGTTTGGATTAAACTATCTATATCTAATAACATATTATCAAGTGGCTTATCTGAAAAAGTACTTAAATCTTTATCAATTCAAAGTATTGCTCAACTATCATGCACACCAACAAAAAGTTTGCCTCAATCTGTATTTAAAAATGCATCTATAGTTTTAATTACTTGATATTTTACATCATCATTACGTTTCTTTTGGTAGTAATCCCATCTATAAGAAGCTTTAAATTCAATTTGATGATTTTCTCCTTTTTGTATTAGAAGAAATATATCATCATTTCAAACATTATTATTCTTTTCTGGATGCATAATAGCTTCTACATATTTTTGTAGAGTAGCAAGCATACGTTTTCTTCTCTCTTTAAGAAAATCATCATATGATAGTTCTCAGAAATTCTTTGGTATACAATTACTTGCAAGATTATTATCTCGAGAAATAGTTCAATCTTTAGAGAAATCAGCTAGATATTCTGTTGGTTTTTTTTTAGATATTGTTTTATTATCACTGTTATACACGTATACTTTGTTGGCTATTTGATTTATATCAGATGATTTTATACCGTCTGCTCAATACATATCTAACAAATACTGTCTTGGAAAAATATGATGCAAATCAATATCTATTTTTTCACCTAATGCTTCCTTATCTTTTAAATCAATAAAGAATTTACTAACTGGTACAGATCTAAATAATAACGGATTTTGAAAATATATTTGCGATGCTGTATAAGCTACAAACAATGGTGATCTAATAGATGAAGTTACTATATCTTTTGGAAATGTTATTTTCCAAATATCTCAAGTCAAGTAGGTATCAACCTCTTCCTGGAGAAAAGAAACAAATTTTTCTGCTGTAGTAATCTTTTGTAATTTTAGGAAGTCTTTTCACAATACAGATTCAAAAGAACTAGATGAGTATTTTTGAGTAAGATACATTACAATATAATATTGTTGAATACTTTTATTTAATTCCTGAAAACTCATTTTATATTCATTCATACCGATAAGATAGAATATATAACAAGCCATAACCAGTGATTGTTGAGTAACTAGATTTGAATCAATAAATCATATATCTTTTAACAGCAAGAGAAAATTTGTCCACTGATGTTTATCTATAACAAGACCTATAATCTTACTTAATGTATCAAATTCTCCTTTTTGTGCTTTCAAATAATTGTAAGCGTCTTCTAGTTTTGCTCTTTTAAATCAAACTCAAATCAAAATTCTCACTACTTCATCAGCTCAAAGGGTCGCTATATCATTTTTCTTTTGTGTATAAGTAGAAAAATCTTCGACTAATTTTCTTCACTCTTCTCGATATACCGACATAAGAGTAAGAATAAAATCAGAATTATTAAGCGCCTTTCACCTACTATTTATTCTTAGAAATATTTCAGAAACGACTTCCATAGAAACTGTTTTGAAAATTTCTATACAATGAAAATTTATATTTTTTATATTATGAACCTTTTGAATGTTCTGTGCTATTTTCAATTCTTTTTCTGAATCTTCTCAATATTTTTCTTTAAAATGAGCTATATATTCATTACTTATAGAAAGTAAATTATCACCATGAATCATTTCTTTTATATCATATATCCAATCTTGTCACCTTTCTGTTCCAGCATCAGCTACTTTGAATGTTTCTTCAATAGGATTAAACGATATAGTAATTATTTCTTCTGTCCCATCTTCTTTTTTTACGGGGAAACCCTTTAAAGAAGCATATAGTGCAGTCAATCTTTGTTGTCAGTCAATAACTACATATTGTGGGATCTTCTGTAGTGTATCATGGTGTTCTCAAATTGATCTCACTTGATGTTCAGTTTCATTTTCTAAAAAAATTATTAATCACGTTGGATATCATCTATATAAACTATCAAAAAGGTCTCTTACGCGAGCTCTATCCCAAACGTATGGTCTCTGAAGTTCTGGAAGTCATATATCATGTTTATCTATTCATTCTACGAGAGAATAAATTGGTCGATCCGTTTTTTTAAAAATTTGACTCATAATAATATTTAGTTAATAAAAGAATCTCATTGTATACTCTAGTTTATCTCTTCATTCTCAAGCACCACTGTTGATAAAGCATCTATCTCATCAAATTTTAACGCTTTAATAGTATCAAATTTTCTAAGGATCTTATCGCTTGTGTTATCTATGTCATGGATATCTTTGGTTACATTTTCATAATCTTTGGTAAACTTACCCCATCTTTTTGTAAATCTATCAAATTCTTGGGATAATCATGTGAGATTTTTTTGAATCTGTAGTGCATTTTCTTGTGTTTCTCTTCATTTAATGCTTACAAATATCATGGAAAGCATTGCCAAGATGGTTGATGGTCATACCAAAGATACTTTTTTATCGTAAGCATAATCCAAAATATCTTGATGGTATGCACATACTTCAGAGAATATTGCTTCAGCTGGTAAAAACATAAACGCTGTTTCTATTGTCTCTGGGGGACAAACATATTTGGTAGCGATTTCATCAATCTGTTTTTTAAGCGCAGATTTAAATTCTTTTGCTGCTTGTTTTCTTTCATCGGGAGTCAATGTCTGATCATACATTCTATTGTAATAAGTCAGAGAGAATTTTGAATCGATAGGTATTAGTCCTTGTGGTGTTTTCACTACAAAATCAACACTTGTGCCATTATTAAGTTTGTATTGTTGTTCGTAGATATTTTCGTTATTTCAAAACACTTTTCCCATAATATAATCCATTTGAACTTCTCAGAATATACCTTTTGTTTTATTGTCACTCAATATGTTTTGTAGTCAGACTATATCAGTAGAAATTTTTTTGAGATTTTCTTGTGCTTCGTCTATTTTTGCTATTCTTTCAACTATATTTTTGAAAGTTTCGTTTGTTTTTTTAAATTCATTTTCAAGTCTCTTATCAACCCTATCGCTTATTCATTCAAGTTTTTCTTTTACCATTGTGTTAAGGTCTTCAAATTTCTGATTAAGTCATTGTTTTGTATTTTCTAGACTCTCCTTTATTTTTTCATTTACATCTTTCAAAAAATCTTGTACACTTTCTCTCAACGTTTTTTCTGTCTCTTTGTTCTCTTTCATAAGATCAATGAATTTCTTGTTTAGCATCTCCGTCAGAAACATTTTCAAGTCTCACATCTCTTTTTGTAATAAAGATGCGTAATCATTTTTTGTTCCTGTTCTTTTGTATAGTAATATTCAGAGACAGATTATTCAAACGATTATAACTACAAGGAGAACATTTGTCATTAGATAGTATGAATGAAGATAAAAAAGTGGATAATATTATAAAAAAAGACTAAATCTTTGTTAAAAATTTATCATATGTATCGACATCAAAGTATTTTACTCCAGTACCAATCGCTTCGAAATGTTTTTCTCAACACCTTATTTTATAATTTTCATTACCTCTACGCTCTCTTTCTACATCAGTAGATTTTGTTTCTATAACAAAATACAATTTATCAGTTCAGTTTTTTTCTAGAAGAATAGCTCGATCTGGATTATAATTTTCACCTAATGGGGTATCAATTTTAAACCAATCAGGAAGTTTTAGAAAAAATTTAATCTGATTTGTATCAGCATTAAGTTGTTCTGCAAATCTTTTTTCAACATCAGAATCGTAAAGAATATGTGTATACAAACTATTATCTACTGGCACTGTATTTGACGTAAAAGCATTTATTATTTCTTGGTTGGCAAATTTCTCTTGGGAATATATTTCAGTCTCTCCAAGTGGGATGTAAGTAACACCACCATCTTGCATAATAATTTCAATCTTTGCTTCGTTTATGATTTCGGAAACCTTCTCCATAAACTGTTGAGGATTGACTATGAAATCTACCGTTACTCTTTTAGATTCAGTTAAAATTTTAACTATACTACTTCTTTTTAGTCCTGTGTGCTCTTCTAAATATCTTACAATATCGGGCAATTGATCTCTATATCATCACGATTCTAATACTGCAAGTATTCTAGGATCTGAAGCAGTTACTCATTTGTGTTCAATACCAATTTTTGATACCTTCAAAAATATTTTACCTACAGGTATTGCTTCCATTTTAAGTATTTTTTGGATGCACGTATCTATGAGATCTTTTTCTATAAATGTAATATTATAACGAGTCCTATATTTTATTTTATCTCGAAGAGCTTTAAATTCTTGGGATAGTTGCAATACTTTACTACGAAGTTTTATTTGGACGGGGTCTGTTTTTTTATTTGATATCTCTAGTTTATTAGTAGCTAGCTTAATAGTATTTATAACCAGTGGACAGATGGATTTAAATTCTTCGGGTAACTCTAGTGTATTGTTATTTATTGCTTCTTTGAGCGAATCCTGTACCTTTCATTTATTATCAATATATTTTTCATTGAGAAGATGATTATATATTTTTTCTGATCATACATATCACAACTCTTTATTCTCACCCGTAGTAGGATTATGAAAAACTAATCAAACAAAAGAATGTATTTCTAGAATACCAAACTTTATGCCAGTTTCTTTTTCTATCTCTTTCTGTAGTGTATCTGCAAAGAGTTGATAGCTCTCATTTGCAATGACCGTCAAAATATTAAGACCTTCGTCCCTAACTCTTTCTCACTGTTGATTAACAGGCAAACGTAAACCACGTCAGATTTTTTGTCTTTTGGAAAACGTATCTACCGTCTCCACAAGAGTACATACTTGAAATACATTTGGATTATCCCGTCACTCTTTCAATGCGCTATGAGAAAATATAAATCTCAATGGCGTATCAAAACCCAATAATTTTGCTTTATCTTTCATTATTAGATTGTATGTGCTAGATTCAGAATCTGTATTAGATCATGATTTTACTTCTTCAAATGGAGATACTGCTTTTTTATCCATAGCAAAATACCCATTATGGATTTTTTCTACTGGTACTTGAAGCAACTCTTTTCGTATTTCATTTGTAAATAAATGATTATAATCTGGATGTTTAATGATTTTATTATATTCTTCTTCAAACATCTGCCCATATTCACCTAGTGATGTAGTACCATCATCGTTGTAAACTCTATATTTATCTACTCTATCAATAAAGAAAAGTGATATTACCTTGATACCTTTATTTAGTAAATAGATTTCTTTGTCCAAATGACACATGATGGTTCCTCTGATTTGTGCTCTTTTCATATCATTATCATTGGATGCTCATCGAGTTTCACCAAGTTTTAATTTAGATCCATGTAATGAATCGTAAAATGTGATTGATTCTTGACCTGGATTACAGTCAATATTTTGAATGATATAGCCATCATACATTTCTCTTCCGCCAGAAATATCGTAGATATTTTTTTTTCTATTACCGTCTACTTTAATTATTTTTCTAGATACTTTTCACTTACTATCCATAATATCCAATTCTAAATCTGCCTTAAATCAACCATTACTAGTTACATTTACCAATTTCATATATGGTTTGTTACTATCAGTTGAGGATTGTGGTTCAAGAACTTCGATATGTTTGACAAGCTTTTGTTGGTATGCTTCGAAAGCTCAAAGTCTATATACAAGATTTAATTTTTTATGATGTGTAGCACTGTATCTAAGAATACATGATGGATTTAGCGAATGTATCGCATCTGTAGCTTTGAGTGTATTATCTACGCTTTGTGGTTCATCGATAATAACAATAGGATTTGTCTGAGCTAGTATATCAATTGGTCTTTGTCCTTGGAATCCCTCAATATCATCTCTATGGATGATGTTTGCCTTATTTGCCTTGGTAGTATCTTCTGTGAAACTTTTACGGAAAGCATCTATATTGATAATCATAATCTGAGTGATAGCACTAGATGCGAATTCTTTTATGTCTCCTGGATTACTACTATCATAGATAAAATAATGAAACGATCTACCATAAACTTGTTCAAAGTGATTTTGTGTATCTTTGAGTGAGGTATATACTCATTCCCTAATAGCAACACCAGGCACCACGATAATAAATTTTTTAAATCCATAACGCTGACTAAGCTCTAGTGCTGTCTTGGTATATGCATATGTTTTTCCTGTCCCTGTTTCCATCTCAATAGTAAAATTATTGATCCCAGTATAGATATCATCTTTGAGTGATTTACTTCTCGCTATACCATTACGATCTTGAATACGATGTACATTGGCAAGAATATCTTCATCATCAATATCTATCTTATTGGAGATACCAATATCTAGAAGATTAACTCAAACCAATTGCTGTCCTACAATAGTGAAACGACCATCCTTGATTGGTTGCCCATCAAAAACATCTACAATAGCGTTTACTGCAGCGTCTTGATGAGACTGATGTGATTCAAATTGAAATTTCATATGTATAGAAAAAATTAATAAAGAAAAATATGCTAGATAACTATACATTCTAATCATGCATGCTCTATCTGTTTGATAGCATTGAGTTTGGTAACATCTGTATCGAATCATTTATCATATAGGATGATTGTACTACGAGTACCTAGTTCTTTCATATCTGCTGGTTCTAGTGCAATTAATGATTGAATAATAGCCAAAGATAAGTCTGTGGCCAAACAAACAATCAGTTTACCATAAGCCACAATATATACTTCTTTGCCATCAATTGTTTTAGTTTCAATAGGACTAGTTAAATCCATACTATTTTTTAGCATAATTTCATATAGCATATCTTCTTGAGATCTCGCTTCTTTAAGAGCGTCAACTGAATTAAATAATGATTCATTTATGTTTTCTGGATTTGGATCTCGCTTTTTGAGATTGGTAGTATCAAGAGTAAAACACTTGAATCAGATATCTAAGTTGTTGAGCTGTTCTAGTTTTTCTTTTTTACCCGCCACATCTAAATCCTTGTCATTGTTTATCTTTTCAGTCTGATCTTTCTTTACTTTTTCTCAAGATCTTCTAATTCTTTCTTTTCCTATTTCGCAAATATTCAAAGGTTTGTTTATTGAAGTAAGAAAATCTATTGCAGATTTTGTTATTTTTTTTTCTTTGTTAGATTTACATGAAGTAATATCTAAATTCTCTGGTATTTGAATATTTATAAACTTTCTTTTACCATTATCTTGCATATTCAAATCTATTGTTGCATGTGCACTCGTAGATGATCAAGCGAAAAAATCTAATACAATAGCATTTAAATCATTTGTATTTCTAATCCACGTCTTAATTAATTCTAATGGCTTAGGATTAGAAAAGGTGGTGCTTGGCGTTCCAAATAAACTTTTTAAATAATCAGTATCTTTTCTTGTCTGTGTTTTAAAATACGCCTGCATTACATCTAATCTATCTGGAGAAATATATGTTTTTTTTGCAGGAAGATTGTCGTCATTATCTGGGAAAAGAATTAAATCCTCCTTAATCCAATCATTCCGTGTTTCTAAACTGCATCTCCATCAACTGTTAGGTGTTTTACATTTTCTTTTTGTTTTAGGATTTATTCTTTCATCGGTTGCTCATCATGACTGGGGGTCATCTATTGGTCCTATTCTATAAATTCATTTTTTATCAGCAAACTTATAATTCGCGATATTATCTTCTAATAGTTTATTTTTAATATAAAACTCAGAAATTATCTTTTCTACTTTACTGTAGTCTGATTTATTAGCCTCGAATATATCATGTATTTTTTTATATAATGGATTGATTAATCAATAATTTGCAATTTTTATTTTTTCAAAATTTCTTGCATATACTAAACAGTATTCATGTGCTGTAGATACAATATAAGGATCATTCTTTGGTGTCCCCTCAACAACAATCTGAGCGACAAAATTTACTTCATTAAATATTTCATCACATATTTTTCTGAGATTAGTTACTTCGTTATCGTCAATACTTATAAAAATAACGCCATCATCTTTGAGCAGGTTCCTAGCCAACTTCAGTCTTGGATACATCATATTGAGCCGGTCAGTATGATACCTCCCATTGGTCTCAGGATTAGATTTCATATTTTCATTCATCTTCTCTTTATAACTAACCACATTATCCACAAAATTATCTTTATAAACAAAATCATTCCCTGTGTTGTAAGGTGGATCTATAT
>CAYSXV010000005.1:8043-37209 GCA_964435215.1 uncultured Candidatus Peribacteria bacterium | reverse complement strand
TTCATACAATATTTATATCCCACTACGACCATACTTATAAGGCAATAAAGGAATCAGTATTTATTCCAAATATTTCAGCTGTGAGACTAGAAACTGTAGAAAAAATTTGAAATTTTCTGGATATGGAAGAAAGTAAAAGTTTAAATTCTATATTTATTTTATCTACTCAAAAAGAAGAATCCAAAGCTATTTTCGATATGTTTTTATCAAAATGAATTGATAAAGAAAATTTGATATTGATTGAAAATATTACTTGATGATTTGGAAAAAATATATTTAAATCAAAATCTAATCAAAAAAAGATATTGGTTGGTTGATATAATTTCCTTATGTCTTGTTATTGAAATAAAGTTAAATTTGACAAATTAGTCGTTTTTAATATAAGATGAGCACAAGAAAAGAATATTTTAAATGATGTAAAGTGGTATGCCTACCAAAATTATTCCCAAAATTAGTCTGGTGGACTTTATTAAACTTATTTGAGCTGTGATTATAATATATTTGGGCTTGTCTCTTAGAGTCTCTCAAGTTTGAGAGAGTGTTTCAGATTTATTTCAAAAAGATTATTTGGATTGAAATATTCATGAAATTTATTCATTGGAAAATTGAAATTCACACAATATAGATTATATAACTTGATCTTATAATAACTCTTTTGATAATATGTGTGAGGAAAATAAAAATTTATGTAAAAAACTCAATTTTAAATCTGAATATAAATTGTCTAATAAGGTAACTTATCTTTCTTGAAGTGTTTATATTATATGATGAATTGAAGAATATATGATTTTGGGAAAAAATATTTTGAAATCATTTGATATTATGAATATTCAAAAAGAAAAAAACACAAAGAGAGCTTGGACAAAATGAGATGATATTTTTGTAAATACAAATGCTATAACTTATAACTGAGAATTTTTGCAATTATTATGACATGAATTTGGACATATAATAGATTTGTATAGTATAAACTGATTGAGTAAGAAAAAGAATAAAAATTTCACAGAATTTGATAAAAGTATTTTTTCTGTAGATGATCCTTCTATAGAGTTTTATAAAATTTCTTGGAATTGAGAAAAAATAAGAAAATCAAAAGCAAAAGCTGAAGATTTTTGTAGCTGATATGGTATGTATGATATTTTTGAGGATTTTGCGGAATGTAATAATTTATACCTAAATCATAATTCTGTTTTTAGGCTGTTCTCTAAAACAAATCCTATTTTGAAAAATAAGTATAATTTTATTGCAAGTATATATGATTGAAAATATTTTGATAATGATAATAAGATATATGCTCTTGCTAAGAATAAACTTTCTGTTTGGAGGCCTTGGGATACTACTAAAATGAAAAAATAACAACTAAAAGATAAAAATTAGTAAAAAAGTCAACTATTCCTAGTTAGTATGGGGTAGTTTTTTTGTTTTAAATAATTGTTTTAACTATAATATTACTGTAAACTTTATTTGATTAGAAATTGTATGTTTACAGTATTTAAAAGAATATTTGTTGTATTTGTAATAATGTTTGCATTGCAGACCATTTTTTTGTGATTTTCATTTGCACAAGGTACATGAAATGCTGAATGTTGAAATAATCCTCCAGTATGTTCAGTCGCTCCAAAAGAATTTTCATATTATGTTGATTTTACAAAAGAGATGCTAGCATCAATAAATACTGTACAATGAAAATGAAAAAATCTATGAGAATACAATTATATATGATGATTGTTTACAAATAAAATTTTGGCAATACCAGATGAAAATAAAAATCTCTTCGAAAAGATGGTTGCTTGAATCAAAGAAAGTATGGATAGAAAAATATCAACAGTATTGGGACTTACCAATATTCTATCTTCACTTACATTCACTTCTTATAAAGACTTACTTTGATTATCTATATTAGTTCAAGCAAGGCCAATTGTAAGAGACCGAAAAACCTTATTGGATCTTGAAACAAATATAAATGATATTGTTTATGAACTATCTTTGTCTGCTATGGCAAATGCGCAGATTGTAGATCCTTCACAATTTCAAAAAATTATAGATAAATATAGTACAGATAAACCTTTGTTTCTTGGATGATTAGTTACAGATGAGACAAAATATAAAGATATTACAAATATGCTGATTAGATTAAATGGAGCTATGAAAACATTTATTCCTTATGGTAGTACAAGTCAATTTGATGAATTTAGAAAATGATGAGAAAATGGTATATTCCTAAGATTTAATACAGGTACTATACAAGAAATGAAAATTGCTTATTCTTGTGGTAGATGATTTTCTAAATGTACTAGTTCAGTCAAAGATTTCACAAAAAATCTTTTAAGTATTTGATCTAGTTTTAAAAAATGATGAAATAGCGCTAAAAAAACAATTACCGATGCTAATAAGAAATTATCTGAATCTATAAAATGAATAGGGCAGGCGAAACTTTTAAAAAAATCTGCTTGAGAAGAATATCTTACTGATAGTGAAATAGAGCTTTTAAGAGATATTTATGGTATAAATACTAAAAAACTTACAAAGCAAGAATGAATATGATTGAGAGATTTGTTAGCTATAAAACCTAAATCAACAGTAAATGAAATCAAATCTAAAATTAAATGATCGTATAATGAATTATTAGATAAACAAGCAAAGGCTAATGCTGAAAAAGAAAAACTAGAACAGAAAAAAATAGATAAGAATAGCATTGATGACTTGTTGGAGCAAAATATAGATTATTTACCAAATCCTAATTTGGAGAATGCATTTAAAGATGTTATAAATATTGTAAATAATCAGCAAAAAAATGATTTAGAAATATTGTTATCTACAAACTCTGTTGATTATTTATCTTATTATACGGAAATCGGTTATAATATACGTCAAGTAATAGATGTAATATCGATATGAAGCAAGGGTAAAAGTATAGTTAATAATCTTGGTAATATATGTGAAGTCCAGTGTGCAAATAAATGAATAGATTGATGTTATGCAAATTAAATATAAGTAAAAATTTATTTAACGTTTTGAATTATGAAAAAAGTTTTATTTAAAACAGTATTGTGATTTATTATAAGCACTTTTATGTGAATATCTTTTCTGTTTGCGCAAAATAACATAAAAAATATACCTATAGATATAAATAATTATGCTAGTGTACTAGCTACTTCATTATGAAATAATACACCAACCACTATGAAAGCTGTATTATTGAATTATTGTAAAGCCGTTCTAAATACTTCTGCTAAATGATGAAATATTACCTGAGATAACTATTATTATTCTGCAAAAAATTCAGTATTCCTTTATCTTATATGTCATAATATAAGTAGTGATTTTGATGAAATTTTTATTGAAAAATTTAATTCTAAACAAGACTGATATTTTACAAAGAGTTCTTTTACGGGACTGTGAATAGTAGATTATACTCAGGATCCAGATATTGATTATTGTGATTCCAATTGAACTTTGCAATATTGTAATCTGACTTATCATATTCCTAGAATATTTAATATGATAATAAATGATATTTTCTCTATACAACAATCTAGAATTTATGGTCTTATAACTCCTGATTTTGATAAAAATAAGATTGAAGAACAGATCGATAACTATGCTAAAGATAAATTTAATATAAAATTTTGTAATAGTACAGATTGAAAATATCCTAAGCTTTGTAAGACAATGAAAACCTATACAAAAGCTTCTGTGAGACTTCTAAAAGATCTTGATATTCTAAATTATGATAATTTATACAAAGATTTTGGTGATAATTTAGCATATCCTAAACAATGTGATAATATTTATTGAACTTATGAATTTGATTCTCTATCTTGCGGATTATTTGGTTATGGTTTCGGTATAAATAACATGTATACAAATCTGGTTTATAATGAATTTTTATATTATTCATTGTTTGTGAAATATTATAATAACGTTATCTTAAATAATCCCAATTTAGCTACTTCAGATAAAAAAAAGAATTATAATTTAGCTATTAATTACCTCAAAAATAATGCTTATGAATTTAACAGAGAAGTAAATGCTAGTCAAAAATGAATTACTGTGGCTATGAAAATGTTGCGTGAAATCGATATAAGTTTTCCATTACATGTATGATTTATGATGTATCAGGAAGATTTATTAAGTCTTAGAGATAAGAGTTTATATAAGATAGTTACTCCGTTTTATACTTTATATGGTAAATTCAGGAATGTACAGACAAAGGATAAATAAACTCCTCGCCTATAAGCATGCGAGTCTGATAATTATTGTTGTATGAGTTTTGTGACTTGGTCTTTTTGGTATACAAGCATGAATGATATGAGATTTTCTATCTGAGACTAGCGCTAAACTTACTGATGAAAATTATATACATACAATATGATGAAAAACAGCTATAACAGATCTTTATTATAAATCTTTGGAAATAGTAAAAACAAATGAAATATCTTCTTTAAATAATGCTATTAAAAATAGTGTTGATTATATGAAAAATAAAGATCTTAAGTGTAACTTAAATAAAACTGATATGCTAAATATTTTATATAATTCAAATGATAGTTTTAAAAGATCATTTAAACAAAATATTATAAATACATATAAATCCAAACCACAATATCCTACAAATGAAGATTATTTAAAATCCTGTTATATTTTCATGTGATGCTTCTATTGAATTTATGATTATAAAGATACTCCTTATATAAGAGAAGCATGTGCAACCAAAGCTAACGATATTTATTCTCAGATGTATATAGCTTATGATAGTATAGCTTCTTTTGATCAGATTAATTTTGGCGATGATATGTTTTGGAATGGTAAATTGGATGATGCTGATTATGATTTACTGTATGATATAGATATTATATGAAAAATCTTATTTGAATCTTCTAAAACTTCACCACAAGTCTTATATTATCAGTTTCCAGATATTAATAGTATGTGATGATATGAAACTCCTGAAATCCCATACGATTGAACTATTGATTGGTTTTCTCCATATGATCCATGAGATTTTCCTAATAATAATTCATGAAATAATAATTGAAATAATACTGGATCTACATGATGATCAAATATTGATACTGGAAATAATGGTAACTTAAATAATAATATTCTTATTGAACCAGAAAATTGATCTTTAGATGAAGAAATTCAAAACTTTTTAAATACCAATACATCAAATACATATTTACAAAATCAGGATGATAGTAGTAATGTTTTGAATTGAAATATCTGTATTACTTGATCTAATCCACAAGAAGTACAAAATACGGGCAATATATATTCTTGAGAAATTATAAAAAAATATCTAAGTGGATTAATAAAAAAAATCAATGAAAGTAAAAATGAATGAAATACTTCTATCACTACTTGATGAGCAAGTTTCATTTCCTGAGAAATAGTTAATTTAACCTGAAGTAAGCAAGAAATAATAGATCAGATTCATGATCAAGTAGAAATGCTGTCAAATATTGATGATCAAGCATCACAGCAAGCTATACAATGATGTATAGATAAATGTGACTGATTGCCTATATCTGATAAGGCTGTATGTATAGTGAAATGTACTTGTACTGAATTTTCTAGTCCTGCTTATAATGATATATTAAAGGCATGAGCTTTTAAGATAAAATTTTGTATGGTACCAGTAGCAAATAAATGATTTTCTAAAAATGGTAAAACTGTTTATAGTATAGAAGAAATTTATAATGAAATATCAGCTATACTTATAAGTTTAAAAGATTCTGGTGAATTGCTTGTGAGTAAAAAAACTAAAGAATTCTTGGAAAGCTCGACCACAAAAAATAAATTTTGAAAGATATTCTCCTTTAGTATAAATTCTTCTTTCAAGTCTATATTTAGTAATAGCGATAGTAAAACCGATAAAAGAGAAGAAGAAACTTTTGTTAAAAATCAACAAAAAGATATATTGTGTTATTGAGATAGTTTAGATTCAGCTAATGAAAAAAATAAATATATAATGTCAAATCCATCAGATGAAGTAGCAAAAAAAGAGATAATAAAATCTAATTCTTTTAAACAAATCAATTGATGTGTATCTGTTGTAGATCCTATTAAATTATTACAAGAAGATAGGCTTATTAAATCAAATACTATTGTTTTTGAATTTTTAAATACACACCTTATCTTTTGGAAGGATGTTTTGGCAATGATGAAAGAAATAAATTTAACTGCTGAAGCTTTGAGTAAAAAGGATAAATAAATGTTAATAATTTCTTATTTTTTATTCCTTTTATATGATGTTTTTAATCGTTTTAATGTGAAATATATAGAATTATTTTACTTGATATTTATATAAAATCATTCTATATTAATTATTTATATTTGTCGTAATACAACTATACCTTAAGTATTGGTTTATATCATAAAAATAATAAGAGATTGCTTATTCTGTAGTTATTGTAATGTGTTCGTATGGTATAGAAATTCAGTATTGTTTAAATATTTTTTGTAATTTTATTCTCAGATCAGATCATATTACAAATTTTCATTTTCATCATTTGGGATCATAAAAGAAAAATCATTTGAAGTTTATACCGCGAGAGTCAAAAGATTTTATAAATACATTTGTATATTCTTTATGAATTACTTTTTCTTCTCAATTTATAGTGTCTGTTAATAACTTTTTTACCTGATTGACTTCTACGTGACGAGGTAAGATAAAATCTATTTCTCATCTTATCAATGGTTCAGATTTGAGTGTTTTGATGGGTGTAGCCGCTAATATCATATTTGGCACGACAACTCTTCTTTTGTCTAGAGTTTTCACAACTGTATACCTTATATTTATTTCATCTATTACTCCACTTATATTTAATGATCACATCATCTGTACATAGTCTCATAATTTAATTTTTTTGTTTGTAAGCATCATAATTCATGAAACCATATTTCAGATAGTTGTTTTCATAGCAAATCACATTCCAAGAGAGATTCATCACATAAGTATAGCTACATCAAATCATATTATTCAAAATATAATCAAAACGTTAAATACCATCAATATTACAAATATTATATTTCAAACTAAATTTGATATTTTTCTGGTATATCTTTCATCTGATTGTGTGGAATTTTCTTCTATTCTTGTTTTTACTTTTTGAGTAAACCGTTTTATAAAGATCCATATTCAAATAAAAATTGCTCAAGCAAGAAAAAGCTTTCAGACTATCTGTAGTCAATTTTGTGATATATAATCGTAAATAGCTTGTAATAATTTTGCTTGCATAGTTGTTATTTATTTAAATTTTCTAGTGTTTTTTGGTGGTCTTCATTTTTTTCAAAATTTATAGTTACTGTATTGTAAGGCATGTTGATATTGTTTTTATTAAATTCCTCGTTTATTTTTTCATTTATAGCTCATATAGCATAATCTGTTAATAGTCAACATTTAGGATCAAAACAAAATAATCATTTAAGATCTATCGAACTAGCTCCAAATGTTGTAACAAAAACTTTTGTGTTTTCTTTTTCTTTTACAAATTCGAAACCATTTATTGTTTCTGTGATTACTTTTATTGCTTGAGATACGTCGCTATTATAATGTACACTAAATATAACCTCTAGTTTTACCAAATCTTCTGCACTAAATGTTTTTATAGGCACAGATATTAATGTCATATTGGGTATTACAACCTCTCTAAGATCAAGTGTCCTTATAATTGTATATCTGATTGTGATTTCTTCTATTCTTCAAAAATAAACCTGATCTGCGTTTATTTCTACAATATCTCATAATTTAAATTCTTTTGTGTAAAGTACCATTATACCAGCTATCATATTTCATAAAATTTCTTTAAAAGCTAGTCATACACCAAACGATACTCATCATAAAATTAATCCTACGTTGAATCACATTATTTCAAATCATATAAACAAAGAAAAAATAACCATAACGTAGAAGACGATATTTCATATTAATGAAGCTATTTTGTCTATATGTTTGCTATCTGCTATTGTATTGTTTTTTAAAATATTTCTTTTAACTATTCAGGCTATTATTTTTGATATCAAAAGCATTATTATAATTACTATAATTCATCATAATATTTTTAATATATATCATCGGATTTCACTTCATTGTATTCAAAATAGTCCTGATGAAACTGTATCTGTTGTTAATTTGTCTGAGTTCATTTGTTTCTGTATCTTATAAAAGATATTTAATTATAGCTTGAAACTAAAAAAAATCCAAAAAGTGGTAGAAATTTATCTTATATATATAGACATATTATATGAAATATGATATAATATGGGGTTTGGCATTGTTTTTTGTCGGTGTTTTTTTATTTTTAGATTGTCTTTTATTTTTTTTAAAAAATTGTTTCAAATGGAACAGAAGATAGATTATTTTACAAGGAAGATAAATGAAAATATATATCAACCTAGGAAATCTTTAAATCCACAAAAGAAATGAGTGCCTTATGCAACCTTTTTTATTGTTATTGTTACTATTATTGTTTTGATGTTTATATTTTTTCAAAAATATGATGATATAAAACAAATTTTTGGGATAAATTCGTCAACTGGAACTTTATCTGATGTTTTGAAAAGTGATTATAAAATAGGGCAGGTTGTAGATCTTTCTTGAACAATGTTCTCTGATGGAGATTTGATTTCTTATACTCATAGTATACGTACTCTGGATTGAGATGTATTGTGATTGAAAAGTAGAAACTTGAATTTGAATGATTATCAGTGAAATGTACAAATAAAATGAATGATTGAAAAACTCGTAGGCGATATATTTATAGTAGAAGTAAGCAATATTAGTTGAGAAATAATTTTACAAAATACATGATCTTTATCTACTTGAAAATATATTTCTGAAGCTTGAATCTTTTTTGATCAGAATTTCTTTAATAGTTATTCTATTGAAGATATATCAAATTGAAAAATAAGCGTTAAAAGTTTAGATACAAATCAAATCATTGTAATATCTCATTTCAAATGTAATGTTTCTAATCCTGATCAAAACTGTCATGCTTTAAATGATACATTTTCACAAACTTCTGAGAAAGATTTTACAACTTCGCATTGAATAAGCTTTTATAAGCTTCAATCTGTAAGTTCTTGGTATTTTGCTAATGACAATCTTTTGTGATATTTTATAAATGATGTACCGGAAAGTGAAATTATGAAATTGGCTGATTATATTATTTTGCCAAATAAAAATTATGTTAATGATAATATAATGCCAAATATTTCAAATATATGTAATAAATGATTTTTAAAGCTTGAAAAATCTAATTCTAATGAAATAAAACTGGAAAATAATATTTTGACTGTTCTTGTAAAATGAACTTACCAAACATGAAATGTTTCTTGTAAAATCATTATAGATCCATTGTCTAGTTTTAAAGCAATACTACAAGATGTTAGTTTAGATGCTATTCAAACTACAATTACTACTCAATGAACTATCTTAAAACGAGATACTAAAGTTAAACAATTTTCTATAAATTTAGAAAAAACTACTGAATTTGCGTCTAGCTCTAGATGATATAAAATAATATTTCCATCGAGAAATATATCTTTTGTTTCTACAAATGTTGAGCAAGATTTTGGGCAATTGTGAGTCAATTGTTTTACTCAGATGAACGTTGTCAGTTATCCCAATAAAGAAAATCTACAGACAAATCCAGCTATAAAAATATACGAATGTAATATAAAAAAATGATTTCAAGAATCTGATCAAGTTATATTGAAAAAAGTATGAGATAGAAATTTTGTAGTAGAAATAGTTGATCCCGCTTGGATAGAATTTACAAATAATCTTGTTATACAATAATAATTTAAAGTAAAAATAATTAACTTTTTAATATTGCTTTGCTAAACAAACATTTTTATCGTTTTATTATTTTTATGCAACTTTTTGTTTGTGATTTTAAAATCAATAAAAATCAAATAATCTTAGAAAATCAAGATGTTTTGTATCAGCTTAGAAAAGTTTTGAGAAATAAAATCTGAGATAGTTTTTTTTTACAAGAAAGTTGAAGTGAAAATAATAGATATGAAATAAAAATTGATAAACGAGATGATAAAAAATTAATATGAAATATTATAAATATTATTAATCATGAAAATTCAAAAAATATTTATTGAATGGTTATATGTATGCCAAATAAATGGGATAAGGCTGAAGTAATTGTTCAAAAATTAACAGAAATTGGAATAAATCATATTGTTTTTTGGCCATCTGAAAGATCTGTTATCAAAGAAATAAATAACAATAAAATTGAAAGATTAGAAAAAATTTCAAAGGAAGCATTGGAACAATCTTGGTGATGGACATTACCTAAAATTGAATTTATATATGATTTAAATGATATTATAAGTGATTCAAAATTAATTGTGTTTGATAAAAATATTGATCAAGGTTGATTAAAGTTGATTAAAATCGATCAAAATTGATTAAGAATTTATTGATTGGTAGGACCAGAATGATGATTAACTGATAACGATTATAAAAAATTTGGTAATAATTTTGAGATTAAATCTTTTGGAGAAAATATATTAAGAACTGAAACTGCAGCAATAATATGATGATGGATGATAACACAAAATTAATGCAAATTAGAAATTGAAAATTGATTTGTTATTGATAGTATGATTTTGTTTATAATCTAAGTTTATATATGAAAGAATTAATAAAAAAAATAATATCTTATCAAAAACTTTATGATACTATAAAAACTAGTTTTGTTTATCAGGCACGAAAAAGATTTATATGACATCTTGCTAATATTTTTTATGGATATCCATCAAAGGATTTTTTTATTATATGAGTTACATGAACAAATTGAAAAACAACAACAGTTAATCTTATCCATAAAATGTTAAATGATAAAGTATGACCTGCTGTTATGATAAGTACTGCTGTCATAAAAATTTGAAATAAGGAAATTGTGAATGAAAAAAAAATGACTTCTCTTGATGTATTTGATTTACAATCCATATTGGCAACTGCTAGATCTAGATGATGTAAAATAGCAATATTAGAAGTATCGTCTCATGGTATAGACCAGTATAGATTTGAATGAGTAGATTTTGATTTTGCTATATTGACAAATATAACACATGATCATTTGGATTATCATGGTAATTTTAATAATTATGTGAATGTAAAAAAGAAACTTTTTAAATATGTATTAAAAAATAAAAAACCAAATAAATATGCCGTTTTCCCTGCTGATGATGTAGTGTGAAGAAAATGGGCAGAAAATATGTCTTTTGATAAAAAAATTACATTTGGAATCAAAAATTCAGCTATACTTAGAGCAGAAAATATAATTGAAAAAATAGATAGTACAGAATTTGATATATTATATTTATGAAAAAGTTATCATATGATGACGTATTTGCCTGGTGCTTACAATGTTTATAATATTTTATCTGCACTTAGCGTAGCTGTACAAATATGATTGGATATGGAACAAGCAATCTCTTCTCTTATAGGATTTAAATGAGTATCTGGTAGGATGGAACGTGTACAAAAAAATTGAATAAATTATTTTGTAGATTTTGCGCATACTCCTGATGCTTTAGAAAAAACATTAACTTTTCTTGAAGATATAAAAAAAGATGGCAAACTGATTGTAGTTTGGTGAGCTCCTGGTAATAGAGATAAACTTAAAAGACCAGATATGTGAAGTATTGTTTATAATTATGCTGATGTGATGATAGCAACAGATGATGATCCAGATACAGAGAATAGAATACAAATTATAAATCAACTTACTGAAAAAATTAGAGAACAAAACTGATGAGAAAAACAGGTTCTTATAATACCTGAAAGATATCTAGCAATCAAGATGGCTACTGAAATAGCAAAACCATGAGATCTTGTAATGTTTGCTGGTAAATGACACGAAACTGTTCAGCTTACTAATTTTTGAAAAAGAAAATGGAACGATAAAGATATACTTGAAAAAATTATAAATGAGAAAAATGATTTTTAAATTTTTCTTCATTTCAATTGTGTTCTAATAAGAAGAAGTATTGATCATAATACTTTATATGATTAAATTCTTTTTTGAGTAATATTTTTAGTATATTTATTAGGACTGGATCACTTAATTTTCATAATGTATAATCATAAAAATTTATAACATTTTTGTATCATAATTTTTGATATTCCATAGCTTGTATAGCAGCATCTAGTTTATCAAGTTGTTTTACTATTTTAGATTCTGGAGTCTTTTCTTCTTCAAATTCTATCCATATATCATATAATTCATCTCATTTTTCTCAAAAATATTCTTTTAATCATGATATTACAAATTTTTCTCTTTGATGTTTTTTTTCTTGTGAAATTTCTCATGGAGTATAATCTTTTTCTTTATATTCTGCGACGTCATGGTATTTTGCCATTTTAATCATTTTTTCTATATTTAAATATGGAAAATGTTTTCAATATATTTTAGTTGCTTTAGCTACTTTTTTTGTGTGTTGTCGTACTGTTTCAGCTATTTCTTCTGCAATATTTCTTTGTTTCCATCAGGTTCTAATTTTATTCATTCATATTTGAATTTCTTTTATTTTATTCCACATTTAGTAATTATTATGATATATAAATTACTTATTTTTATAATTATTTATATTATTATGTCAACTGTATAATATTTTATTTTTTGTTTTGTTAATAGTGTATATTCTAAACTATATATCTTTTGTGATAAAACGTAAGATGTTTGGGGGTTTATGACTGATTTTTTTGACAAAAATAGCTTTAAAATTATAATTAGATATAGTTTTATTAATTGAATAAATATGGCTATACAAGCAAAGCAATGTGAAAGTATGTTAGCTAATCAATTAGTTACGGATTTTTCACAACAATATAATTTATCTAAACTTACCACTTCTGCTTGGTCAAAAAACAAAGCTGAATGTTTTTCTCAAATGTGATGATTAACAAATATTAAAAACTTTATATCTCAAATTCAAAAAGATTATAAAGATTGAAATTTACAGATAAATACTATTAAAGATGAATTCTCCGATAATGTAACTCAAACCGTTGTACAAACTGATAATAGTGTATGATGAGTATTTTGATATTCTTGGAATCAAATATGAAATTATGTTTCTACGTGATTGTTAATTCTGATTTTTATTTATCTTGCTTGGAAAATTGTAAAATATGGTTTGAGATATGCTTATTCTTTTATCAATCAGAGTAGATTTGTATATTTAAAAGTTATGTTACCTAGAGGAGATAATAAACTTGATCGTGAACAAGATAAAGAACTAGCTAAGGATATGAAAGAAAAAATCTGACGTATGTCGCAGGTTTATATGAATTTTCATAAAATTACTGAACTTAGTACTCGAGATACTTTGATGTATAAAATATTTTCGAAACAAAAAATAGTAATGATGTATCATTATGAATGATGATTATTAAATTTTGTAGTTTGAACTTTCCCCGAATATGCCAATATAATTGAATGAGCCATTTCATCTCAATTTTCTAATTGTTCTATAGAAGAGATTAAAAAACCTAAGTTTTTCTGAAAAAAGTATAGTGATATAACTATTCTATGACTTAAAGAAGATCCTATATATACTATCAAAATGTTTAAGTTGATGCCGGATGATCCTATAAATAATCTTATAGATGCTATGAGTAAAGTACAAAGTACGGATACTGTAACATTGTTGATGCCTATCAAACCTGAATGATCATGGTTTAATACTAAGATGAAAAAAGCTGCAGATAGGCTATATAAGAACCTTGATATAAAAGATACACCATGGCGACATTATATATTTATGCCTTGGAAAATATTTAGTTTCCTTATATTATGACCATCTCAAAGACTGTTATCATGATGACAAGATGAAGCTGAAAAGGTTACAATGGTACGTATGGTTAAAGCAAAAGAAGATGCTATGAACGCGATATGAGAAGAGGCTTGATTACCTATTTTTAGATCATCATTGATATTGATTACATCGTCTGATTCTAAAGAAAATTTAGAATCTAATATAGATAGTTTGATAAGTGCATATAATATTTACTGAGATGAATATTCCAACCAACTTAATGAAGAAAATACCAAACATGATGTATTTTGATTTATTTTTAGACCACTTTGGACCATAGCAGCAAAATTCTATTTAACATGATTCTTTTCCAAATATGCTTATTTTTCTATCAATCAATTAACTTCTCTTTTTCATTTTCCAGATTGAACCTATAATCGTTCTCCTATAATTGATTGGATGCAATATAAAGTTCTTTCTTGACCTTCAAATTTACCTGTAATGACTTGAGATGTAGAAAATTGATATGTTTTGGGTGGAGTATTGGCCGAGAAATATAAAGGGTGAAAATTATCTGATATACTTAATATTGACTATAAAAATCATCGAGCTGTTTGAAAATGAAAATGAAAAGAAGAAATTTTGAAACCTATACAAGAATTTAAAGAATCAGATTTAATATGAAAAGAAATTGTAGAAAAAGATGGAAAGAAATTTGTTAAGATGTATAAAGAAAGAGATTATACATGATATAAATTATTTAAGAACTGAGTTCTTTTGTGAATAAATATTTATAGAAATATGCTAACGCCTGTTTATATGAAAAGAGAAGATAGAACTAGGCATTATTATTGTATATGAAAATCAGGTACATGAAAATCAGTATTTTTACAGACTTTAGCAAGGCAAGATGTTTGGAATTGAGATTGATTATGTTTGATAGATCCTCACTGAGATTTAGCTGAAGATATATTGGCTTATGTCCCAAAAGAAAGAGCAAAGGATATAGTGTATTTCGATGCTTGAAACGAAGACAGACCAATGTGATTGAATCTTTATGAAATAAGCACTCTTGATGAAGCAGATAGAGTAGTAAATGATGCCACTGAAATATTTATTAAGATGTTTGGTCCTGAAATATTTTGACCTAGATTGCAAGAATATTTTAAATATGGAAGTCTGACTTTATTGGAAGATTTTGATGATAGACCTACTTTGCTTGATGTTGTAAGATTATTTACTGATGAAGGATATAGAGAGTATAAAGTTAAAAAAGTTACCAATCCTACTGTAAAAAATCGACGAGAAAAAACATTTAATGCTATGTGAGATAGAGAAAAGCAAGAAATTATACCTTATTTCTCTGCAAAATTTGTGTCGTTTAATACAAATAGATTAATTAGAAATATTATATGACAAACAAAATCTTGATTCAAATTTGAAGATATAATGGATAATAGAAAAATCTTGATTATAAATTTGAGTAAAGGTAAAATATGAGAATCAAATGCTCAACTTCTAGGTATGATTATAGTTTCAAAAATATATACAGCTGCTATGGCTAGAGCTAGAATGGATGAAAAAGATAGAAAAGATTTTTATCTATATGTAGATGAATTTCAGAATTTTGTTTCTTGAACTTTTGCTGATATATTATCTGAAGCTAGAAAATATAGATTATGTCTTATAATGGCTCATCAATATATTGCACAGTTAGATCCTCCAAAGTGATTGGGAGATACATGATGATGAAAAAATGATGTTAAAGCTGCTGTATTTGGTAACGTTGGTACTATGCAATCGTTTAAGGTATGAGCTCCTGATGCTGAATTTCTTGAAAAAGAATATGCTCCCGTATTGTCTTGACAAGATATTGTGGGTATAGCGAACTATAAAGCTTATATAAAACTAAATATTGATAATGCAACTACTCGTGTATTTAGTATGAATATGATATATTCTAAAGATTATCAAAACAAAAAAATAGTACCTATACTCAAAGAATATTCAGCAAAAAAATATTGAAGAAAAAGAGAATTTGTAGATGCAGAAATCCAAGCGAGATTGGGAATATCTGTAGATGAGACTAAATTACCAGATAATAATGAAAATAATAATATAAGCCCAATCGAGCCCGCTAAAGTATAATTTTTGTATTTAAGTTTCTATTGAAATATTTAAATATTTAAATATATTCTTCTTTAGTTTACAGTTGTTGTTTCTGATTTATTTTATAAAAAAAAGAAATGCTATTTGATTTTCAAGCATTTGTAGCAGAACTTAGAGAAAAAGAAGATAAAAAACAGATAATAGAAAAGTATGAAAAATTATTTGGAGAAATTAAATGAGGAATAAAAGATCAAGTCTGGTATACAGAATACCTTTATTTATTTCCGACTTTAGAATATATTACTCCAGAAGAGTTAAAAGATGATTTTGATCGAGAATTGTTACAGAAACTTGTAGTATGATCTTTTTCTAGCGATTATGAAATCAAAGATGATAAAAATAAGTGATGAAAAGAACTTTATATAGCAGTAAAAAGTTGAGATCAAAGTGTTGTTAAAACAGTTTCAGAATTACGATCTTTTCAAGTGTTGAGATTATATGAAATATATGTTGAAGAACAGATGAACTTACATGCACTTAAAGCTGAAGATGAAAATGAAAAAAATGCTATAGATCAAGAAAGATGAATGAGAATAACTAGATGGAAAGCTGTATTGGAAACTATAGATAGAGAAGCATTATCAAAAGATGCAAAAAAAGAACAAGAAAATAAGCTATGAGATTTGATGTGAAAATTATAGAATTTAAATCGTAAAATATATAAAAAATCTCCCTTTGGGGAGATTTTTTTGTTATATATAATTTTCTATAAACCAAGATATGTGTGACTGAGAAATTCTGGTATAGGCTGTTTCAAAAAAGCTTCTAATCATATGGTCTTTTCTATGCTATTTCAAAAGTTTTTTATATAAAATGTACTTGTAGGTAGATTGATATTTTGTGATAGTCAAAGTGTGGGTTCTATTTTTATACAAAAAGATATTGCTTGCTGATTGTCAGTAGTATTACCAAATAATAAAAAACTTTTTAGTCATAAAGAACTGTTTATATAGGCGTTTGAAAGTGTATAATTTCATACTGATATATTGGATGCATAAGTATTGAACTCATTTAGAAAACTATCTATTATATTTATATTATTTGTTGATCAAGTCTTTACAAACACTCAATCTTGTAATATATCTAATCATGACATTATAAATATTCACATTGTAATTTCTTTATTGGGAGAAATATTTTTTAATTTTATGTTGGTTATTTTATCTGCCATATTTTCATATGTTGGTTGTGTAGTTAATTTTTGATAATTTGTTCATATATTTATCTGTTTAAATAGTGGTAATATAAATGATTCTCATGTGTTTAAAGAAATGGGATTATTACAACCGCTATCTGTCCATGTATTTTTTGAAAAATAACTAGAATTTCATGAAATATTGCTATTAAAATTACAGTTTTTACATATAAAATTTCATGATATAATATTATCTCAGCTGCTTATAACGTTTTCAAATCATATTCAGTTTTGTGAAATCTCTGTTAAAGATGTTTCTAATCAAGCTTTTGATAAATAATATGATTTATAATATCAATAAATTATGTTGTTGTATTGCATAAGATCTCTTACATAGTTTGTAGTTAATATTCATATGAGAGAGGATGCAATTAGTATAAATATTACCAAAATACTGATATTCCCTCTGTTGCTTATTTTTATTGGTTCTTTTTTATTCATCAGTATTTATTGAATTAAAAAATTGCTGTATAGGTATATGTATTCTGTTGTATCGTTTTTTATTATATGTCGGTGAATATGCTTTTGCTATCATAAAAAATCATGGTTTATGTATACATGATATATAACTTAAACATGAAGATATTCAGTTTAAATAATTTATAGATGAATCATATGGTGTAATCCTAAATATAGTCTTGGAAATATATATAAATTGTGGATTTGTGATATTAGCAATTTCTCAATTTTTAATCAATTGTATATAGCATTTATATCATCATGTCAAAAACTCTATATTTGTTCATGGATCTATGCATGTTCATGTACTATATATTTCTATTTTTCAATCTTGTCCGCTTAGATATAAAATGTTTGTAAATCCACTTTTGGATATTAAATATCAGTTTCATCATACACTTCCATATTTATCATAGTCTATACTATTTCTATCGGATAAGTTTTGGATGATTTGAGATAAAAACAAAGTTTCTTGTGTTACGTTTTTTTCTTGCTGTATTCTAAAAGATATCTCTGATATAAAAGTATATGTTTTCATTAAAATTACTGCCAATATTCATATTATAATGACAACTATCAGTGTCTCTATGAGAGTAAATCACTTTGATATTTTCATATTTAATAATTCCCTATAAAACTTTCTAATACTACTTCTCATGTTTTTGTTCATTTAGAAAATAATACATGAGATTCTATTTTGAGTATTTTATCTGTTGGTAATATATTTCAGTTTTCTTTTATTCAAGTAAATACTATATATCTTGAAAAAATAGTTTTTTCTCAGTTATTGCTATTGTTATCATACCAAAATATATTATTTCACTGTATATTTCATGAATGATAATATAATCTATTGTTTTCAAATGAATTTGATCATGTCCAAATAAGTTTAGAATATTCATTTGGATTAAAAGATATTTGTATATATTTTCATTGTAATCATGAAGAAAAATATCAATCACAAAATTTTGGCGGAGTATTATTTATATATTTTTCTGTGAAAACACAGTCTCGTTCGAGTTCTTTTATTAAATTTGCATCTCTTACATTAAATGTTAACTCTATTCCTTCTTTTGCTAAAAATGTTGCTAAATTCCTAGTTTTTGTTTCGTCCAGTCTTTCTAAGTTATTTGTAACTAAATAAAAAACTGCCATTATTCATATAGAAAAAACTGCTATTACAATTATTATCTCTATGAGAGTAAATCACTTTGATTTCATATAAAATTTATGACTAATAAATTATAAAATTTATAAGATTTGAGATGGTATATTCAAGATAAAATAGTACTTAGAACTTGGTACTATATTATATAAAGCTAATATATAATAACTTATGGTTGATAAATAATTTATTATAGACAGACTTGTTCTTTGATTTTGCAATTTTCAGAAAGTATATATAAGCAATATGTTTTTGTTTTATTTACTATTATTTTAAAATCTAATCTAAATCATGTATGATTATTATTATCTTTTATCTCACATCATAACTGATATGGTCTAATCTCTATAATTGATTGATTTTGTATTGCTCAATTGTTTATTTGAAGATCTGATATTTGAATCAAATTTACTTTTTTTTCTCAAGTTTGATTAGATATGTCTCAAATATATGAATATAATATTCAATTGTTTCATGAAAATAAATTTAGATCTAGCTTACTAAAGCGATTTTGATTTATGTAATTGGATCAAAGAGAATTTATATAAAATGAACTAAATGTTGATAAAAATTCTTCTTTTGATGTCTTGTATTTTAATTTAAAAATATTTTCTGATCAGAAATAAATAGTCATTCATAAAATTAAACTTATAGTTATTAGTACTATAAGCATTTCAAATAGTGTAAATCAGGATTTTTTTTTGATTTTTTGTGAAATTTTTATACTCATACTCATTCCATAATCTGTAATATTAATCAAAACACGCCAAGTGCTATAACAACCACTATTACTCATATAAATATCAATATAATTGGTTCTATTACTTTTGCAAGACGATTAATATTGTTGTTTAATTCTTCTTCATGCATAGTTAATATGTTGTCTAGTGAACTTTGTAAATTAGCTGTTTCTTCTCATACTTTTATAAGAGCTGATACATTGCTTGGGATAAGTTCGTTTTGATGTTTTATTGTGTCATATATTGTTTCTCATTTTTGTAATCATATTAATGTACGTTCTATCATGCTTTGGTAAATTGGTATATTTAATATGTCTCTTAGAAGCTGAAATGTCTCTATGTAATTCATTCAAGATTGTAGCATTATTTTTGTATATCTACATCGTTTTATAAGATAATAGTATTTTGTTAATTTGCCCAGAATAGGAATCCTTAGTACGATAGAAAATCGTGCTTTCTTACCTGTGTCTGTTGATATAAATATTAATAAAAGAGTAATTATTGATATAAATATCCATATCATTGATTGTCGATTTGCCTTGGTTGCGTCTGCTATGTTTTTTAAGATCATAGTGATGGTTGGTAGTTTAATATTTTCAAAACTATTTGCTATTTCAAAAATTCATGGAAGAACAAATGCAAATAATGATATAATAGCTACAATACTTACTACTATTAATATTATCGGATAAGTTAATGATAATATATATTTATTTTGTATTTCGTTCATATAAATATATTCGTCAGCAAGAGATTTTAAGATTACTACTATATTTCATGATCTTTCTCAAGCTTTTACTATAGTATAATCTCTTTCATCAAAATAATCTGGTAGTCTATTAAAAGCATATGATAGTTCTTTTCATTGTATTAAGTGTCTATTTACGCTTCTTGCTATTTCTTTTACTGCATAATTATCAGAACTTGTTTCTATGATATTCATAGCTTCAGATAGAGATACTCATCAATTTATTAAATAAGCTAATTGTTTAAAAAATATAACCTTTTCTTTACTCCCAAAACTTCATTTGTCCATTTGGCGTAAAAATCAAAGTATCCACTTATCTATTCAATGTTTTTGATATGTATTTATTTTCTCTTCCATTTTTAATTATTTATATGTTATTTGTAATAAAATGCTTTTAGATATATATCAACATTTTGTTCTTCTTGATAAGCCATAAGATCATAAGATATTTCATCTATTTTATATAATATACGTAAATCTTTTTGTGGATTTATTTTTTTTTCTATATTATTTATAAATGATAATAATCAGTCTTTATTTTTGAAAGTTATATTTGAATAAACAGTAACGTAATAAAGATTATTTTTAAATTCTGTTGGATCTCAAATTGAAATTTTGTTTATTTCTCAATTTTTTGAAATTCAATTAAAATCCTGTTTTGTTAGATATTCATTTATGTTTTTTAATATCATTTTTTCATCAACAGACATTTTTATACTACTTAAACTATTTACTTGTAAATATGATACTGCTTCTGAAAAGTTTTTTTTAATGTCTGGATCTAATTGTTCGCATCATTCTTTATTGTTTATACATGCTAATATTTTTTCTTCTCAATTTTCTATTTTCTGCGATAAATCTATATCTATTTGTAACTCCTTTTGTTTTATTGAATAACTATTTACTTCTGTTCTTAATCATTCTAGTACATTTTTTGAACTTTGATAAATTTCTTGTTTTGGTAATATATAATTAAATATTCAGATTATAATTAAAATAATTAAAATTATAGAATATAATCTATATCTGATGGATATTATTCTTATTTCTCATACTTGCACTTCTTCTTGATCTTCTATATGGATATTATTTGATCAATTTTGTATTAAATTATCCATTATGTTATTATTTTCCATTATTCTTTATTTTAGCATTTAAAACAAATTCAAAATATTTTTCTCATATTTTGTCGTATGTTTTGATTTTCATATCTTCAATAAAATCAAGATCCTGAAATCTATCTATAAGAGCTTTGAATTTTCATGAAGGGGAGTTGAAATATAATAATTTTAGGTTAGAAACTCTTCATTTTAAACTAATCTCATTTAAGTTTACTTTAAAGTCTGATAAAATTATTGAATCATTTTCTCCTGTTAATGATGAATCTACTGATTTTAGATCTTCTAGTATTGAGATTATTTTTGGAATGTGTTCAGATCGTGGCATTGTTTGAGATGATTTTTCCAATTCTCTTATTAAATATATTTTATTATATCATGTAGATTGTTTATATTTTGCTAAATCAAGATTTTGTTTATTTAATATATTTTGATTGTTTTCTATTTTTCTATTTGTTATATAAGTAGATAACTGGAAAAAGAAGTATCAAATTATAACTAATATAAAAACTATTCCCAAAGCTTTAAATATATATTCTCGTCTAGAGTGAAATTGCCTATCCATAATACAAAATTAAGATTTAAATGTAGATATTATACTGAGACCTATAATCGTAGGTTATCAGTATTTTTTAATTATATTCTGTTAAATCATAATTTGCAAAAGCTTAGTTTGGTTTATTAAATTTAACTTTACATTATATGTATTATGTGATATAATATGTCATAATAGTACTTAAATTTATTTATAGATGATTGTAGCTAGGAGGGTTTCTAAAAATTGTTTTGTTTATTCTTGAAAGTGACTAATCTTTTTTTATAAAGAAAAGACATTTTTATTATTTTTGTGAGAGTATGAATCAGAAAGATTTGATAAATGATATGCTTGAATATCGAAAAAAACATGATATATTTAAAAAATCTATTAATCAAAGATCAGATAAATTACAGTCAGTGACATATGATTGACCGCCATTTGCATCGTGAACACCGCATTTTGGGCATTGACTTACTTCTTCTATGAAAGATACAATTCTAAGATATAAAACAATGAAGGGATATAAGGTAAATAGAGATCGATGACGAGATTGTCATGGTCTTCCTGTAGAAAAATATGTAGAAAAAAAATTATGAATAGATGGTAAAAGAGATATTGAAGATAAAATTGGCGTGAAAAAATTTATCGAAGAATGTAGAGCTTCTGTAGGTAATGTAAGTAATGAATGGAAAACTTTTGTTGATCAGATATGAAGATGGGCCGATATGGACAATGCCTATTATACAATGGGGCTTGATTTTATGGAATCTGTAATATGGGTTTTTAAAAATATGTATAATCAAAATCTAGTTTATAAATGATTTAAAGTTCAGCGATGTTGTCCATCCTGTGCGACTGCACTTTCAAATTCTGAAGTTAATGAATGATATAAAGATAAGCAGGATCAGGCGATAACTATAAAATTTCCTGTTCTGTGAAGTAAAAAACAAAATTCTTTTATAGAAAAACATGAATTAACAAAAGATTGATTTACTAAATATGCAAGAGCAGTAATTAGAGATACTGAGTGAAAATTTCTTTTGATGTTTAATACCGTTGTTCATTCCTTTATTTTCCCATGAGGTAAAATAGATTTGTGAGAAACTATTGAAGAATGACTTAAAAGAGAAATTAAAGAAGAGATATGAGTAAATATACTATCTTCGAATTTTGTTTGAAAATCAAAAATTATTTTCCCAAATGGAGTCTGGTTGTATGATTTATTTGAGGCTACAATAAATGAAATTCCTCAAATTCAGGAAAAAAATAAACATAATCAACTTATTTGGGCTAAAATAGAAGAAAATGATTCTGATTTATGATTTCAAATTGTTATAGATGGTAATATTATAAGCGATAGTTATGAAATTATGAATAACTTTTATGATGTTTATAATTACGTAAAAAATATTAATAAAGAAGTATCTTCTTTAAATACTGATGTTGAGAACTGTTCGGTTAATCTTTTAGCTTGGACGACAACACCTTGGACATTACCTAGCAATATGTTTTTGGCTGTAGGAAAGGATATAAAATACTATATGGTTTATGATAAATCCTCTAAAGAATATTATATTATAGCGCAAAGTTTAATTAAACAATATTATAAGGATTCAAATGAATATATCCTAATTAATGTTTTGAAATGATCTGACTTAGAATGAATAAAATATCAACCACTTTTCTCATATATAAATAAGAGTGATATTGATCAAAACTATAAGGATCAGTTCTTTCAAATCATTACATGAGAGTTTGTTAGTACTGAAGATGGTACTTGAATAGTTCATATTGCACCATGATTCGGAATGGAAGATTTTGATGCTGTTGCAAATATTTTACCTAGAGAAGATTCTAAAAATTGGCTATTTATGCCAGTAAATGATTTCTGAGAATTTACTGAACAAGTAGATGATTATAAAGGGAAATCTGTTTTTGACGTAAATAAAGAAATAATAGCAAGATTAAAAGAAGAAAAGAAACTTATATGACAAAAATCTTATGCTCATTCTTATCCTCATTGTCGGAGATGTGAAACTCCTTTGATATCAAAAGCTATTACTTCTCGATTTATAAAAGAACAAGAACTTACAAAAATCACTGTTCCAAATGCTGAAAATATTTGATTTGTACCTGAAACCGTGAAAAATAGATTTCGTGATACTTTAAATTCTGCTCCAGACCGAAATATTTCTAGAAATAGATATCGAGGTTCACCATTGCCTGTTTGGGAAAATATAAAAAATGAAGAGGATAAAATCGTTATATGAACTTTGGATGAACTTTGGAAAAATACCGTAAATTGATCTAAAAATCTAACTAAACTTGTTTTTGTCAGACATTGAAAATCTACGTATAATGATATTCATTTTGGAGATAGTTATTGAAATGCACATCTCAATGATGAATGAAAACAGAATTCTTTGGATCTTATAAAAGATTTAAGTTTCTTATCTGAAGATATAGAGAATGTTGTTTTTGTTATATCTCCTTTACCTAGAGCGTTTGAAACTATTTTACCTTATTTGGAAAAAACTTTCTGAAAGAAAGAAACAAAAACTATTGTAAATAAATATGATGAAATTTTGAATACGTATCAGAAACTCTATAATGAATGAAAATTGTATGATTATATTATCAAATCTGGAGAAAAAAATAGATTTGAATTAAGTAAAAATATATATGTTGATTTTAGAACTATGGAAAATTTCATTCCAGATTTTCAAGATGTGTTCCATGATTCAGACAATCTTTTGAAATGGTGAGATAAAAAACAGTGACCAAATAGTGAGTCAGCTATTGATATCTATAAAAGATGTGAAGAATATATATTGGACATAACTAAATCTTTTAAAACAAAAACTGTTGTTACTATTTCTCATTCTGAAGCAACACTTATGATGTTTAAAAAAATTAGAGATTTTGATTATGATACTAGAAGAAGAGAAATCATGCTACGTAACTGAAAGATGAAAATTTATTACCGAGATAATGATCATAATAAAGAAGTAGATTTACATAAACCGTATGTAGATAGTTATCGATTTAATATCGATTGAAATGAATATCATAGAATATCTGAAGTAATGGATTGTCGATTTGAATCTTGATCTATGCCATTTTGACAAGTGTGATATACTTGAAATACTAGTAAAAAACCCTTTGTTTATCCTGCAGATTTTATAATAGAATGACTTGATCAGACTAGATGATGGTTTAGAGCTATGCATGTTGTGGGTAATGCTATAATGAAAAAAAATTCATTTGATAACGTAATTATAAATTGAATGATCCTAGCTGAGGATGGTCGTAAAATGTCTAAACATTTAAATAATTATCCTGATCCTAAATATATATTTGAAAGATATTGAGCTGATTCTTATAGACTTTATTTATTATCTTCTCCTGCTGTAAGAGCTGAGCCAATGAGATTCTCTGAAAGATGAGTAGATCAGGTGTATAAAGATTTCACTAGTGCTATAATAAATTCTTATAACTTTTTTGAAACATATGCTAATGTAGATAATTTTAAATCTGATTGAACAAATGTCTATTTTATCTGTAATATAGATAAGTGAATAAGTTCTATAGATGATAAAAAATTTATAGAAAATGTAATCAGAATAAATCCTTATAAAATTTATGTTTCTTCACTTAGTTGAGCTGTTAAAACCGCATCCAAATTTAAAGAAGTATTTCAAGAATATACATGAAAAACGATAGAAATTGAAATAAATAAGTCTTTGGATACTGGTTGAGATAGTGTAAAATTTTATAAAGAAATTTTAAAATCTGAAAAATGAAAAAATATATTAATTGTATCAGATGATAAAAGTTTTAAACAATTATGGTCAGATTTTTTTAATGATTTATATAATGTAGATATAAAAGAGTCTGATATAATCAAATTACCAACCTATAAAATTGATAATGAATTGGATAGATGGATATTAGCTGAATTAAATAAAGTTTGAATAGAAACTGAGTGATTTATGGACTCTTATGCTCTTGATAATGCAGCGAAATCTATTCTTGGATTTGTTGATAAATTAAATAATCGATATATTAGAAGATCTAGAAGAAGATTTTGGGCATCAGGGATGAATGATGATAAAAATTCTGCTTATAATACACTACTAGAAGTAATGGAAAATTATATAAAGATATGTTCTTGTTTTGCTCCGTTTTTATCTGAATATATTTATCTTAAACTACAAAATTTTAAAAATATTGTTATTGAAAATTGAGATTCTGTACACCTTAAGACCTTGCCAATCTTTGCTGAGCAATATATAGATAAAAAACTATTAGATGAAATATCTGTTGTAAGAAGAATAATTTCATTATGATTATTTATAAGATCAAAAAACAATATAAAAGTTAAACAGCCTTTAAGTAAATTGGAATTAAAAATTTAGTAAAAAATTATGAGTATAAATAATAGCTAGTATATTATTGTTCAAGTTTTTTTGTGTTGAATTATTAATATATTTTATTATATAGTGTATGATTGTTTTATTATCTAAATATTTTTGGATGCCAACAAAAAAACCAGCTCCTAAAAAAGCTACTTTTGATAAAAAATTTCAAACTGTAAAAAAAACAGTTCAAACTGAAGCTAAATTTGTAGAAAAAGAATCAAAAGAAATTGCTACATGAGTAGGTAGACGATGGAAAGTGTCTTCTTCTGAAGAAAAAATTTATACTATAGTATGAATTATCTTATTATTACTATGACTTTATGTATTACGTAATATGTTAGGTGGTATGATACTATTAGTTATTGGAATATTGTTTGTTACAGGATTTTTTCATAGAAAAAACTAGAAATTAGTATATTATTTGATTAAATCAGGCGCTGTATTGTGTCTGATTTTTTTTATTTGTAAAAAACAGTAAAAACTGTAATGTGAATAAGTACGATAAAAAATATAAATATATTTATCGTTTTACTGTTTCAATAGTTATTATGTCGCAGATTACAGAAGATATACTATCAAAAATTGATATTGTAGACATTATTTCCAAATATATGCCTCTCAAGAGATCGGGGAGTAATTTTGCTGGTTTAAGTCCATTTAAACAAGAAAAGACTCCATCTTTTATGGTATCTCCTCGCAAACAAATATTCAAAGATTTTAGTACTTGAATATGAGGAAATGCTATTACTTTTATTATAGAAGTTGAAAAAGTTGATTTTTGGGATGCAGTTAAAATTCTAGCAAAAGAAGCAAATATTGATCTGAGAGAATATGAATTGAATCCTCAAAAAATGGAAGAATTCTCTGATGAAAGAGAAAAAATCAAAAGAATACATAAAATTACTCAACAATATTTTGTACAAGAACTCGCTAAAAATGAAGAAGCAATAGGATATTTAAAAAATAATAGAAATCTGAATGATGATATAATAGATCAGTTTTGAATATGATTTGCTCCTGATAGTAATTATTGATTAGTTCAATTTTTGAAATCAAAGTGATTCTCTGATGATGATATTTTACAATCATCACTAGCAAAAAAATGACAAAATACTGATTCTTATAGTTTTTTTAGAAATAGAATTACTTTCCCTATATATGATACTATGTCAAATATTATTTGATTTGGAGCGAGGGTTTTGAATCCCAAAGATACTCCAAAATATATAAATAGTGGTGACCATAAAGCCTATGACAAATCCAAAATATTATATGGTTTGAATATAGCAAAACAAAATTTGAGTTTATATGATAAGCTTATTGTTGTAGAATGATATATGGATGTAATAGCTTTGGCTAGATTTTGATTCAAAATATGAGTAGCTACTTGTGGAACTTCTTTAACAGAAGATCATATGAAAATTTTAAAAAGATATACTGAAAATGTTTTTTTTCTATTTGATAATGATGAAGCTTGAGAAATGGCTACTTTTAGAGCATTGAAGATTGCATATCAACAGAATATTTTTCCAAAAATAATAGAATTATCATCAAATGTAAAAGATATAGATGAATTAGCTAATCAAGAGCATTGACAAGAGTTATTTGATAATATTTTGAAAAAATCTAAAGACGGATTTTTAACATATTTTCAAACTCTTAAATCTAAAAAAGATATGACTTCTCCTATAGAAAAACAAAAAGTGATGAGTAAGATGTTTGAACTTATTTTAGCTGTTGATAATTATGCTATCCAAGATCATTATATTCATATACTTTCAGAAAATTTATGATTTTCTTATGAATTATTAAATGCTCAGTTTAAAAAATTTAAAAAAACAGAAGGTTCTTTTGAATTGAAACAGAAATTGAAGAGGAATGAAAATGAAATATATAAATTAGACAGAGAAATTATATTCGCTTCATTGTTCTATCAAAACTTTGTATACAAATATATTCAGGATGATGAAATGTGGAAATGATTTTTACTATTATCAAAACAAGTTTGAGAAATATATATATGAAGTATATTAGATAAAGTTATGAGATCAGATTTGGATGAAAAAGAAATTAAAGAACTTGATGAAATGCATATACGATGGGAAAGTCAACTTGATGAAATATTAGATGAAGATAAAAAATATTCTTTAATAAAAAAAATAGTTTGAACAATACTACAATCTTATTTACAGATTGCACTTAAAGATTCTAAAATTTCAAATGAACAAAAAAGTAGTTTACTTGAATTAAGGAAATTATTTTAGGTTTTGATGATGTTTATTAGAAAGGAAGATCTTCATCTTGTTTTGGTGATGATTTTTGTGTAGTTTCTCAGTTTGATCATTCTATTTTCCAAGCTCATATACTATTATACCATCTTCCATTATATTCTCTTGCTCTAAAATTCAAAGAAGCTTTGATTGTATCTCACAATTTAAAACCTTTTATTAAAGCTGTTTTTTCACCAAAAAGATCTATTGCTACACTAGATTTATATTGTCTATCAGAATTTTCTTCCAATACAAAATCTAATTTTGGAGTCTGTTTTTCTCATACTTGAGTTTCTTCTCCTATAAAAGTAATTGTTCATTCAAATATCATTTTAATATGTTTCAGTGATAAAAACTAATTGAATTATATTTATTCAGATTTACTTTAATTTTTCTTTTAAATTTTGCAATATGAACTTAAATTTATTTAAGAATATTTTGGTTTTATAAAAAATTCTTTTATTATTATCAATATTATTCATATATTTAGTAGTATATCTGCAATATTAAATACTGGGAAAGTAGAAATTGAAATAAAATCTCTTACTCATCATAAAA
>CAYSXV010000005.1:0-7943 GCA_964435215.1 uncultured Candidatus Peribacteria bacterium | reverse complement strand
ATATTAAATACTGGGAAAGTAGAAATTGAAATAAAATCTCTTACTCATCATAAAAATAGTCTATCTATTAAATTACCAAGAGTTCAAGATATTAAAACACTAAATACTATCCACGATATATGTTTGATTTTAAATAAATATGTGAATGCAAATAAAGCTATAATACTTATTATAATAACTATAAATATATTTGCTTGTATTGATCGAGATATGCCTGTATTTAATACCGGACTTATAAGCTTTAAGCTTGATAATAAATTTTGATTATAAAAAAGATATTTTGATATGAGATCGATTCAAAGTAATATTATAACTAGTATTATTGTTTTTATAGTTTCTTTTTTCATTTTAATATAATATTCAAATAACTTCTATATGATGCGTTTGGGGAAACATATCGACTGGTTGTAGTTTGTTTATTTTAAATCAGTTTTGTAAAAACAATTCTATATCTCTAGCCATTGTAATTGGATTACATGATATATAAAGTAATTTAAAATCTGATTCTTTTTTAAGTTCTCATAAAAAGTTTATAAGGTTTTTGTTTAGTCATTCTCTTGGAGGATCAACTATTACGGCTCATAGATCTTTTATTTTCTCTTTCACATCTGGATTGATATTAAAAGCTTTTTCGCTAGGAGAAGCCAAGAAAAAACAATTATCTTCTAATCAATTTATTTTAGCGTTGTATTGTGCATCTATAATTGCATCCTCAACTATTTCTATTCAAACCAAATCTGATCAAATTCAATTTTTTAATAAACTAATTCATATTGTTCAAGTTCAACAGTAGAGATCTAATATAGTTCATTTTACATATCATAACATTTGTTGTGCATAGGAAAATAGTTTTTGAGCTCAAAATGTATTTGTTTGGAAGAAAGAAAATGGAGATATTCTAAATGTAATTTCTGTTTTATCTGGCTGGTTTTCATTAAATATTAATAATTCATATATATATCAATCTCATCGTAAGGTTTTACTTTCTGATTTATCTGATTTTACGGTATCAGCAAGTCAGTTATTATATGTGATTACAAAAGTTGTTATATTGTTTTTTAAAAATTCATCTTTTTGTAATATTTCCAAAAATTCATTTCGTTTATCATTATATGTTTTTTTTAAACTATCTTCAAAAACTGACAGATTAACCAAAATCTGATTTGTATTTACTCATTCTCTAATTACTAAATGACGAAAAAATCATTGATGAATCTTTTGATCAAAAACTGGTAATCATGAGTTGTAACAAAAGTTTTTTATGTATTTAAACACTTCATTTGCTTTTTCTGATATTAATCAACATGAATCAATATCTACTATTTTACTAAATTCTCATTGTTTATGAAATCATATATTCCATCTACTTTCTATATTTTCTCTCTCAGAAATATATACTCAGAAGCTAAATTCTATTTTATTTCTATATCATTTTTCAAGAGGAGATCATACTATGGGTAATATTTCTAATTCGGGAATTTGTTTATTTATCCTTTCAAATCAGTCTTTTATAATTTCGTATTTTAATTTTAATTGGTTTGTATAGCTCATAATCTGTCGTTTACATCATCCACATCATATTTTATATGAATTCTGATTTTCTTGACTAGCTCATATCGGTATAAAATAATGAGGACAGAAAACTTCTCAATCTGCTAAGTCCTTGTTATATTTATGAGTATGTATGATGTGTCACTCTACATAATCATTTTTTTTCTTAACTATTTTAATATCTACTGTACTTTGTGGTAATGCTCATCATTTAACTAAAACTTTTTTTCAATCAGGTAATGACCCGATTCCGACTCAGCCGTATCAGATTTTATAAATGTAGATATTTGATAATATTTTTGAATTTTTCAATGTGAAAATGTTGTAATATAAAATCTTATTTGATAAAGAATATTGAAATTTTAACTAGTCGTTCAGTTTTCTGTATTTACAATAACCATATCTCATTCGTTTTTATTTAATGGAACCATTACTTCTAATCATGTTTCGATTGTTGCTGGTTTTTTACCTGCTTGAGCTCTATCTCATTTTACTCAAGGAACTGTAGATATTATTTTATAAGTTACAGTAGTAGGTAGTATGACTCATATTACATTTCATTCGTAAATCATAAGATATACATCCAAATTTTCTTTTAAATAAGAAGATACATCATCTATTTCTTCTTTTGGTAAATCATACATTTCTCATGTATCATTTTCCATAAATGAATATGTGTCTCAAGCATTGTATAAAAATATTGCATTTTTTGTACTTACTTCTGCTTGTTCAAGTATTGTTCAAGCATTATATGTGAATACATTTGTTTTACCAGAAACTATGTCTTTTACTTTAAAAGAATCTGTTGCTCATCATCTTCACATGTGAGTGTGTGACATATCTGTAACTTTAAAAAGTTTTCATTCGATCTTGAGAATCGTTCATCTTTTTACTTCAGATGTACTAATTTTTACCATAACAAAAAAATAAACAAATAAAATAGTTCTCAATCTTTATAATAATCTGCTTTTAAATAGCAATAAAAACAGTAAATATAAACTGTATTATTTATATTATATAATTTAATTTTATGTTTTTGGCGGTAGATAAACCTAGTTGAATATCAAGTTTTGGCGTAATTAAAGTATTGAAAAAATTCTATTTATGACAAAAAATATGACATAGTGGTACTCTAGATCCTATGGCTACTGGATTAATGATTTTAGCTATATGAAAAGATACAAAAAATCTAACTCAACTGATATGATTGGATAAAAGTTATGTTGCGACTATTGATTTTTCTAAAATGTCAGATACTTGGGATATGGAGTATCGAGATATTATGATAGATTATAAATTAGAAACTATAAATTGAAAAGATTGAGTTTTGATTGATGATAAATTTATAGAAGATCCTGGTTTATATAAAATAAAAATCAAACTCCAATCTTTATTGCCGATTTTTAATTTACCAGTACCAGCGTTTAGTGCAAAAAAGAAAGAATGAAAAAGGTCCTATGAATTGGCTAGAAAAGGTCAGCAAGAAATTAGTTATAAGGAGATGAAGATATATTGATTTGAAGTATTAGAATATAACTTTCCTGTGTTGAAAGTTAGTTTAGATGTATGATCTGGTACATATATTAGATCTATTGCTTATCGACTTGGACGCCAGTTTTGACTTGGATGAATATTGACTGATCTTAGAAGAACTCAAATAGGAGAATGGAAAATCGATAAAATGAAGATGCAATGAGTGGAAAATAGTCAGATTAAATTTTGTGAAATATCTATTGAATAATAGATTTGGAATTAGTATTGACATTTAATTATAAATGTTTATATACTAGGTACTTTATATATTAATTTTTTCTTATGGCAAAGGAAATCGTTACAAAAGCAAAAACTTATGTTGTTTCTGATATAATATTTTGAGAAGAATTATCAGAAATGTGATTTACTAATCAACTTGAATGTAGTTCTGATAAACATGTATGTTTAACTAATTGAACTAAAAAATTAATATTGGAAGTTTTTGGAAATTGAGAACAATTTAAAATCTATGATATTAATTAGTTATTATGCTTAATAATAGAAAATCATATGCTTTTGATTTTGATAGTAATCTTGTTTTCACACAGGATACTATTTTTTTATTGAAGCAAAACTGAACATCGTGGCGTCAAATAGAAGTTAGTCAACAAGAATTTGATCAAATTAGTGTAGATAATATAAATTGGAGACGAATAAATGATAATCCGGCAGATTCTTTGATAAATTTTTTAAAGCCTGGTAATTATAAAAAGGCATTATTAGATGCTTTGGATAATAATCAAACTTGACCTGGACGATGAAGTTTTGTTGAAGCCAATGAAAGTGCATCTCCTATAGCTATGATAACTGCTCGTGGTCAATCTCCACAAGAATTAAAAGAAGCTCATAAAGAAGTAATTTATAGTATTCTTAATTTACGTGAAAGAGAAAGATTAATTGAAAATATACAGAGTAGATTAAAATTAAAATTACAAAAAGATAAGGCAATTGAAATGTATTTAAATAATAATTTATATTTACCCGTAGAATCACAAGAATTTCTTCAAAAATTTTCTATAACTACTGATATTCCAGTAAAAAAAAGAAAAAATATTGCATTCGAAATATTTGTATGACATGTGCAGTCTTTATTTGGGCAATATTATTGAGAAAATTTTATAAATAATCCCATATTTAGTATGTGATTTAGTGATGATAACTTACAAAATTCTCAATCAATGATAAATTTTATAAAATCTGACCTATTGTCAAAATATCCAAATGTAAAATTTGTAGTTTATGATACAAATGATGTCACAAATGTAAAAAGATTTAAAATTAAATAATTTCTTCCAGAAAATTTTTTAGTCTTTCTTGAAACTTATTTTTTTCTATTTCTTTAGTTTTGAAGCATATTGTTCATATAGGTACTTTGGAGCAGACATATATCATTTCTTGAAATGCTTCTCTTTCTCAACTATTTCATGTAGTGCAATAAAAAATTATTTTAGGAGGTAAATCTTCTTTATTTTCTTGTATATATGATCTAATTGCTGGAGATATAGCAAAATCTCGAACCGGTGTTCCTATTATAAGAATATCATAATCTCAGGGTTTAAATTTTATTTTTTGTATCTCTGTAATTTTTTTTAAAGCCGCATCTCTGCCTGCTCATATATATCATAATATTCAAGTTCTTTCTTTTTTATCTATAATCTCTTCTGTATCACAATTTGTTAATAGTTTTATATATTCTGCAACCTTACCGGTTATTCATGTTCTTGAATAATATACTAATAGTATTTTTTTATCCATTTGTATTATTAGTAAATAAGATATATGGATTAGATTGTTTTTTTGTTTATTATTATAATAACAAGTATTGCAAATAAAAATTTTATAATTATTTATTCGTCTGTTATAATATGTTTTATAACATCGGAAATTTAATAATTTCCGTTCTGCATTTGCGGGATAAAATCTACGTTACTACTCTAAAGAGAGCTTGACGTATCCTTTTATATATTAATATTTGTTTATGAAAAATTTTATATGATTTTTGAGTTTAATTTTATTTTTTGGTTTGACTTTAGCTTGATGAGGTAATGTGATTTCTTCTGATTCTAAAGTTGCTGATCCAGAATGGGTTCCTCCTATTTCTACTGATAAAGCTAGTTATAAATTTGATGAAATAGCTACAAAAGCTATGATAAAGCAAGATTCTTCTCTTTTAAAATTAAATTGTGATTGATTGAAGGTTTTGCAAAATATGGGATTCGCAGATAGAGCAGCTAAAATGTTTTCTATATGAGTAGAAGAATGAGAATTTGATTTTAGTTTCGATTTGAGAAATTGTAGTATGCGATGAAATAAAAGGAACTATACTCCTTTGTATAAATCATTAACTGAGAAAAAGGCTTTTGAATATGCTGATACTTTTATGCAAAATCCTTACTTAAAATGAAAAATATTTGATAAATTAGATAAACCAGTATTACTTTATAAAAATTCAAATTGATGAGCATATCCTATGATGAGAGACTCAATGAGCGAATCTGATTATTTTTCTTGAATAAATATAGATCCTAGTGATACTTGAAATGTTGAAATAGAATACACAGATTTTACTATTATATTTCCATATTTGATTAACTGAAAAAAAGTTTATAATCAATATGGTAGTTTAGCTTGAATAACTTTAAATATAAATTCTGAAGGAGTAAATAATGTAAATGCTCAATTATTACCTTTTATATGAGCTATTAGAAAATCAGAAAAATTAACTGATACTCAATTGATTGATTTTGTAAAAAACTGATGAAATAGTCCTTTCCGATGACAAAGCAAACAGATTAAATTGGATAAACCAGAAAGAATAACTGTTTTATTTAGTTTATGGAGAAATAATATAACTGAACGATATTTATCTTCTTGAATTAGATTCTGATCTAAAATAAAAGTTGATCCATATGCTCAATCAAATTATGAAATGATAATCTCTGACTATAAAATAGGTAATAATAATGGTATAGTATATTAAATTTTGAATAAATATAAAATATAAAAAACTGATCTTGGAATAGGTCAGTTTTTTTAATAATAATATTACATTAAATTTTCTATTTCTTGAGCTATTTTGTGTATTCTCACTTCAGCCATTTCAAGTGCTTTTATTTTTTTAGTTTCGTGTTTCTTCCTGTCTTTTATTTCTTTGATCCTTTCGTGTAATGTGACTTCTTCTTGATGAAATAAAAGATCAGCATAAACTAGAATTTTATTTTCAATTGTTTTGGGCAAGTATTCTTTTTTTTCTTTTCATTCAAGAAGAAATAGTTCATATACAAATCCATGTATTATAATGTCAGCTATATCATGTAATCATTCTTCTTTTAGTATTTTTGCAGAATTTAATTCGTGGTGACCATCTCTTCCCTTGCCTATATCGTGTAATAATCAAGCTATTCTAATTTTATTTGGATTTATATCTAACTCTGGATGCTTTTTTTTAATTTTTTTTGCTATTCTAAAAGCTATTTCAGATACTCAATTTACATGATTTTTGAATCAATCTCGGTTTGGTAAATGTTTTGTATGTTTGTGTAAAAGATTTGTAGCTTCGACTTCTGTTATCATAAATTATATTTTTATATAAAAAATTAATTATCTATTTAACTTGATTTCTATATAATACTAAATATTATTCAAGCTACTTTATTTTGATAATAATTGTACATTTGGAGCCTATACCTTCATTGCTTAGACCAGAAAATTTAGATAATTTTGTTTGACAAGAACATTTGGTAGGTGAATGAAAAGCTATCAGAATTTTTTTGGAAAATGGGAAAGTCCCATCTATGATTTTTCGATGACCACCAGGAGTAGGAAAAACTACTTTGGCTCTTATAATATCAAATGTTATTAAGGCTGATTTTTATAAAATGTCTTGAGTGACTAGCAAAAAAGACGATTTAAAAAAAATAATAGAACAGGCAAAAATAAATGCTCAATATAATAAGCAAACTATAGTGTTTTTGGATGAAATACATCGTCGAAATAAAGCACAACAAGATACTTTACTTCCCTATGTAGAAAATTGAAATATTATTTTAATAGGAGCAACCACAGAAAATCCTAGTTTTACTATTAATAATGCGTTACTTAGTAGATCTAGAGTTTTTGTTTTTGAAAAATTGAGTCATCAAGAAATACTTTGATTCCTTAAAAATAATTTAAAAACGATTCAAAACAAATATGCTGATATAAAAATATCTGATGAAAATCTTGAACTTATAAGTAAGCTTGGTAATTGAGATTTGAGAAATTCATTAAATATATTGGAATCAGCAATATTGATTAGGCAAAAATGAGAAATTAATAACGAGGATGTTTTAAAAGCATGACAAAAAGCTATTTATTTCGATAGAGATTGAGAAGAACATTATAATATAATATCTGCAATACATAAATCACTTCGTGATAGTGATTGAAATGCTGCATGCTATCGGATTCAAAGAATGCTTATGTGATGAGAAGATCCTCTTTATATTGTAAGGAGATTACTTCGTTTTGCGTCAGAAGATATATGACCAGCTGATAATAATGCGTTGTTACTTGCAAATCAAGTTTACGATGCAGTTGCAAAAATCTGAATGCCAGAATGTGATGTATTTATATTCCAATTAGCAATGTATCTTGCTAAGGCAAAAAAAGATAACACATCTTATATGGTAGCAATAAAAACTAAAGAAGATGTAATTAAATATTGAAATTTATGAGTTCCTGTACATCTTAGAAATGCACCTACAAAATTTATGAAAGAAATTTGATATGGTAAATGATATAAATATTTCCATGATGACAACTCTGCTAAAGATCAACAACATTTCCCCGATGAACTTAAGTGAAGAAAATACTTTTAA
>CAYSXV010000004.1:0-37355 GCA_964435215.1 uncultured Candidatus Peribacteria bacterium | reverse complement strand
TCAAATTCTCCAAAAAATGCTAATGCCATAGATCTAGGGATAGGAGTTGCACTCATTTGTAGTATATGAGGACTACCAAATCTCTTCAATACAGCTCTTTGTCTTACACCAAATTTATGTTGTTCGTCTATTACAGCATATTTTAAGTTTTTAAATTCTACATCTTCTTGTAGTACAGCATGAGTTCAAACAAGTACATTTATTTTTCATTGTTTTATATCAGATTTTATTTTATCTTTTTCTCATTTTGTCATAGATCATGTCAAAAGAGCAACATTTAATCATAAAGGTAATAATAATTTAGCCAGAGTCCTATTATGTTGATTAGCCAAAACTTCCAAAGGAGCTAAAAATACTGATTGTCATCAAAGTATTTTATGAGTGTAATATGCAGCTATTGCAGCAACTACAGTTTTACCACTTCCTACATCTCATTGTAACAATCTCATCATAGGTTTTGACATATGTAGATCATCTATAAGATGCTTTATTACCTTTTTTTGAGCAATAGTAAGTTGAAAAGGAAGTCTTTCAATTATCATTTTTACTTCTTCTCGATTGGGTTCTCCAATATCAGCAAGTTTAGATCATAAAATATAATCATCTTTATTTAATAATGAATATAATTGTATTCTAAGTAATCTATCAAAAAATATTCTATGAAAAGCTTTTTTATTCAATTCAATATTTGTAGGAAAATGAATTTCTTTTATCGTTTCATTCACATTTAAAAGATCGAATTTTTGTAAGAATTCACTAGGTAAGTACTCATCGAAAAATATGTCCACTTTGTCCATAAGTCACCACATTTTTTTTGCAAACCATCAAGATGATATTCAATATAATTCTGGATATATAGGATAAATTCTACCCATTTTAAAAGTTTCATCATCTGTTTTGCTTCATTCTTGATCAATAACTTCTCATTCTTCTCATGTTGTTTTTACAATACTAGGATGAAAAAACACCATTTTTCTAGCCTTTATAGTAGGCTTTCATATTATAATATACCATTCTCATTCTTGTATCTGACTTGCCAAGTATCATGAGTTAAATATAGATATTGATCATTTATTTCATATTTCATCTACAAAACTTATATCATATATTTTTTTACTTCATCTCATAAAAAGTTTTTTGGATATTATCTTACCTTTTGTTGTAGTTCATCATTTTTCATCAAAAATAAGTTCATTGAGGTTCCTTATTTTAGTTCTATCTTCATATGTTCTAGGAAAATATTGCAAAAAATCCTTTGGATTACTTATTCAGTTTTTTTCCAAAAGAGATATATATTTAGGCGTAGTTTTTAATAAAGATTTAAGTTCATCCAAAACAAATAAAAATTATTAATTAAATATTTCAACTTACTTTTAACATTCTGCTTTTCACTTTCAACTTTAAACTTTTTAATTGAAATCTTAACCTAATTTTGTATACTAAAGAGACATATTTATTTAGTTTTTTAAAAATTTATGAAAAAGGGCATAATATTCACGATATTGTTTATAGTTATTATGATGTGATTACTTCAAATTTATAAAAGTAGTAATGTTTTTGAAAATAATACAATCCAAACTATAAAAGAAAAAAAAGATCTATCTTTGGACCAATGGTTGAAATTTTATAATTCATGAACATTTTCCAATATAAAGATAATAAATGACACTAAACTACAATGATATCAATTTCTATGAACTTGAGAAGATAAATCTTTTATGTCTATAAATAAGACCTTAAAAAAAGATTTTTTCAATATTTATAGTTCATATAAACCTACAGATACTTCATTAAAAGATTTATGAATAAATATTAATTGAAAAACAAAAATAGAGATTGAATTTACAGAAACTTGAGTCTTTCAAAAGATATTAGAACAAGTCTGACCATTGATTTTATTTTTGGTTGTACTATTTTTCCTTGCAAAATTTGCTATGCCCAAATGAGGTTGATTCCCGTTTAACATAAAAGTAGGAAAACAGGCCGCTAAAGATCAAAGTAAAACAAAATTTTCAGATGTAGCATGAATGGAAGAAGTAAAGGCAGAGCTAAGTGAAATCGTAGATTATCTAAAAAATCCTGAAAAATATCACAAAGTATGAGCAAGACATCCCAAATGAGTTCTACTTTATTGACAACCATGATCAGGTAAAACACTACTTGCTAGAGCAGTAGCTTGAGAAGCATCTGTACCATTCTTTAGCGCTTCTTGATCAGAATTTATGGAAATGTTGGTATGAATGTGAGCTGCAAAAGTAAGAGAGCTATTCTGAAAAGCAAAAGCAGTATGAAGAGCAATAATATTTATAGATGAGATAGACGCTATAGGTAAAAAGAGAGGATCTGGTTTTACATGATGACATCAAGAACAAGAACAGACTCTAAATCAGATATTAACTGAAATGGATTGATTTGATAATACTACAAAAATAATAGTAATAGCAGCTACAAATAGACCAGATGTACTTGATCCAGCTCTACTCAGAGCATGAAGATTTGATAGAAAGGTTATGGTTTGAGCTCCCACATATGAGGAAAGAATAGAAATATTCAATTACTACCTCAAGAAAAAGAAAATATCAAAAGATGTTAAAGTAGAATCATTATCCAAAAGAACAAGTTGATTAGTATGAGCAGATATAGAGAATATAACAAATGAAGCATCTTTGAAAATAGCAAAAGAAAACAGAAGTGTAATAGAAGCAAAAGACTTTGAATATGCATTAGAAAAAACATTGATGTGACCAGAGAAAAAATGAAAATGAGTAACAGAAGAAGAGAAGAAAATAATAGCATACCACGAATTATGACATGCTATCACATCTCATATATTGCCACATGCAGACCCAGTAGAAAAAATATCAATAGTTCGTAGATGACAAGCATTATGAGTTACATGGATATTACCCAATGAAGATAAATATCTATATTCCAAATCAAAGTTTATGGATGAGGTAACATCGCTATTGTGATGAAGAGCCGCTGAAGAAATATTCTTTTGAAAGGAGAATATAACAACTTGAGCATCAAATGACTTTGAAAAAGCTACAGCTATAATATACAATATGGTTACAAAGTATGGAATGGATGAAGAACTATGACCTATACAATATTGAGATCAGAACAAAGAAGATTATAAACTATATAAGAATTACAGTGAAAAAACAGCAGAGCTTATAGATCAAAAAATTAAATGATATTTATTATCATGCTATGAAAACTCAAAAATAATAATAAATAAAAATAAAACACTGATTGAAAAAATGTCAGTTATCCTACTAGATAAGGAATATCTTACAAGAGAGGAATTTGAAGACTTAATGTCCCCAAAAAATAAATAATTCAAATCTACTTTATATTTAACGCATAAATGATGAAATTATACGTACTAGACTGGTTTACAAACAAAAATATAGAAATAATCAATGTAGGTGATGAATTGTTTTCCACTATAAAAACATGAGATAAAATAGTCTACAATCTTGAAGATAAAAACAATACAACAAAGTTATCAATATGAATAAATTTATGACATGAGATTATAACAGATAGAAAGGGTACTTTTGAAAGAAAATTAGAGTGAGAAGATAAAGAATTTTTCGAAGAACAACAAAAATTTGCATTAGATATATTCCCATTATTCAAAGATCTTTTCAAAAAGAATTTCAAATGATCTATACCAGTAACAGCAAGATTTAATATATATTGAGATCAGATTTATTTTTATTTCTACTCAGAAGAAAGATATGTATTTACAGAATTTGTTAAAGGATTAAGAGAAAAATTATGAAAAAATATATTTCTATTTCAAGTTTGAGCTAGAGATATGGTAAAAATGTCACCAGGAACTGATCATATAACATGATGTAATGGATTGAATCTATGTTGTAAAAGTTCTAGAGCACTACCAAGTGTAGAGATGGAAAATATTATATTACAGAATCTAGAATGAAGAGATATAGAAAGACTCAAATGAAGATGCGGTAAATTAAAATGTAGTTTAATATATGAATTGGAATTATATACTGAAGAAAGTAAAAAATATCCACCTAAATGATCAGAAGTAGATTGTAAATCTTGTGAAGCAAAATGATACTCAACATCATACAACATAATGACATGAGAAGTAACAATCAAAACAAGTGAATGAGAAACATTTAGAGTACCTGTTGATCAAATAAAAATCATAAAAGCAAAAATACCAGAACATATAGAAAAAAAAGATCATCAAAAAAGAGAACATAAAGATACAAAAGAAAAAAAAGATAATTCAGAAAATTTAGAAAAATAATATATAAACATGTTAAAAATCTGAACAATGTTATGGATACTACTTACTGTTATAGTAGTCTCTATTCCACTATGATTACTATTCTTTATTTTAACAAAAAGAACATTAAAAGTTTGAACTTTTTTTGAACAAAAATTTAGTGATTTTAAAACTCTAAAAAAAATAAAAAAAGAAATTCTAGAAAAAAATCAAGAAGAACAAATAGAAACAGAAACAATAAAAGACTTTAGTACTGAAAAAGGTAATATAGAGCCTATAGATGAGATAACAGAACTTATAAGTAAACAAAAAATAGAAAAAGTTGATGAAATAGAAGAGGAAGAAGAACCATTGAGCGAACAAGATAAAAATATTATTTTAAAACAAAAAAAGTTATTGGAGAGGATTGTATATGAAGCACTGACATTGAAAAAAGAATGAAAAATAGATGAATATGAAAAAAAATTAATAGAATGACTAGCTATAGATCCAAGTAATTTAGAGATAACAAAACAATTAGCAGAATTATATTTCACTATATGAGATCATAAAAAAGCATTATCTTTATCAAAAAAAATTATAGAGGAGGACCCAGAAGATCATAATGCTATACGACAGATATGAGAAATATATCTACTTACATGAGATCTCAAAACATCAGAAATATTGGTAGAGAAAGCAATTAATCTCAAACCTACAAATCCAAAATATTATATCAGTATGGTAGAGATTCTATATAATACAGAGAGAAAAAAAGAAGCAATAGATTGTATGGAAAAGATTGTAAAACTTAGACCTACAAATACAAATTATATGATGACGCTAGCTGATTTGTATGAAGAAATAGATGAATCAGATAATGCAAAAAAATATTTCTTCAAGATATTAGAATTAGAACCATCTAATGAGAAAGCAAAAAGAAAAATAAAAAACTACGCAAAATAGTTTTTTAATATTTCAAATTACCATGATGATAGCACAATACTATCAATTATTAAAAGAATTTATAGAAATTCCTAGTATATCAGTAGATAAAGAACACTTGAGTGATATAAAAAAAGCAGCTAAACGACTAAAGAAAATTTTCGAAGAACATAAGATGGATGTACAATTTATAGAATGATACTGAAATCCTATAATAATAGCTGATTATGAACACAATAAAAGTTTACCTACATGTACAATTTATTGAAATTATGACGTATTACCGGCAAATAAAAAAGATTGACGAAAAGATGATCCTTTTTCTTTGTACATATGAAAAGAAAACATATATTGAAGATGAGTTGCGGATACTAAATGACAGTTACTAATACATATAGTATCTATATTTGAATTGATGAAAGAAAAAAATCTCTGATATAACATAAGGTTTTTCATAGAGTGAGAAAAAAACATTGGATCTGAAAATACAAAGAAATTTATAATAGAAAACCAAGAAAAAGTAAAATCAGATTTCTTTCTTATTTCAGATTGAAATTTGGTAAATAATAACTGATGTATATGAGTATCTACAAGATGAAATATAGATCTATCTTTAATCATAAAAACTGCAAATAATCAGATAAATCCTTGAACATATTGAGGCATAGTACCAAATGCTATACATGAAATGTGTAAGTTGTTATCCAAGATACATTGATGAAATAATCAGATTAATATACCATATTTTTATTACGATGTACAGGAGATACCATTCAATATAATACTAAGTAATAAAAAAATAGAATTTGAAATAGAAAAGATACAAAAAGACTTATCTATAAATACATTATTCAAAGAAAAAAATCTAGATTATATATCACAGATTTGACTGAGACCTACAGTACAAGTAACTTCGATAAAATGATGATACAAAGATAAAATTTCAAGATCAACTATCCAAAATAAAGCAATAGCAAATATAAGTTTTAAAACAGTTAAAAAACAAAATTCAGAAAAAATAATTAAATCATTTCAACAATGGATAGGCTCAAATATACCAGAATACGTAGATTATGATATAAAGGTTAATGAAATATCGCAGTGGACAGCAATAGACACAAAAAATAAATATTTTTGAAAAGCAGAATCATTTATAAAAGATATATTTCAAAACGAAGTGATACAATTAAATTTATGAATGACTATACCAGTTTTAAATACCATTACAGAAAACATAACAAGTAATATCCTATTGATACCTATAGCAAATAAAGATTGTAATTCACAATGATCAAGTGAAAATCTTAATATAAAACTCATAGAAAAATGATTCCTATTTACATTAAATTTCTTCTCTACTCAACTACAGTTGTTCTAATCCTTAAGATATTTTAACTCTTTAGTTTATATCGTTATGAAATCACTTATAGTTGCTTGATGATACGGCACAAGAATGTTACCAATTTCAAAGGTAATAGCAAAAGAGATGATGCCAATATGAGATCAACCAGTAATTCAATACATAGTAGATTGAATAGTTTGATGTTGAATCAAAGATATTGTTATAATCAATACAACACAAAAGAAAATTATAGAAGATCGATTTGATAAAAACTATGAACTTGAAGATATGTTAGAAAAAAAATGAAAAACTGAAATGTTGGAAATGGTAAATAGACCTAGAAATATGGCAAATTATACATTTGTAAAACAATTAGAATGGCTTGGTACATGATGAGCAGTATTGCAAGCTGAAGATCGATTAGACGGTGACTATTTTATGTTAAATTTCTGAGATGCAATATATAATAAAACTGACTTTCAAAAGATATTTCAGAAATTTCAAGAAACAAAATGCCCTATAATAGCTATAGTACCTCAGCCCATAGAAGAGACATGAAACCACTGAGTAGCATTATTAGATTGAGAAAAATTAATTGAAATAGAGGAAAGTCGCGACTCTACTAGAGCAGCGTCAAATTATATATGGGATTGATTTTGTATATTACCTAAAGAAATTTTCACTATATTAAATGATATCAAAAAACAAAAAAATTGATGAAAATTTCGTTTAGCTGATTGAATAAATATTTTAGCAAAAAAAATTGATATATATACAATCAAAATAGATTCCTACCGAGATATATGAACTACACAAAAACGATTAAAAGCAAATAACAAAGTATATACAGACTGATCTTTATTTTAAAATAGACAAGTCTAGACAAATTTAATAAATTTTCTGATTGATAATCTATTTATTTTAAATATATATTGAACCCAAATCAAACGCAACATTTTAAATTAGTAGTTAATAAGATGGTTAAAACTGATGAAATCAACCTACCACCACACAATATTGAAGCAGAAAAATGAATATTATGTTGAGCTTTGATGGACAACGACGTTATATGGATATATGACGGTGATTGATTGATGTTCCAAGATTTCTATCAGAAAGAACATTGAATGATATACAAAGCAATTCAAGAACTATGGATACAACGTAAAACAATAGATGCTGTAACAGTAGCTGATCAACTTACAAAGAACAATGAAATAGATTTAATCTGATGAATAGATTATCTTTTTAATCTATCTAGTTTTTTGATGTCTACATCATCTTGTTGAGAATATTCAAAGATAGTAAAAGATAAATCAACTCTAAGAAATATACTTAAAGTATCACAAAAAATCATATGAGATGTATATCAACAAAAGGATACTTCAGAAATATTAGATGATATAGAAAAAAAAATATTTGAACTTACACAACAAAAAATGTGAGATTCTATGGTTAAGATATCAGATATCCTAAAACAAAGAATAGAAACTTATATGGAAATAGTTGATAATCCAGATAAGGCAAACGAGAAAAAAGTACTATCTGGATATGTATGATTAGATAATTTATTAACATGATTTAAACCTTGAGAACTAATAATAATTGCTGCACGTCCAAGTATGTGAAAAACATCTTTTGCTATCAATATACTTACAAATGTAGCTCTCAAACAAAATAAATCAGTTGCCTTACTTACACTAGAAATGCAATCAGAATCTATAGTAGATAGAATATTATCAGAGATTTCAAAAGTTCCTATGTATAAGTTTTCAAAATGAAATTTAGAAGCAGAAGATTTTGCAAATATATGAGAAGCTATGGAAGCATTGGGTGAAACAAAAATTTATATAGATGATAAATGAGCATATACAGTGCCACAACTCAAATCAAAACTTAGAAAACTTAAAATAGAAAAATGAAGTTTAGATTTGGTAATTATAGATTACTTACAATTGATGCATGGAGTTACATATACATCAAATAATAAAGTACAAGAAATTAGTGAAATATCTAGATGATTAAAAGAGCTTTCAAAAGAGCTTGAGGTGCCTATTATTGCACTATCACAACTTTCTCGTGCTGTTGAACAACGTGTAGATAAGAAACCACAGCTTTCAGATCTTAGAGAATCATGAGCAATAGAACAAGATGCTGATGCTGTTATCATGATACATAGAGAAGATTATTACGATCAAGATACAGACAGAAAATGAACAGCAGATATATGTATAAGAAAAAATAGAAATGGAGCAGTATGAGAAATAGAATTACATTTCGAAAAAGAAATTATGAAATTTACAGAGAAAGCTACAAAATCCCTAGATAATACCTACTAAAACAGAGTAGAGTAGTGGTGTGATTTATACTTATAAATCTGGCCCTATCTCCAAATAATAAAAAATATTAATTAATAGACCGGTCCTATAGAGAATTTAAAATTTATAAGAACATTATAAAAAAATGATCAAAAAAATTTCAACTTTCCTATTGTTAACTACATTATTTTCTTTTACTCTATGATTTGAAATACCAAGTCCAAATTGATTTGTTAATGATTTAGCAAATACTTTAACACTAGATCAAAAAACTCAAATCTCTGATTTGATATCAAATATACAACAGACAACAAGTGCACAGATAGCAGTTCTCATAGTACCTACTATAGATTGAGATGATGCTAATTTACTAGCTTCAGAGATATGAACCAAATGGTGAGTATGAGAAAAATGAAAAGATAATTGAATCATAATGCTATTTGCTATGGAAGATAGATCGCGATCTATACAAGTCTGATATTGATTGGAATGAACCATACCAGATGCAATAGCAAAAAGAATTTGAGAAAATAATATAGTTCCAAACTTTAGAGATTGAAATTATTTCCAATGAATATATGCAGCTATAAATGATATCAATTTATATATACAGAAAGATCCTACAGTTGTTGAGACTTATTCTTCAGCAAACAATAATACAACAGCAAATATAGGTAAGTTTAATTTATTTTGGATGATCTTTTTATTCTTTATGGCATCATCTATAAGTCGTTGAATTGTTCCAAAAGCAAAAAGGAAAAACAAGAAGAAATGGGCACTTGCAATATTAATAATAAGCGCTATATGAATCATAATATGAGTAATGGCTTGAAGTATAATACTATATATGATAGTATGATATATAGGTATGCTATTATGAATATTTGGTAAATGATGAAACGGATGAGCATGATGATGAATAATAGGAGGATGAGGTTTTGGTGGTTGATGATGAAATAGTTTCTGATGATTTTGATGATGAGGTTTCGGTGGAGGAGGTGGCTGATGAAAACGATAAAATATTATAAAATATTGAAAATAACAAAAATAAAAATATAAATAACAATCAGCATTTTAATTTTTAATTAAGTTAATCATTATGAAAAAGACACGACTAATTATCTTATGAATCATTGTAGTAATAATATTATTATTGGCAGGTAAATACAATACTCTAGTTTCATTGGATGAATCTACTAAAACAGCTCGATCACAAGTAGAAAATGTATATCAAAGAAGATTAGATCTTATACCAAATTTAGTAAACACAGTAAAATGATTTGCTACACAAGAACAGCAAGTATTGTTATGAGTTACAAATGCTAGAGCATCAGCTACAAAAGTTAATATAAATGTAAACGATGCAAAGGAATTTGCTGATTTCCAAAAATCACAGACAGAACTTTCATCAGCACTTTCAAGGCTTTTGATGGTAACAGAAAATTATCCTGATCTTAAATCAAATCAAAACTTCTTAGAACTACAAGCTCAATTAGAATGATCAGAAAATAGAATAACAGTTGAAAGAAAAAATTTCAATAATACAGCTAAAGCTTATAACATATATGTACGTAGCTTTCCAAATAATATAGTAGCTTGAATAATGTGATTTACTCAAACAAACTTATTTGAAGCAAATGAATGAGCAGATAAAGCTCCAGTAGTAGATTTTGCTCCTACGGTACAAGAATAATATAATTTCTAAAGATATAAATATATAAAAGCCAGAATTAATTTTCTGGTTTTTTTTGATTATCTAGTTGTAAAGCACAATATATAAGACATTAATATCATATTGTATAACTTATTGAAAATATGTAATTATACATTTAATTATAAAACATATCATGTGATAACAAAAGTATAGTGGATTATGATATATTCTATTTGTTTTTTTTATAAACAAGATTACTCATGCTAATGTAAAACAAAAAAATATTAAACAAAAATGAGTAATGTCATATGGACCATAATCTTAAAAACAAACCTCAGTATTCTGTAGGATTTGTTAGCAAAGCTTTCCGTTTACACAAACGTGACTTCGCATCATCATTCTTGAACCGGTTTTCTATATTCTTACTGGGCATATAAAATAGGCAGTTACAAGCTTCTTATTCTATACGCCTAATAGTAATAGGCTGCTACCGGTTCGAGTAACCGGCTATCCTGTTTTCTACTGGATAGTCTTTTTTTTTACTTGAAATTATCTCTACAATAAATTATAAGAGTTTTAATATTTAGTTTTTAATATCTGATTTATGAATAAAGAAATCTCATTGGTGTATATGGTAGCTGGAATGTCATCACGTTTTGGAGGTAAGATAAAACAATTTGCAAAAGTCTGACCAAACAATTCTACTCTTATAGAATATTCTTTACAACAAGCACTACCTGCATGATTTTCCAAAATAATTTTTATAGTAGGTAAAATGACGGCTTCTCCATTCAAAGAAACATTTGGCGATAGTTATAAATCAATACCAGTAGAATACGCTACGCAAACATTTGACGATACTTTAAGAGATAGACCACGATGAACAGTAGATGCTTTATGCTCAGCAAAAGATATTATAAGTTGACCATGTGTAGTATGTAATTGAGATGATATATATTGAACTCATTCATTTAAAATATTATTTGATCATCTACAAAATTCTGATGAATCAGTATCTATATGATATATCCTTGAAAATGTCGTACCAGATAAATGATCTGTAAATAGATGAATATTTAAAATAGATTGAGAAAACTATGTTCAAGATATAAAAGAAATGATATGAATAGAAAAAGAAAAATTATCAGAAATCTGATTAAATAACAAAGATCTATGTAGTATGAATATATTTTGATTGAGTAATCAGGCTTTAGAATTATTAAATAACAGATTATCAAATTTTAAAATAGAACATAATTGAGATAGAAGAATAGAATGTTATCTACCAGTAGAGATATCAAACATAGTGAAAGAGGAGTGAGTAAAGATGAAATTGTATTCTACACCAGATACTCGATTTGGAGTAACCAATCCAGAGGATGAAGAAATAGTAAAAAAACAGATAGAGGATTACGAAAATAACTCACACCAATAATTGTGCAAAGTAAATTAAAATTTCATCAAATTACAATTTTTTTATAAGATCCAATATCAATAAATATTTCAAAATATATTTTATTGTCATTTTTTGATAGAGGAATTTTTATTTTATGATAAAAAATAGAGTAGTACTACCCTAATTTTTTGTTTTTAAAACTCCCCTAATTTAGGCTCATAAAGCCATAATATACGATTCAAATTCGATGATTTTTTCACTCTAGCTGAACCAACTACAGGTCAATAAAAAAAACGTGTCTTATTTTCACGTCATTTTTGTCTTTAAAGGCATTATAGGATACATATTAGCTTATTTTCAATACTAGGTGTTTATAATGAGACATTGTCATGTAAAGTCATTCTCATTATATCCAAAGAGCATAATATATGTTTTCTACGTTCTCAAAAATTTTCAAAAAAAGTCTGATCAAATAATTAATTTATTTTACATAAATAAACGTAATATAAGATTTAAAGCAAATTTAGAGGATTTGAAAGAAATACATTATACCTTGCACAAGATACATTGTATAACCTTGCAGATACTATAAAAATATAGTGCAAAGTCATAATAAACTATTTCTTCTAACTATGCTTATTTGCTATATCTTTACAGATTTTATAAAATTCTTTTTGTGAAAGGGTATTTTTCATTTTATTTGCAATAGTACAACACAAAACCACATTCCCCTTCTGATATCAGACATTATTGTCCAATCTATCACATGAGACCTGCCATCTAGTTTTATCTGACTCTTTTCACTCTTTATAATGGATAAATCAATATTCCATATCATATGATGTATAATAGCATTTCCCGCCTTGTTTTTCTCGCAATTTCAATAAATCATCTGCACTTATTTCAAAAGAAATATTTCTTTTTTTTGCTCATTGATGTAATTGTTTGATGATAATATCCATAGCTCCGTCTATAGTTTCTCTATCAGTAGATCTTTTACCATATATTCTATTTTTTTTACATTGTTTACATTCATAAAGATAACGATATTTACCAACCCAAAAATTATCTAATCGTTGAATCACAAAATCACTGGGAGCTTTCAATTCTCAACATTTTCTACATTTATAAGGCTCATCTCATGAGACTAGCTTTTCCCATTTTTGTTTAGTAGCTTCAGCCTTTTGTTTCTGTAATTCTGGATCGTCTAGATACATAAAAAAATTATAAGTAAATGCTGATAAACTAATAACGTTATTTATATATATATCAAGAAATTTATTTTTTTCGGGGGATTTAATTTATAATTATAAATAATTTTTCGAGTATACCACTGTCCTACTATAATCTCTCGACTATATTCATAGTGAGTTATTATTAATTATCTAATAACAACATAAACAACAATTCAAAGCATAAAAAGTATTAATCATAAATTCTGAAAAAAAACATATGCTTTTCAGATAAATTTTTCATAACATTTTTTTTCTATGTTTTTTTGTAAAGAATCTAAAGGATTTGTCTTTTTATCAAGTGCATCAGCGACAATATTATACATCTTTCCAGATTTTTTAATTAAAATTACAGATTCTTCAAAATACAAATAAAATCAAATAACAAAAGATAATATAGTTCATAAAAATATATATGTCGTATAAATATTTAAATCTGATTTGAATCATATAAATACAGAAGTTATGCTTATAATAAATCATATAAAAGTAAAATATGCCGTATTGTGATTACTCCTTAAATTAAAATTCCTATTCTCCATATCTTTTAATAGTTCAATTGATTCAGAATTAGATTCCATATTATATTCGTAATTACTAACTGTATTTTCCATATTTATATCAATTTCATAAAAAGTAAATTCTTTTCCTTATGCTAATTTTTATTCAAATTTCAATTAGAATTTTCAAATCATCAAATTTTGCAAAAAAAATAAAAGCAGCTATAATTAATCTGGTTAATTTTATCTTAATAAAGCTATTTACAATGGATAATTGAATCGAAAGTAAAAAAGTAGAAAAAAATCTCAATTGACTAACAAAAAAAAATTACAATTTTCATTATAATATGATAAAAGGTAGAATTGCTGAGACATTAATACAAGAACTGTTTTTATCTTCTGATTTTAATATTTTTCAATATGGAATGGAAAATACAATTCCATGAATTATGGAACTATTACATTGAATAAAAACAGAAGTAGCAACAGATATAAGAAGAATGCCTGATTTAGTTGTCCATAATCCCGACACAAAATCTTTTTATTTTGTTGAAGTAAAATTTCGCAAAAATTGAACCTTTTCAAGAAAAGATATAGATAAAGATTATCCTTATCATAATGTATTTTTTATTGTTGTTTCCAAAAAAGATATAAAATGTTTAAATTATAAAGAATTAGAAGAAGGTCAGATAATAACTCCAATATCAGATAATTATCTTCGAGATAGAAAAGAATTCGATTTAAATAAAGACATAGTAAAACACTTTTCCGAATTCGCAATTAAATTTTTTGAATCTGTTTAATATAATTATTTAAAATAAATTCATAATTTTCAATTACAAAAAAAGGAGCTTCCGCTCCTCTTCTAAATATCTAAATAATTTTAATTACATCTGAGGATAAGCAATAGTTATAGTCGCTTGATATGCTCATACTTCCTGGTTGATAGGTACAAGTACTCTAAGATCTACCGTATCAGTTCATATCTCACCTACAGTACCAGCAGGCGAAGTTTTTTCAAAAACTTTTCTTGGGGCAGATAAATTTGTACCTCGCGCAGCAAATGCTCATATAGATCCAGCATAAGAATTGCTTCATCTATATTTTGTAAATTCAGCAGTTTTAAGTTCTATAGCAGTATTTGGGATAGAATAAGCAGTTCAAGTAACTGTTAAATCAGTTGAAGATATCTGCATATTCCAAGGTGCTTTTCAAGCGGTATCGTTACATGACCATCTAAGAGGATATGTTCAATTATTTCCAGTAAACGCTCCAGTCATAGTAAATGCGCTATATGTTTGATCATGATTTCATAGATCAAGATTTACTCAGTATCGACATTGTCAGGTAACAGCAGTAATTTCTAGACTTAGACAAGCTTCTCAAACTCATCATCACACACACACTCATCCTACGCTAGCTTCACTAACAGTAATTGGCATACTATAAATAGGATATGCTGGTTGATAACTTGTAGTACTATATATAGCTTTATTTACTCAAGAAGTAGCATTTGCATAATTTATATACAAACTTGTTCATGAAGTTACTCCACTCAAAGAAAGGATTATAGAATTTGTTCCATAAAGAGAAACTGATTCTACAGAAACATTTCCTCCACTAATTCAAAATGCTCATACTGATCATGTAAGATATGTAGTTCATGCAAGATTGTTTGTGTATGATGATGGAACCTGTTCTGCAATCGGCGTATCAAATGTAAGTACAAGTGAATTATTGTTGTATAATACAGCTCATGAAGTAACGATTCTAGGTGCAGCATTTACTGATAATCCATAATATTCTTTTGATATTGTATTCCATCGTCTTTCTGAAAAAGCAGCTAGATCACCATCAGATCTAAAATGAAGATTAGCATCTCATTCATCAGCTATATTGATATCGTATGTTAATGCGTTTGTAGAATATACATATGAATTTGTTAAATATATTTCTTGTTGTGCTTTACGTATTGCATCTATAGCATATCCAGAATAATTATTTGAACCGATAGATCATACAAACCATTTAATAGTTCATGAAGCTGCAAAATCTGATTGTAAAGTATTTACGATTGTATTTAATGCTGTTTGATAAGATGCTGTTGATCTTTTCATCATCACATCAGATTCTCATTGGAAAAAAAGTACTCCAGCTATTTTTCATCATACTTGAGCAATCCTATATGCCATAGAACCATAAAGAGTAGTTCTATCAAAATGATTTGCTCATGGAGTCCATACACTGATATTGGTTCATCACATTGCAGTAGGTACAAATGCGACTGGGATATTCTGACTAGCGACAATTTTAGTTGCTAAAAGCGGAACAAATGATCCATTTGTATATGAATCAAGACTGACCGCATCTACTTGATTAGTATTAATATCATATGGATCTGTTAATGCTTTCCAGTTATAATCATTACCAAATAAACTAGCTGTAATACCATTAGATCCAGTAAATAACTGAGGTCTTGAACCCCATCAAGCAGCGTTACTTTGTCATGCTACAATAAAAATATCTCAAACTCATATCATAGATACGCTTGCTACATCTTCTGTATTAGTTGTTGAACGTATGATAAGTGTTCATTGACCACCTGTTTGATTTGTAAGAGTACCAGTAAATACTCATCAATTCATAGCTGCTGATATATTTACAAATCATCCATTATTCCGACTTGCTTCAATACCTGAAACAGATCAAGTATAAGTACCGACAATCTGTATAGATCATTTATTAGTAACTTTATCACGTTGAATTACTTGATATTGAACAGGACTTGTAATCGTTAATGACCCAGGATTATTTATCCAAGTTACTACAGCCGTAGTACTTCATGTATTTCCTACTGCATCTTTGAAATTAAATGTAAAACTTCAGTTACCTACAAATGTGTAACCAGAACTTCATCCATTATTTGTAATTGTAATTGATTCACTAAATCACGTCAATGTTACAATCACATTTCCATTTGTTGCTCATGTCGGATTGTAACTTATCGTTGCAGTTGGAGAGGTTTTATCAATTCGATTTACTGTTGCTACTGCACTACCAGTAGTTGCTCACTGACTATATGTAAATGTAAAAGTTCAATTTCATGTAAATGTATATACATCACTTCAACCATTATTTGTTATAGTTGCTCCACTTAATCATGTTAAAGTTGCGATTACATTTCAACTTGTTGCTCATGTTGTACTATAAGTTATTGTTGCAGTTGTTCATGCTGATGTTGTTCCTGTATATGGAATTGAATCCATAGATGATCCTGCTGAATTTTGAGCTGATAAAGTAAATGCATATGTTGTAGATGGAGAAAGTCCAGATACAGTCAATGGACTACCTGCTCCTGTAGCAGTTATAGCTCCTGGGTTAGCTGTAATAGTATACTGAGTCACCCCAGATAATATATATCCAGAAAATCAAAGAGTTGTTGATGTAGATCACATTTCTACTAAACTTGGAGCATTGGGTCTATCTGGTACTATAGTAGTTGAATTAACATATTGCATAGTAACATCATCAATATATGCTAGATTTAAAGTCTGATAATTCCATCCATCAGTATATTGTGTATATCATGAAGCATAATTAGAAAATGTCTTTTGTATAGCCACTATCCATGGTCACTTATTAGAAACATCTGAATATGAAAAAGTTTGTGTATTTCATATTACTGTAGCTTTATATCGACGAGGAACATTTGGAAGTGCTCCAGTAACAGCCTTAATTGTAATATTATATCATGTACTTCAAACTAACGCAAACATTAATTGGTTATTATAATTTGATACCTGGAAAAGATATCATTGTCTTACTCATGAATTTGCATGAGTCCCTGTTGTAGCTTGAGCACGGAGAGTTATTCCATTTTTATATCCTGTGTTTGCACTTGATTGTAACCAAATCACAGAATAATCTGTAGAAGCAGGAAACTTTGTTAACGTAATTGGAATTATTGGTGGCCAAGCACTACCTGATGAAGAAATCGTTGCTCATTTTCAATTTAATCCAGTAATCGATCCAACTTTCATGTCTCATCTATAATCAATAAGTATATCTGCTGGTCTTACTCATGATGTATCAGATTCAAAATCATATTTTATAGTTTGGATAGATGAAATTATGCTACCACCAGTAGCTACAGTTGTACGACTAAAAATATTATCTTGTCCAGAATAATTAAGTCATGAAATATCAAGTATAGCTCATGAAGATACAGAAATATTTCCTGTTAAACCAAATGCATAAATATTGTTTGCTATAATTTTTCCTTCACTAATTGTAGTGTTTCATGTATATGTATTCGTACCACCCAAAGTCAGTGTTCATGATCACGTTTTAGTTAATCAACCTGTTCATGATAATACAGAATTTATTATTGGCGATGTTGATCAGCTAGTTGTTATAATAGTATTTGTATTAGTTAAATTAATTATACCACCACTTAATGTATAATTTGAAGATACTGGTAAAAATAAGATAGAGTTTGGAATAACGGTACCAGATACGGTTATCACTCAACCTATTCATCAGTTTCCAATTATTGCATCGCTACCAGTAGCCCACGCAACGCTTGTAGCTCCATCATTAAAAGTCAAGAATCAGACCTTCCATGTTCATACACCATCATCTATTGTCACTCCATTAGATACGGCATCCCATGTCAATTGTGCTGCATATACACTGAAAGAACAGATGGACATAATAAAAATAATTATAGATATTAATTTTTTCATTATAAAGATTATCTAACTAAATTTAGATTTTCAATAATATTAAACATCAATATTATAAACTATTTTTCTATTTTGTCAAATATGGGGTTATCAATGGTACTTCCATATAAAAATCAGATTAAATATATTGTTTTCTACTAATTGACTTTACATACAAAATATATATAAACAAAATATAAAACAAATATATATATATGATACTAAAAGGCGCTAATATTTATTCGCTCATAGGTGTAGAAGGAGAATTCCGATTTGCAAGTGAGTTTACTCACTATCAACCAACAGACTATCCTTCATGGCAAGCTTTTTATTTCAAACACTTCGGTAAAGGATCAATAGAAAAAAAATCCCTTCCACTTAAGTTGAAGATAAAAAGGAAAGATCAAAAACAAGATATCAATATCATTGAATTTGTAGATGGACAAAAATTCTCATCAGAATTCTTCAGTGATAATGATCATCTGATTCTAGTTGCTATTGTCGATCTATCAGAGCATGAAAGGGTTATCATCCCCTGTTTTTAACACATTAATTTGTAGCCAATAGGAGGATTTTTATCTTCCTTTTTTTTAAATTAAAATTTATACTCTAATTAATATTTTTTCTACTTGAAAAACTTTTCTCTAAATCTAAACTAAAATATTGATTTGATTGTTAAATCTTATTATATTTTTTTATCTATTATATATCCATGAAAATAGTTCTTATAATTATATTTATCGTATTAGTGATACGAGTATCTTGGTCATATTTTAGCACAAGAAGCATCGAAAAACCAAAAATTATTTCTAGCACAATGATAACTGGGAATATAGAAGTGCGTGAAATTGGACCTATGATACAAGCAGTTGTATCAGTAACAGGCTCACAAAATAAAGCTCTTAATGATTGATTCCGTCAATTAGCGTGATATATATTCTGATGAAATACAAATAAGACATCAGTTGCTATGACGGCTCCAGTAGGTACTACAAAAACAAATAGTACAATTGCCATGACTGCTCCTGTATGAGTAACAAAAACAAATAGTACTATTGCCATGACGGCTCCTGTATGAGTAACAAAGACAAATAGCACTATTGCCATGACGGCTCCTGTATGAGTAACAAAGACAAATAGCACTATTGCTATGACTGCTCCTGTGGGGACACAAAAAGAAGGCGATAGTTATCTTATTACGTTTACTATGCCAAGCAAATATACTATAGAAACTTTACCTAAACCAAACAATCCTAATATCACTTTTGTTGAACTTCCAGCAAAAAAATATTATGTATGGAAATTTTCACGATATGCGCAAGAGTCCAGAGCAAATAAACAACTTAGTATATTCCAAAAAGCACTAAAAGAACAAAATATTACAACAGATACTGTAGCTATTTTAAATCAATACAATGATCCTCGGACTATTCCATTCATGAGAACAAATGAACGATTGATTGAGGTAAAATAAAAAAAAATTATAAATAAATTTTATTCTTTTCAGATAAAAAAAATGTTTATAAAACTTTATGCAATAGCTCTATCAGTTTTTTTTGCTATTGATATGGTATGGCTTGGATTAGTAGCAAAAAATTTCTATGCTAAACAACTATGATTTTTAATGAAAAATAATATCAATCGATCAGCAGCAATTATTTTCTATCTATTATTTATCGTTGGACTAGTTATATTTGTCATTAGACCAGCACTTGAAAAAGGTTCATGGATACAAGCATTATTATTAGGTGCATTATTTGGTTTGATAACATATGCAACATACGATCTGACTAATTTGGCTACAATAAAAGGATGGCCATTATTGGTTACTATTATTGATTTATTATGGTGAGCAACTCTTGCAGCATCTGTTTCAATAATAACTTACCTAATCGCAAATAAAATAGGATTATAATTTTTACTCTACAACGACTACTCTACTTATGCTAAATATTGATAACTTATCCTCTGATGTAAAAACTAGATACAAAAAAATTCTAAATAAACGAAAAGATAATCCTGATGCATTGTCATTTCTAAATCAACTAAATACTACAGATAATTGTATATTCTTGACTGGTAAAGCAGGTACAGGAAAATCTACTCTTATCAAAGATGTGATAGAATTTTGTACAGGTATATCCAAGCCACCTCTAGCACTCTGATCTACAGGTATCTCAGCACTCAATATATGATGACAGACTGTTCATTCTTTTTTTTCTTTATGAATCGAGAATGTATATTTCAAAGATATTCAACATTATTTAAAAGATAAAAAAAATAGACAATATAAACTCAAAAAGAAAAAAGTTAAAACACTTATGAATGTGCCATTTGTTATCATAGATGAAATCAGCATGTTGAACTCTAGTACTATAGACTGTATTAATTTTTTGATGTCATATAATATCGCAAAAGAAACCTGAGATTCTAGCCTAGCCAGGAAACCTTTCTGAGGTAAGCCAGTTATTTTCGTTTGAGATGTTTTTCAACTACCACCTGTAAGTAATCAAGATTGGAAAGATAAATTTGCAAATCATTATGAGAGCGAATGGTTTTTTGATTCTATTACATTTAAAAATAAACTGCCATATGATATCATAGAATTGAAAAAAAATTATAGACAAGAACATGATCAATTTTTCTGAGATATTCTAGATGCTATAAGAAATGAAGATATATCAGATTTTCATCTCTCTGTATTAAATAAACAACTATGAGAAGCAGATTCAGATGTGATTTTATTATCTACTCATAGAAACAAAGTAGATACAGTAAATAATAAAAAATTATTTGAACTATCATGAAAAGAATATCTCTATCATTGAGAAACTGAATGAAAATTTCCAGACGGTATGAAAAAGGCTGATGATATACTCAGATTAAAAAAATGAGCAAAGGTCATGATGATTACCAACGATATGTCAGGTAGATGGATCAATTGATCTATGTGATTTGTACAAGGTCTATGAGAAGACTTCGTTGATGTCGAAATATGAAACGAAACTATTTCTATCTTACCAGAAACTCGATATAACAAAGAAGTTACTATTACTGATAAATGAGCAGTCCAAGAAGATATCTTATGAACCTATTCACAGCTACCATTGAAACTCGCCTACTCTATCACTATCCATAAATCACAGTGAATGACTTTCGATGCTTGTACACTAGATCTTTATGGTATCTTTACTTGATGACAAGCATATACAGCACTTAGCAGATCAAGGACTTTAGCTGGTATTAAATTATTAACTAAGATAGAAAGGAGACATCTGTTTTTCCATCCAGCAATCAAAAAATTTATTCAAGAAAATATGACATAAAAATCTAACTATTGACATTTACTAGTAAATAATTATATATTGCCCTCGAGGCTTATGCCTTCATAGTCGTTACAGGATCTTTCCTGTTGGAGTCCCCGCATATTGCGAGACAAGACATTGATGATTATGATAAAGTGGAAAGGTAATTCTATCGGGATAACCACGGATAACTAGGGAAAACTGATATTCGCAATGCGAAACAACATTTCGCAACGTTCAATACCAACGTACTAAAATCCTAACTCAATTCCTAACTAAGGAACACCACAAACCACATTATTAAATCATGCTTCCACTCGCCCCATTTAGGGGCTTTTTCTTTTTTTACTTCTATTGACATTTAATAGTAAATAATTATATATTGTCCCCGAGGCTTACGCCTTCTTAGTCGTTACAGGATCTTTCCTGTTGAAGTCCCCGCATATTGCGAGACAAGACATTGATGATTGAGATAAAGTGGAAATGAAATATTACTCAGATAACTCCGGATAACTATCTAGAGAAATCTCTAGAGAAATCTCCAGATAGCACTATAACCCTTGTTATATCTACATTTCCTTGCTCCTCATTTGCTCTTAATTTGCTCTATATTTGCTCTTTATTTGCCGTTGACCTATCTCAAGCATTGTACCACTTGCCCCATTCAGGGGCTTTTTTTGTTCTAAATTTTCTAGTCCTTCGTATTGACATTTACTAGTAAATAATTATAAGATTATATAAATTTATATATATTTAATATAACCATGCATACACCCGAAAATAAAGATGCAGAAATTTTGGATAAGAACCAACACTTTTTGGAAGAACAAAAAGATATCCTGAGAAAGTCAGTAGACAATCTAGACAAGGAAATTTTAAAGGCCTTATCTCACTTTTGTGGTTGCAGCATAACTACACTTATCGATGTTATTAAATTGAAACTTAAAGAAAAATCACTCGCTACCGTTACCTTAAAAAACAGCAGCAGAGAGGAAGAAGTTTCTCAATGATATTTTCAATTTAAAATCCTTAAAGCTGATTGAAAAGAATATAGAACAATAAACGCTCCTGCCGATCCTTTAAAACAGATTCAAGAGAATTTATTGGACGTTCTTAGAAATGTACCTGTTTCTATAGCTACTGTCGGTGGTGAAAAATGAACAAGCCCAAAAAAGAATGCATTATTACATAGACCAAATAAATATTTATATACTACTGATATCAAAAATGCTTATCCAAGTGTAAATGCATATAGAGTATATAAAAATCTTTCTACAGCTATGTCCAAAAATCTAGAACTATCATTCCCCTATCTCAATGAAGAACAAAAGAAAATATTTTTTGTTTATCTTACAGTTCTGATTACATTAAATGATGAATTACCACAGTGAGCACCTACAAGTTCACGCATATTAAATATTGTATTTGCAAAGACAGATCAGGATATATTAAAATTTTTATATAACCAAGCTTCACCTGTAAGTGATGCATTGTATAGTAGATATATAGATGATATAGCAATCAGTTTCAAAGATTTTAAAAATTATATAAATATAGAACAACAACTTATACAGACAAATAATAAACTTGAAAGTACTTTTAGTAACAAAGCTGAAAGTGGTTTAGAATCAGTTTTTCAGATACAATCTATATCAAATGATATCAATGAACTTGTAAAATGTCCTGTAATATTTGATGATGAATATAACAGATGAAGAGTAAGAGCATTGTTACTTAAAATTAAACAAAAGATATTAGATTACGCAGCAAATAATCAATTTAATAATATAGAAGTTTTCGAACAAACTAGATACAACATAATATGAGAAATAGATAGATACTTAAAATTTGTAAATATGACTCCATGAACAGATTGAATGGATTTTTTACAACAAGAGATCCAGACTATAGTTAATCATAATTGATGGAAGATAAAGCATAGTAAAAGTAAATCTCGATGACGTAATGCTTCTACAGCAAGAGAAGTAAATGGTATCATGATAGGTCATGATTGAAGACTATGAATATCACAAGAAAAAATGACAAGATATATTTGATTTGCTAGGACAGCAGCTACTGCTCCAAGTAATTTACCTATTAAATTCAAAGATCCTAAAACAGGTAAAGTTGATGGTCTACTACTTGCAGACACTCTGAATGGTATAAGAAGTTTCATAGCCGATGTAAAATGACAATGATTAGAAAATAGACCTAGTGAAGTATTAAAATGACATGTCGCAGATGAATTTGAAAAATATTATCGATCAGCTAAACAACAACATTTCCCAAAAATAAATGCTAAGAAAAATTATTATTCTTACTCTATTGTAAATGGTGCTGATATGTGAATGTAATATTTAATTTCTTAAAAGACAACAACATGAGTATGGCACGTATATCAAAAATATTAAGTCAGATTAAATCAAATACTGATATCGGCGAATATCGTTTTGCTGATGTACATATGATAGTAGAAGTCCAGAAACAGCTTTTGGATTCACTTTCACGTGACAATATTCCACAAGAAGAAAAAGAAATGATTAGTAAATTGATTACTGATATTTTTCCTCAATTAATCAAAATCATGCTAAATCAGCATAAAAAAGCCAAAGCTAAGACTTGGAAATCACTACAAAATTCACTCGAAAATAATATGTATGATAGTTTATTAAATAATAAAAAATCTTTACGTGATGATATAAATGATCTTATTTCCTATGATTTTGCTACATGAGATCCTGAAGCAGAAGATTTTCTTAAAACTCAATTACGCAATACTATTAGTTCTTTATTCCAACAAAATCTTTTAAAATGGACAACAAATATATGTTCCAATGTTTCTCTCGATTATCAATATTCCAAAAATATCGAAAAAGAATTGAAATATTTTATGGAGCAATGATATTTAGATGACCAATCTTATACATACGCTCATGAATTGATTAGTAATGCTTATATTCAAGATCATTTCAAACAGGTATATGAAAAAAAACACAGTATCGTGCAAGAACTACGTCATGCTCAAAAGACCAAAGATATTTTTGTCCCCATAGCTATTTTGATTGATGAGATGAATGATGTTATATATAAAAAAAATGAAGAGCTTGCTTGAGATGAAGAAGAAGCTAAATTTTTTATAAAACTTTGTGATGATGTCAAAGATTCATATACCAAAGAGATATATACTCTATGTGAAATTTTTGTAAATACAGTAATCAGTGAAGATATCGAAACATTACATAGCAAGGAAGAATTGGAAGCTTACTGACAAAAAGATATTATTAAACAATGGAAATCTTTATTAAATTTTTTATCTGAGGATAAAAAAACTTATTTAATTTGAATACTTGAAGATCTTAAAAAAGAACAATTACTTACACTACAGATCAATCTCCCTAAAATAAAAGTTAGATGAGATGAAGTCCATTTTGGATCAGCAGTTTTTCCTAGATTCTTATACAAACCAAATAGTTTATGGAAAGCAGAACCTGAAATTGTAGATGATAATGTACATCTAAATATAAAAGATATCAAATCCTGAAAAATTATCAAAGCTTCTGATGAGAAAAAAATCAGACCAGAAAATCCATATAAGATGACTGAAGAAGAATATAAAAAGATGATGAAAGAATATACAACATTTCATAAAACCCAAGAATGTAATGAATTATTTGCTGAAGAAGTGAGATTAACAGATTCTTTGATTCGCTTTGAAGATAAAAAATCTGCAGAATATCAAGAATTACAGATGCGTTTACATGAAGTAAGAGATGAAATAGAAAAAAATATTCCTCATTATTTTAGAGTTATCAGAAAAATAAATGCTATGCCATGATTGTTTTCTGCTCTCAAAAAAGCACCAGAATTAAATTCTAAAATAGTTATTCCTCCATCAGTGATGGAGATATTACATAAAATAGTACATCTATCTGAGTATCAATTACTTACTCAAGATTGATTTGGTATCTTAGAATGAGAAGCTGGTGTAGGTAAAAATGTAGCAATAGATATTTTTGCTCATTATACTGGTAGACCAGTATTCAATTTTGCTTGTAATGAAAAAACCACTAAAGATGATATGACATACCTATGGCTTATAGATAAAAATGGTACATATAAATTAAATTCTGAAGTAGTAAAAGCTATTGAAACTGAATGAGCTATATTGGTTCTTGATGAGATTAACAGTCTACGTCCTGAAGTAGCAAAATTATTAAATTCTCTATTGGATATGAGAAGAAAATTATATTTCCCTCATAGTGATACTTCAAAAAAAGCAAAAGAAAGTGTGCTTATATTTGGTACAATGAATCCAAATACACACGTATATAAATGAAACAATGTTTTATCAGCTGAAATTTCTAGCAGAGCGTTTTTTCAATTTATTGACTATCCTAGCCTGATAACAGACAATATAGTTAACTATGATGAAGCTTTGATGACATACAAAAATGTACCTTATTTTTATAAATTATTATCTAAGGAAGGATTCACACAAAGTGATGTTGATGAAATCAAATATTATATTATCAGAGAACACAATGGTAACTGATTACGTGAAGATCAAAAAGAAAAAATATCAAAGATGCAAGATTCATATCTTTCTGATAGAGAATTTATCCAGGTATGGAATGATATTATAAATAAAAAACAGACATCTTCTTATAATCCAGAATTTATTAAATGAATCGAATCTATAAATGAAATACTTTTGTATGCTCATTATTTCCGCAGTAAATATATCCAGAAAATGACTGGTATAGATAGATCAAGCAAGATAACATCTTCTGTTTCACAAAGAGATTTAAATAAAATGCTATATTTACTTTGTTTATGATATACTCCTGAAAAGGCGTTTATCGAAGTTTATATAAACTCTATCCCCTCTCTATCTGATAGAGAAACTATAAAAAATGATTTAAAAACTCTATCAAGAGAAACAGTTCTTGAAGAAGTAAAAAATTATTGAACAAATAAAAATCTAAAATTAGAAACACTCTTTAATCAGACTCCAAATACATAAAAATGAAAAACAAAACATTTGATGTACTTCAATATGCGGATTATACTGAGCCCAATTTGTCCAATGCTTATTTAGCTAAACAATTATTTGATTGAGATGAAATTTCTGATGAAGCATTGGAAACTCTAGTAGAAAACAAGTTGGAATATTTAGAATATCTCATCAGTATATCCCCCAAAAAGCTTACTCTTAGACCATTAAAGGACTGAGATACTTTTGCTTGTTGATTGGGAGAAGAGATCGATGAATATATTCCATGATATATGAACTGAAATTATTCTATTAAAAAAATTCCTGAAGAGCTTTTTGAACCCAAATATCTCTACTATAGTCTTTCTATGATGTTACAATTAGATGATCAATTATTGCGTGAAGTACAATGACATGAAATGCAACACGCACTATCATCTGATTTCAAAGACGTTGTAAGATGCAATAGGATAGCATATCACAAACAACTTCCATCTTCTCCTATTCATAGGTTTTTTAATGTTGTAGAAGATTTTTACATCAACTCTATGAGAGCAAAAACAAATGCCGTTAGAAAAAATGGTATAAAGATGCTTTATAGACACATACAAGCACCATTTTCTACATGAGTACTTTCTGCTCAGCATCTACCTAGAATCAAACAATTTGAAATAGCTGTTATTTATTATTATTTAAATAATTATTTTCCAAATGATTATAACGTAAAAGTAGATATTACAGATGAAGTGAAAATCCATTTAGAAAATGCTAAACCATATCTACAACAGATTGCTGATATCAGTATGGATAACGATAAAAGAATATGAATAAAAAATATTACCTTTTGGCCTATACTTGAAGATATTCTTAAAAAAGATGTTGATGATCAAGCAAAACTTATGAAATATTTAGAAGAATTAAAAAAATTAATTCAATCAAAATCAAAAAAATGAAAAAAAAATAATAAATCTGAACCCAACCCATGATCCAATTCATCTCAACCATGATGAAATTCAGTTTTAGATGATCTTTTGGATTCTCTAGATGACGTGCCCAACAACAAAGATTTAACACCTATAGAAAAAAAATGAGTTCAACGTAAAATTGATGAAGAGCGGAAAAATAATTCTCCTGAAGAGAAACAACCATACATAGATCGTGCAAAGAAAAAAATAGATAATGATGGTCTCAAAGAAGTCAAAAAATCTATGCCTCAATTTGATTGGGATACTGATGATGAATGAAATATTGTTCCATCTAGTAAAAAACCTACTTGAAAAGATAAAGAACCTTGATCAGAAATCCCAGATGATAATCTACAAAAAAGGATTGAAGATATGATCAAACAATTTCATAAAGATAAAAAAGCTGTTGATGATATTGCATCGACTATAAAAGATTTTGATTATAAAGATTGGAAAAAACTTGAAGAACAAGAGTGAAAAGCATGAAATATAAAGACAAATAAAAATAGAAAAGCCGCTGAAGAAATGATACAGAATAGAAAAAAAATGCTTTTGGAAAAAAGAAAAAGATTTTTAGAAGAGATGAAAGAACAATGATTCTCTGAAGATCAAGAATATGATTATCAAAAATATCAGGTTATAGAACAGAGAATAGCTCCATTAGTAGAAGAGTTTATACAAGATCTTATGAATGATATTCCAAAATTAAAAGATATTACTATAGATGGTGATTATTTTTCTGGTAAAATATATAATATTATTTGAGCATGAAGAAAAATAAAAATGTGACATTACGATGTATATGGTAGAGAAGATGAAGAAAATTCTGTACGTATACAATTATGAATGTCATTAAGTATCGACGTTAGTGGTTCTATGTCTGATGTCGCTCTTGAAGTATTAGCATTTGCAATCTTTATGTCATTATTTTGTGAGAGATTATGAATACCATTTTATATAAATACATTTTGAGCAAAAGTTACTTCAATTAAATCTTTTGATGACCAATATTATTCAAATAAATGAATAATAAGTAGAATGTTAAGTAATTTACAAAGTAGGACAGATATTGCATCATGATTAGAAGATATTCTCGAAAAATGAGATGAATTTTTTGTAAAAAATCGTGATATATTACTTATGCCTATTATTATTACTGATGGCCAACCAAATAAATGAAAAGACTGAGACGAACTAAAAGAAGTCGCTGAAAGATTTGATTGAAATGATATCCTTGTATGATTATGATTACAAGACTTTGAAAAAGAATATTTTTCTGAAATATTTACTTCAGAATGGAAATTATTTTTGGATAATGCTTGAGAAATTATGACTAAATGAAAAGAAAGGTTAAGAGATTATTTTATCGCAATGCAATGAAAAATATTTAAACAGAAATAAAAAAAAAGCCGTGCGTATTTTGCACGTTAAATGCCGGTTAAAGCTTTGTCTTTTGAAAGTCCCCGCATATTGCGAGACGAGGTATTTATGATTAGGACAAGAGGAAGTGATATTTATGTAACCTTACATTTCCGACAAGTTCCGACAGAAAAAGATATTCAGTTGAATATCAATAAAAATCAGTCTTATTTATAACCTTATAAATAAGGTTACATTTCTGACAGGAACCTTACTTGCCCATACCACTTATGTCCTGGATTTTTATTCAGGGCATTTTTTTAAAAAAACATTATTCTTGATATTATTTTTCTTATCTATATTGTAATACTTAATAAAATACAAAACCAACAATAATAAAAACACAATCAATAACTAAAACAAATAAGGCTATGAAACACTTATCAGGATTTTTTAGAGCTTGTATTTCTCAGAAGATTACGGTCGCTGAAAAAACAGTTCTTAATATTATGGAGCAATCAAAGTATGAAGTGGAGGTATGTAGATTGGGTATCTCATTACTCAAGGAACAAAACAGTTTTGAGGGTTTATTATATCCTATTGCCAAAGCTAGTCATTCCTCTGATTTATTACCTTTGTTGCTATCTCGGATCACTCTCACAGCCAAGACAGACAAAGAATTAATAGCTCTTATCAAACAGAGCGGTTACGATGATATTGTCTGCCATTATATGATTCCATTTTTCAGACTGGAGACCAAAACAGAACTGGAATTGTTAGAAATCATGGAACAATCAAAGTATGGATTTCACATGTGCGATGCTATCATTCCCCTGCTCAAAATCTCAGAAAAAAAAGAATCATGGCGCTGGGCACTTGTACAAAATTCAGTTTACAACTGGACGATTTGTCGTTTACTTATACCCTACTTATCTGCCAGTAACGCACTCAAGGTTATGCAACGATTTAATTATCGTGATCATATTTCTGAAATCGGAGTCCTCCGGCTCAAAAAAAAGAAAGAAATCATGGAAGTAATCGTAGGATCAAAGTTTGATCTCAAAACATGTATCAACGGAATTCCTATGATAACGGATGAAAAAACAAAGATGACACTTATGAAGAAGTCAAACTATCATCCATTCGTTGCCAATATCGTTGTTCCAACCTTAAAACAAAAAGCTAACATGTGGTTAGCATTTGAAACCTGCCAAAATAATTTCAGTACCTGCGAAGTTCTCTTCCCCATATGTAAAAAGGATGAAGATATCTTAGCTCTACTGGAAAAGCATCACTACATGAGTGGTATTTGCCCAAAGGCAATTCCATTTCTCAAGGATGACGACAATATTATCTTTGTCCTGGGAAAAAACTTTTTCAGTAATGATGCACTAAAAATCGCAATCAAAGAACTCAATCTCAAAAAGAGAGACGAACCTGGACTTTGGGAATTGATGGAAAAGGCAAAATACGATGATGGTTTTTGCTCCAAAGTACTTCCATATCTACATTTCGAAAAGAAAACTGATGTAGAGATCATGGAAATTCTCAAACAAAAAAAATATCCGGAAGGGTTATGCAGAGCCGCATCTATCTATCTGGAAGAACAAAACAATTTGATCTCAATTGCCAATAAGATTGGTGATGACTATCAAACAATGTTATCTATTATTCCCAAACTCTCACAAAACTCAATAGATGAAATCTTTCTCAAAGTTCATCATCTAAGGATTCTTGTTGAGATGTGTCCATTTGCTTCCCAATCAGCCTTACTAAAACAAATAGAAAGTAACCGCTATTCGGAAGAATTCTGTAACGCAGCCACAGCTGCTCTACTCAAAGAAAAAAAAGCATAGCGTATTGCCATGCTCAAATTATTTATTGAAAGCCTTGCCTTTTTTGGGGAAGGCTTTTTTTATTTACAATTATCTTGATCTAGATGGACGAGATGGTCTACCTCATTTATGGAATCATCCTCATGTAGGTTTATGTCAGTATCAAGCTGATGGTTTATTAGGACGATGTCATCATTTACTTTCCTCTCTAAATGGTCTACTATCTTCTCTAGCTGGTCTGTCTTCTCTAGGTGGTTTAGATGTATGTCATCAATATCTTGCTGATGGTCTACCTTCACCTCTAGAAAATCAATTATTACCATAACTCTTATCTTTTCTAGGTCAGAAAGAAGTACGTTCTGGTCTTGGAGTATAATCCTTTACTACTTCTACTTTTGGAGCATTAATAGTATTTAGATTGATGATATTGAGTATAGCTCCAGCTCAATCTATTGCAGAAAGAGAATTTTTTATAAGAGTCATCATCTCTATATTAGATAATCATTTAGGCACTGGGATGATCATATCACTAACGATAATAGTTTTTTTATCAGTATGTAACTGAAAAATAATAAGTAATTCTGTCATGTTTTAATAATATATAAAATTATGATATCAGTGTATAGATTAATCTAACATAAGCAATACACAAAAAAAGAGGACATTACTCCTCTTCTATATTTTTATATTAAATATTATGTCATTGTTCATCATATTCACTTCACATAGCTTTCCAAAATTGTTCAATTTTTTTCAAAGGCAAATCAGGTAAATATTTATTATTATATTTACTTAAATATTCCATCAAGAAATCATCTTGTTTTATTATTCAAGTTTCTTCTCGTTCATTAATTAATTTTATTGCTAAGTCAGTTTCAAGATTAATCATTACATTTCTAAACTGTTCTTCCTCTATTGGTTCATCATTCATTTTTGAATGTACCTCCATTCATTTTTTAGCTATTTTAATAAGTTCAAATAATTCATCTTCATTTATTTTCATTTTATTTATTATTTTAATAACCACACTTCATATTATTCAAGCTCATGTAATAGCATAATTTTTAAATGTATTTCTAAATTCCTCTATAGTGACTAAAGGTTTTTTTTCTAAATCAGCAAAAGTATACAGTTTATTATAATCATTAACATTTTCTATTTTATCTTTAACTTCAAACACTTTTACCAATGCCTTTCTTTGTTTAGCTGTATCTCCTCTTTGGAATTTTGCAGATTCTCTTCTCATTTGATGGATCTCAGGAATTGTTTTTTTCTTCATAATATAACTTATATAAAAGTAAAATTACATTTTATTATAAACATTAAAAAACATTTGTCAATTAATTTTAAATAATTTTCTAATTATATCAATAAAGACTAGCTATTCGTTATCTTTTTATTATAGTCATTGCAGTATCAAAAATAGGTACGAGAAACCTTTTATATACTAACCTCGAAACACAATGACAGACGAAACAACTGTAGAAGAAGTAGTAGCAACAGACGCTACTGAAGCAACTCCTGAAGCAACTGAAGCAGAAGAAATAGTTCCTGAAGCAACTGAAGAAGTAGCTGCAGAATAATTATCTTTTCAACTTATAAATAAAATTACTCTCTAGGGAGTAATTTTTGTTTTAAAAAAAATCTATTGAAATGTTTTTATCTAGTCATATTATCCTCAAATAAGTTTAAATTTATATATTATAAAACATGAAATCTAAATATCTTCTTCGTATTATTTTCATACAAGCCATATTAGCAACAGCCTGATCACTATATTTTTCCAATTTTGGAGATCCGATTGCAAATATAGGAAATGGTGATTTGTTTGGTGGAACAGGTTTTGAGCCATGTCATCTATGTCGATGGGCAAGGATATTGATGTATCCATTAGTATGGATTTCCTTAGTTTGACTAATTAATAAAGATAAGAAAATAGTTTATACAATATTGCCTATCTCTATTGTTTGAATTATCTTAACTAGTTATCACTATATCATACAATATATAAATTCATTAAATGTCCTTACTTGTGCTCCAGGTAATCCTTGTACTTTAATAGATCGAAAAATATTTTGATTTATCACTATACCAGCTTTAGCATTAATTGCGTTCATAGTAATCACAGTTTGTTCCATTGCAATTATAAGCAATAACAAGAAAAAATAATAAAACTGAACTATTCCAATATTAAGAATACAAATTATACATTTATGTATTAACTCTATAAATATTAGTTCACTAGAAACTTAACCAAAATGACCTCAAGATCAGATTCGAGAATATCTAAGATAAGTTTATCTTTCGTTTCTTTCATTATACCCCCTACATAAATCAGCTAATGGTCTAGACTCTTGTTCTAAAATATCTTTTAATCTGATAGATATATTTTTTAATTTTTCAGCTACTTGAGGGTGATTTAATTGAATATCATTGATTGAATCTCTCTGAAATTTCTTTGAAAGTTTTTCAAAATGTTCAGCTAATGAATCATAGTCTAAGTTCCCTATGTCTTCTATAAGTTCATCCGTAGTTCAATCATATTTTTCGATTTTTTTTGCGTGCTTCATTTCATATATTACAAACTAAATATAATTATCATTACATAAAACAAAAATCAAGTCAACAAAAAAGACCCGCCTAAGCGAGCCTCCTTTTTCAAAATATCTGAAGAAAATCTACTATGCAGGTTGTACGTCTTGAGCTTGTGTTTTACCTGTTCTGTCATTTTTCCCAAGAACGAAAGTTACTTCGTCTCCTTCTTTTGGCTGATAGTTTTCTACACATCCTGAAATATGGAAAAAGAATTCTCCATCAGATGCAAGAATAAAACCAAAATTTTTCTCTTCTATCCACTTTTTGATAGTTCCTTGTTTCATAATAATTAGTGAAAAAAAATTAAAAGTCTATTAAGTTCTTAATACCTAATATTAGACATAATATAATGATTTACTTTAATTATACAAGGACAATATTGTCTAAATAAAAAAACGGGGATTCAAAAGAATTCCCCGTCAAATATCCTATTTATAAGCTTCTTTGAGAAATTCAAATACTGCTTTATAAATAATCCCATAATTAAATATACCAAAGCATAATACTTCAACATATCTATACTCAGGATAAAATCCTGTTTATACATAGCTATAAGTATTATCTCAAAATAAGGTAAACTACAGATAACATAAAGAATTACTTCCATAAACCAGTGCTTTACAACTATATTTATACGCCTACCATACATAATAGCAATGATATTGGGGAAGGTTACCAAAAAAGATTTAATTAAACAGAATATAATTATACTCATATCCATCTTCAATATAGCCATTTGAACGATTAATGTAGCTATGATTATGGACACATACAAACTTATATACTCTACCCAGAATTCCCTAGTGACTAGAGCTTTTACAAAATTTTTCTTCATATATATTTTTTGTTTTTGAAATTCATTATAATCTTTCCAGATATATTTTCAAAAGAAAAAAAACCTGACTATTAAATCAGGTTTATATTTTATTTAATAACTTTTAGAATATTTTTTATCAGACGATCAATAAGATTTCTTATCTGATGATCAATAAGATTTCTTATCTCATCATCAACCATATTTTTTATCTCAATATCAACCACTTGGTTTTCAATAATTACTCTTACCTTTATATCACCCAGATCATGAATCCCTTGAATATGATTTACCATAAGATCTTTTATTATCATAACTATCTCTTGAAGGAGCAGTACTTGAGTCTTTAGCTATACTTACAATAGATTTTCAATCTTGTTTTTGAGATTTAAATTTACTTATTATTATTTCAGCTTTTGCACTAGGTACTGTAACAAAAGAAAAGTCTTCCATTACTCTTACATCATCTATATCTCTTCCACTCACTCCAGTTTCTTGATAGATATATTCTACCAATGATCTAGGTGAATATCATTTCAATTTACCGATAGCTAGAAATAATCTTGTACTTCAAGTACTAGAATATGCCTGTCTTGTACCAGCTTTATCTATTGGTCTATAATTATCTTCACTCAATTCATTCTGATAAGCCATCTTCAATAAAGCAGCAATTATTTTATTAGCATCATTATCTATCAATAGTTCTGTTACAAAATCATCATATTTTTCTAAATTTCAAGCTTCTATCATAGCATATATACTACTTTTTAATCTAGTCTGTTTATTTTTAATAACATTTTTAATTTCAGGCATTTCTGCTTTTTTGATATCAGATTTTGTAGCTCTTTGAAAGAATCAAAGTTTCTTATATTCACTTCACGTTACAAAAGTAATAGCTTTTCAAGTCTTACCTGCTCTACCAGTTCTACCTATTCTATGTACATATCTTTCAGGATCTTGAGGGAAATTATAATTTACAACATGAGTCATATCATTTACATCTATTCATCTAGCTGCAACATCAGTCGCTATAAGTATTTTAACCTTTTTATTTTTAAATAATTTCAAAATATTTTCTCTTTGTTTTTGCGCTATATCTCAATGAAGAGCTTGTGCCATATATCATCTTTCATGAAGTTTATTAAATAAGAAATCTACATCAGCCTTTGTTTTACAGAAAACAATTCAATAAAAATCTGGTTCATTATCCATTACTCTACACAAAGCTTCGAATTTATCTCTTTCATTTACTTCTAGATAGAATTGTTCAGTTTGAGCAAGATCAGATTGTGCTTTTTTAGCAGATATAAGCTGACATTCTCACATATATTTTTTTACAATACTTAATATTTCATTTGGCATAGTAGCAGAGAACAAAAGCACTCTTTTTTCTTTTTTAGTTTTAGAAAATATTTTTTTAATATCATCAAGGAATCACATATTCAACATTTCATCTGCTTCATCTAGTATGAAATAAGAAAGATTATCTAGTTTTATACTTCATCTATCCATATGATCCATGATTCTTCATGGTGTACCTACAACTATATCAACTCCTCTTCTCAATGCTCTATTTTGAGTCTCATAAGATGCTCATCCATATATAGAAGTAATCTGTAATCAAGTACCGCTTTGTAAAGAAGATATTTCTTCAGCAACTTGAACTGCAAGTTCTCTAGTAGGTACAAGTATAAGTGCTTGTATGTTTTTGGAAGGAGTAAGTAATTCTATCAAAGGTATACCAAAAGCAGCAGTTTTACCAGTTCAGGTATCTGCTTGTCATATAATGTTTTTTTCATTAGCCAAAAGTAATGGAATTACTTGGCTTTGTATCTCTGATGGTGTTTCAAATCATTTTTTTGCTAATGCATCCAATGTTTTACTAGTCAGTCAAAGTACCTTAAAAGCTTCTAAGTTTGTCATATTAGTTTTGAAATTGTAAAATAAGACGCCGAAACTTATATTTGTCCTGTTAAAAGTAACAAGAAAATAAGTTTAACGTCGTTTTTACCCCGCTTTAAGCGGAATAGAAAATATTTAATTTTCTATGTGGTAAAAAGTGGTAACAATAAAAAGTTTCTGAAGACGGCTCTTACCACTTTTTACCTTGTTTTCACTATCTATGATTATACAGATTACGACTAAAATTACCATACAAATTAATTTAAATCAAAATTTGCCAAATCCAGATTTTTTATTATAATTATATATGCGTTTAATAAGTCATTATTCGCATCTAGGTTTATACGTTTCAAGGTTATTATGCAAATAAAAAAAGTAAAGATTTCCAATGTCTTAAGTTTTCCATATTTGGATAATTTTAATGAACATCAAGGAGTTTTGTTTGACACAGAATCCAACTGAAATATAAATATATTGATTTGACCCAATTGAGCTTGAAAAAGTAATTTTTTATTGATAATAAATGATATATTAAAAGTCTGATTAACAAGAGATTATATTTATAAACCAGAGATTATAACAAATGATGATAAATCAAATTTCAAGAATGTAATTACATCAAATGAAATGAAACTAAAAAAAATATTTAAACATTTTGGGCAACAAGACAAACCATCCAAAGTTTTGATATGAATAAAATTAAATAACCATGACATAGAAAATATATGATTTATGATGAAATATAAAGAACTTTTTCAAAAAATATTCAAAAAATATAGTGATATAATATTAAATTTATGAGATATAGATACTCAACGATTATCTGACAATAAATACATAGATATAGTTTTTAATATAGATACAGAAAACAATACAGTAACTGTAGATACTAACAATCTTTCAAAAGAACAAATATTGGTGATAGAATATTTCAAAAATATAGAGCTCATACAGATATGAATCATGGTACAAAATCAATTTAATTACCCGCAAGACAAGATAAAATTTTATCCACTAAAAAATACATTTTGATCGGTCTGAGTTCATAGAAGTTTCTTATGATTATCAACAAAGATTAATCCTAAACTACGAAACGCATACATATCACAAAAAGATACAATAGAATATACACCATTTATATGATACTATCTTTGTATAAACAAAATACGAAATATTATAAATCATACTTCAGACGAAAATATATCAAAGAAACAAAATATAAAAGAT
>CAYSXV010000003.1:8813-38039 GCA_964435215.1 uncultured Candidatus Peribacteria bacterium | reverse complement strand
ATTATTTATTTTTAATAAATTAGTATATAAATTATTTTGTAATATACTATTATTCAAAAAAATTCATTCACTTTGTAAATTTTTTATTAATTCATCTATAGCTTCTTTATATTTTATGTATTGTCCAAATAATGGTATATGGATTTTTATTCATATTATTTCTCAATTTTTTATATCCATTTTACCATAAAGCAAAACCAATCAAAACAAAAAACTAAATATTGTATCGATTCATTCATCAGATAGGATTTGTATTATTGATTTGATTCAATCTTTCTGAGTTATTATTCATTTTTCATTTTTTTCTAGTTTCATATCTATTCATAATTTTTCTAGTTTTTGATTTAATACTTCAAGATCTATCTCTTTCATTTTGGGTATGAAAAAATATTTATTTCAAGTATTCTCATCGAATCCACCAAATAATCCAAATGCAGATAAAAATCAATCTAAATCTAAATGGCTTACAACTAATTTTGCTCTTTTTATTAGATAAAATATATTCATATTGTCTCATAAATTTTTCAAATTTATTATTTTGATTTCTTTTTTATGGTAAACCATTATTCATTTATCGTAATCAGAAAATTGGTATCAAGAAGCTATATTTGTATATTCTTTCAATTTGGGAATATTGGGATTCTCTATCACAAGTAAATTATTCTGATCAATCAATATCTTCATTACTTCTTTTTGATTATCTTATAAAGCAAAATTATTTCAATCAGATTTACCATCATAGCTGTTCATCCATAGCTTATAAAAGGTAATGTCAGTCATGTATTTGGTAATATTTTTGTATTTACTCATATATTTATAAAAGCCTGTATCATAATCAATGATATTAGACCTACTCATAAAACTCTAGGATAATCGTCCCTTACTCTGGGTAAATGTTTTAGAAAATAAAATGCTAGATAAAAATATAGTCATATCAATGCCATATTTCACAAAAATCAAATCTCCTCAGAAAATGCCGCAAATACAAAATCACTTTGTGCTTCAGGTATAAATCAGAATTTTTGTAATCATTTACCATATCATTTACCAGCTAATCATCATCATCATATCGCCATCAGAGCTTGTTCATTTTGTCGTCATATATCTCTGCTTTGAGGATCTACGCTTGAACTTATAAAATATGTGAACCTTCTTTGTATATAAGAGAATCTATCACTAAACATGGATGCCATACCACCAGCCAATGCTCCTCATAAGACTCATACAATAAACATACCAAAAACTTTTTTAAATTTTAGTCATGCATATCGAGCCATTACTAGTCAGGTAAGGCCAAGTATTAGGACTGTTCATAAATCTGGTATAAGTAGAAACATAAAAAAAGTAATCGCATTTAGTACTACAAAGGAAATTACAAATTCTTTTTTATCAGCAAAATTTCTCTTCCTTAAAAGCCGATTAGCTAAAAATATTACATATCATAGTTTAAAAAATTCTGCTGGTTGTATACTAGGTAATCACGGTATATTTATCCATCATCTTGCTCAGTTCAAAACCATTCCAACTCATGGTATAAATACAGCAAGCTGTAGTACAACTATTGCAATAGCTATTATATTAACATTTCTATTATTTTGAAAAAATTTAATTGGTATTCTATAAACAACCAATGCCATCAGAACCGCTATTCATATATTTCTCAATTGTCTGAGAAAATAAAAATAGTTTGATGCTTCTCAGTTCATCAATCATTTTGCTATAAGAGATAGCGTCAAAGCAAAAGATTCATAAATACTCACGCTATATATAGCCAATACACCAAAAAATACTAAAAGCATTCATACTACAATTATAGGCACGATACTAATTTAAAATTTAAAATATTTCTAGCGACTAGTTGGGATTTACAATTCAGAATTGACTATCTTGCAATTCCAAGTTGTTTCAATATAAATAAGAAAAGATGATTTTCAATCCTTAATCTTCCAACTTTATACTTTGTATCTTTTTTTATGAATATTTGATTAGTGTGAGCAACCAATGTAGGTAAATCTACCTTATTCAATAGATTGATAGGGCAGTTTCGTGCTATTGTAACAGATATACCTTGAACAACAAGAGATATTATACAACATAAATTTAATCTTGCTTGAGTTTGAGATATTATTTTTTCTGATAGTCCATGATTACTTGATTTTCAAGATGAACGAATTTTTATAAAAAAGATAATAAATAAATCAGACTTGATCTTATTTGTAATAGATGATAGTATAGGTATTACATCCAAAGAACAACATATATTTTCTTATATCATGGATTCTGGTAAAAAGAATAATACAATCCTTGTTATAAATAAACTTGATATCAAACGAAAACATAATCAAAAAGATTTGGCATTACTAGATTATTATGACTTATGATTTCCAAATGTTATATGAATAAGTGCTCAAAAGGGTGATAATGTAGACTATTTACAAGAGCAGATAGTTGATTATGTGAAAAATAATAAAACAGAATCTCTTCAAAATGAAGATAAGAAACAGTCTATTCCTATTGCTATTCTCGGCAAACCAAATTCATGAAAATCCACTCTATTAAATACATTAGTTTGAGAACAACTTTCCAAGGTAGATGAAGAAGCTGGTACTACACGTGATTATATAGTTTCAGATTTTACTCATAAAAATCAAAATTATACAGTATATGATACTGCTTGAATTCGCAAGAGATGAAAGATTCATTGAATAGAAAGGATAGCAAATGATAAAACTTATAAAATGCTTGAATATGTCAGACCAGTTGTAGTTTTTTTGGTAGATGTAACAGAATGAATCACTCATAGAGATATGACTATACTTGAGGAGATTGGTAACTTGGCATTGCCTACAATTTTTTGTTTAAATAAAGTTGATCTTATAGATTTCAAAAAGATAAAAACAGAAATTTCAAAGTCTCTTGTATCATTGGATTTTGCAAAATATATACCCATCCTACCTTTGATTGCAAAGACTTGAGAACACAAAGATGACTTGTTTTCTAAGGTGAAACTTCTTTATTGAGAAGCTAGTAAAAGAATAGAAACCAATGTCTTAAATAAACTTATCGCTACAGAATATATCACTAGACCTCCTAGATTCCCCAAAAACAAAATATGTAAAATATTATATATCACTCAAGTTGATATCAATGCACCTACTTTTCTTGTATTTGTAAACCACAAATCTAGAGCAAATTTTGCATTCAAAAAATGGATAGATAATAGTATAAGAAAGCATTTTGAGTTTACATGAGTTCCTTTAGTAATTCGTTTCAAGGAAAGATCACATAAAGAAGAAGATTAAATTTCCTTAGTTATTAGCTATTAGTTACCATGGCAAACATCTACCTTCCAAACAACAAAACTTTCCAACTTGCAAAACAACTTTTGATTGATTGAGAAGTTGTAGCTTTTCCTACAGAAACAGTTTATTGATTATGAGCAAACGCTCTTGATCCAGTTGCAGTTTCTAAAATTTTTAAACTCAAAAATAGGCCTTCAAATAATCCTTTGATAGTACATTTATGACACAAAAGAGATATTTCAAAATATTGAACAATTTCAAATCACATAGAAAAAAAAATCATAGAAAAACTGATGCCTGGTCCTATAACTATTTTACTACCCAAAAAAAGTAATATCCCAGACATAGTTTCTCCAAATCCATTTGTATGAATCAGGATTCCATCCAATCAAGCCGCTCTTGATTTACTTCAAACATGTGATTTGCCTATAGCAGCTCCAAGTGCAAATATATCTACAAAACCTAGTCCTACGTCAGCCAAAATGGTTCACCAATACTTTGGTTCAAAAGTACCTTTAATTATAGATTGATGACATTGTAATGTAGGTATAGAATCTACAGTTGTGAAAATTGACGAGCATTCTATATGTAAACCGATGTCAGATTGTGAATATTTTTATAAGATAAATATTTTACGTCCAGGTTTTGTAACCAAAGAAGATTTAGAGTCGTTATTTTCTAATCAAAAAAATGTTTCAGTCCATTATAGCTCTCAGAAAAGCAATATATCACCAGGTAATCTTTATAGACATTATTCACCTCGTGCCCATGTAGAGATTATAGATTGTTTATCAGAAGATCTTCTACAAGATAAACTAAATCTTAAAATTCAGTGATCAGTACATATCAAATTGGGTCTAATAATCACTCAAGATTGTATAAATACTCATAATAAAATACTGAATAAATTTAGTGATAACATACATGTATTTCCACGATGATCTAGAAACGATCTGATAAAATGCGCTCAGAAATTGTTCGATATTTACAATATTTGTGATAAACAGGATATAAACTATATTCTTATAGAACATCTTCAAGAAGTCTGACTATGATATTCTATTATGAATAGAGTCAAAAAATCTGCAGAGAAATAATTTATACTAAATATTTTTTTAAATAAAAAAAAATGTCTCCAGGCAATAAACCTGCAGACATTTTATGTAAAATATTACATCAAAATTCTCTCGTTGAGGAGTATGTATAACCTACAAAATACTTCTCCATGAAGTTTTTGGGAACATATGTTCCTCTAATCATTTCAATGGTTTTGTTCTTTGTATCGATTACCCATACAGTATCCTGCGATTGAGCATTTCTCAACATGCCCATAAGTTGATGATTGACCAAAGACTTATTATCAGCGCTTGTACAATTAAATACTTCACTGATATTAGTAGAATTATTTTCTTCAGTCGACTTTAGCTCTTCGTAATTTTTATCCAAACCTTGTATTTTCCTAGCTTGTTTTTTTTCTTCGAAAAGAATCATTAATCGACCAGCCACAGAAAGCATTGGAGTATCCAAGCTAAATATTCCGCCATCATAGTTATAGTGAAATGTATAGTACCTATGATTTAGATTAAATTCAGGTAATATAGCCCTTTTAGTAGGCGTCGTACAACTCTGACAGAAATTGTCATATGCACCAAATTCTATACCGCATTTTTTACATTTTTCCATTATCTTATAATTTTGTATCGGCGTTAGATAGTATTTATTTAATTTTTTATTTTTACGATGATATATATATAAAAAACATAAAAAGTCAATACAAAGTATTGATTTAATTATTTAAATCATTATATATAAAAAACAAAATTAAAACAAAATCTTATGGAAGAATTATTTTTGACGTTCGCGCTGATATCTTTACAGCTGATTGTATTTGCTACAATAGCTATGGTTTTTATTATGTTCTATAGAGTAGAGATACTTTATATAAATTATAAAAAACTATCTCGTGGCACAAGTAACCAATCGATGAAGATCTCTTATTGTAACAGTCTTATAAACTGGCTTCAGCTAAAAGAAAAACAATTACTATGGTATCTGATAATGTTTGGTATCACGTATGCTGGGATGATTAATCTTTATAATTATAGACCCAGTTTACAATTCTATATGACGGATTATTATTGGAACTTTTATACCATAATGTTCCTTTATTATGCTAGATATATAGAATTAGTAATTATGCTAATTATCAGTATCTGGATGGTTGGTCGACTATGGTTTGTAAAAAAAAGAATTCTAATTCAATAAATTATTTTTCAAAAGCTTTTTCTCTTTTTAAGAGGGAAGTTTTTTTTTATTATTAAAAATAATTTGTGATAAAATCAAAAACGATTGAAAAACTCCAGGAAATAGATAAATTCCAAGACCATGGCACCTTGACAGAGTGGTCTATTGTACGGGTCTGCAAAACCTTGGCTCGTGGGTTCGAATCCCACAGGTGCCTTATAACTCTGTCTGAGCTTAGAGATACGATCTAGTTCCGTGCAAAAAGTCTTAACGTAATAGTTGAGATTTTTTGTTTAAAAAAATTATTAGCATTTACTAATAATTTTTGTCATATAAGTATAGAAAATATTTATCAATTTTTATTTTTTATAAGTTTATCAGCAAATAATATCCCATCCAGATGATCATATTCATGTTGTACTATAAATGCACTTAAGTCTTTTAGTTTTTTAATTTGTTTTTTTCATTTTACATCCAAATATTCTACTACAATAGCTTTGTGTCTTTTTACCTTACCTTTAAAATTTGGTATAGATAGACAAGCTTCATCGCTGATTACTATTTCTTTAGATTTTTCAACTATCTCTGGATTAATCATCAGAGTTTCTCATAAAAATTTCAAATCTTTTTTTGTTTCTTTCCATTGAGTAGTAGCTATCATTCTTATATTTTTTCATACTTGTGGAGCAGCCAGTCAAGCACCGTCATATAACTGCATCAATTCCATAAGTTCCTCACCAAAATTTTTAATATCTTCATCTATTTTTTCTACTTTTATAGAAACCTTCCTAAGTACAGGATTATTGATTCAAGTTTGTATTGGATAAAATTTTTGTAAATCTTCCATTACCTAATCTATATATTAAAAAAGTCAATTGTAAACATCATTTCTAACTAAAATAATATGTAATGATTTAACCCTTGAAAATCAACCCAAAAAATATAAAATGCAAAACTGTAACACGTTCGACCGCCGGTGAATTTAATGCAATTATTGTAGTGGAGAGGTGGCAGAGTGGTCGAACGCGGCAGTCTTGAAAACTGTTGTCCCTTCACGGGGACCGTGGGTTCGAATCCCACCCTCTCCGCCATTTAAATTTATAACCATTGTATGCCTAGAAATTATTCTAAGAACAGAATTAAGTTTTTTCTTACAATTTTTCAGATAAGTGTGTTTATACTTATAATAGTGTATGCAGATCAATTCTCTAGATGAAATGATACTGTATATGTTAACCCTACATTTGTGCAGATGGATGATTGAACTTCAGATTCTATAAGTTTGGATTCAATAGCAATAGTAGAATTGGATAATCAAGACCAATGAGTTATACAATATGTTGTACAACCTTGAGACAATCTTTCAAAGATTGCCAGTATGTTTTGAACGACAATATCTCATATCCAAAAAATAAATAATCTATGATGAAATCCTATTAGACCATGAGATAAAATAGTAGTTACGGATGATGAAGAATGAATTATATATGATTTACAAGAGAAGACAAATGTATTGGTCTTTTCAAATAAATATAATCTAAATGTAGAAGATTTTATGACAATGAATAATATCCAAGACGAAACAGAAATATTACAAAAAGATCAAGAAGTATTTTTGCCTATAAGCCAAGAGAGAGCTTATGACATATGATTAATTACTAGACCAGAACCTACACCAGAACCTATCAAAAAATTTATACCTACTATACACAAGCCTGGTACTACAAAACCATCAAAAATAATAGCAAAAAATCCAGTTAATAACAATACATCGACTCCATCTGGTACCAAAGCTAAAATATCTTCAAAACGGGTATTCAATAAAAAAGTTAGTAATGGTTTTGCTCCATGAAATTGTACTTGGTACGTAGCTGCGGTTATGCCTCAAATGTTTCCTTATATAGACGAAGATACACAAGAAAGACCATTTGGTTGAAATGCAAAAGATCGATATAAAAATGCAAAGGCTGCATGATACAAGGTTTGACAGACGCCTAGAGCATGATCTATTATAGTTTATTCTCAGTTAAGAAGCTCAGCTTGACACGTATGAATAGTCGATAAATATGAATCAGAATCATGAGAACTTACAATCAGAGATATGAACTATGCTTGAAAATATATAGTTACAAAACGTGTAGATAACTCAGATAATTCCAAGATTATATGATACATATATCCATAAGCTAATATATATTTTTATAAGAAATCATTTGTTTTTTATAGCCCAATAACTATAAGAAACAGGTGATTTTTTTATACTCAACCGCCAAAAAACAAGTAAAACGTAGTTTTTTGGATGATTGAGTTATGCCGAGAACTTGAAAATCTGTAAGCATAAATCTGCCTTGGTAGATGAAATGATTATAGTTTTCGAAAGCGATTTGGTATAAATTTTATAAACTAAAAATTTAGTAAACATGATGAAAAATTATAATATAGGTGATCTACATCATTCCAAAGATTTTAATGTACCCAAACGTTCACCTTTTCTAAAATCAAAACATTTTAATTATCAAAAAAAAATCTGGTCAAAAAAAATATTATTAAAAGTAGCTTGACGATGACTAGGTTCTATATTGGTTATATGATTTGTATTAGCTAGGATCTACGTTTATAGTAACTTACCAGATGTTACCAAAGTAAAAGACATGGTGTTTTCACAAGCTACTATTATTCAAGATAGAAATTGAAAAGAACTTTATAAGGTTTTTGCTGAAAATAGAGAATACATAGATTTCAGTGGAATCAATACAAACATGATAAATGCAATAGTTGCTGTCGAAGATCAGCGTTATCGAGAGCATTCATGATTAGATCCTATGTGATTATTAAGAGCTGCAGTTACAAAAGTTCTTAATCCTGGAAGTAGGATGCAATGAGCTTCTACTATACCACAACAATTGGTTAGAAATCTATTACTTACAAAGGATAGAAAAATCCAAAGAAAGTTAAAAGAAATGGTTCTTACAAAAAAACTAAATTGAGTAATTGAAAATCGAGTGACGAGAGAAAAATGAGAACTTACAGCATCTGAACTTAAAAAACAGATGAAAGATAAAACTTTAGAATTATATCTCAATTATATATCTTTTTGAAACAATGCTTTCGGAATAGAGGCGGCAGCAAAAACATATTTTTGAATACCTGCAAAAGATTTAAATGTATTACAATCAGCTATACTTGCATCATTACCCAAATGACCATCACTTTACGATCCATATAAAAATAGAGAATTGCTTATGTGAAAAATAGATGTTGTCGATTGATATGGTAATCAAGTTTCTTTAGATCAATCTTTTGTTGCACCATTGGCTGCTGCATCTACATGAAATACTTCATGAGTAGCTAGTATGCCATCAAATAATTTGAAAGATCAGATCCTTATAAAATTTCAACAATGATTAACAAATGCTGATCTATCAAACAAAAAAAATGCAAATACTTTCCTAAAATTTATAGAATGATTGTGATCATTTAATGTATTTTATAACTGACAGGAATATACTATAAAATATAAAAATTGAAGAAAAGATTTGGCTTTATGAAGGATGTATGAAGACTGATATATACAGCAAGATGAGCTCAAAAATTCTTTCTTACAATGATTAAATCATGAGTTTGCAAAAAATACATTTCCTATTAAAGCTCCTCATTTTGTTCAATGGATTATAGAGGAATTAGAAAAACAATATGGTAAAGAAATGGTAACGAAATGATGATTGTTAGTTACTACTACATTGGATTACGATATACAACAATTAGCAGAAAATGCTTTGTTAGAGAATGTAAATGCTATACAAGATAACTGAGCAAATAATAGTTCTTTGATCTATATAGATTCTTATAGTTGAGATGTATTGGCTTATGTGGGATCTATAGATTATTTCAATGAAAAGATTCAATGACAAAATGATATGGTTAGGAGAGCAAGACAATCTTGATCTTCTATTAAACCATTTATATATGCTCTATGATTTGAAAAACTTCCTTTGACTCTAGATACTCCTATATATGATATCCCATTCCAGATTTGACCTGATAGACCAAATAATGCTGATGATAAATTTGAATGATTATTACCACTAAAATATGCTTTATGACACAGTAGAAATATCCCATCTACTAAAATGTTATTAAGTTTGTGATGAGAAGAAGAAGCAAAACCATTTCTAAATCAATTATGATTGAGTTGAGTCAGTGCGGATATTCCATATGGATATACATTAGCATTGGGAGCTGCAGAAGTGACTATGCTTGAACTTGCTACAGCTTATTCCAATCTTACAATGTGATGAAAACCAGCTTATATAAATCCTATATTGGAAATAAAATCTTCTAACTGATCAATAGTTTACCAGAAAGTAGTTCAATATCGTGATCAAGTTATCAAGCCTGGAATTGTTTATCTTATGTGGAAGATCCTTTCAGACCCAGCCAATAGAATAGTATGATGGGTAAATAAATTTAATGTGAAATGACTTACATATGCTCTCAAAACTTGAACATCAAATGTAAAAACTGAAAAATGAAATCGTCCTAGAGATGGTCGATTAGCTGCATATACACCAAATAAAGTTTTGCTTTTCCGGGCATGAAATGCAGATGCAACCCCTATGAACAGAAATGCTTATGGATGAACTATACACGCAAATCCAGTAAAAAAAATTATGTGAGAATTGTTGGCAAAAGGATATATCAAAAATGAAGAAATGACAAAAGTAGAAGTAGCATGAGCAACTATATCCAAGATATCTGGTAAACTAGCATGAGCTGGGACACCTGCAGATCTTACGGTTAGTACGCTTTGATATATCAAAAGTATGCCTGCTACTGCAGATGATTGATGTACTGCCATACAATACGACTCTTCATGTAATGGTAAAATTAGTCCATATACACCTACAGATCAAGCCAAAAATTGATATATAATTATACCTTCTACATTTATGCCAAATAAAATGGACTTACAAGAAATCACTGACCGATGGAAACAATCCACTCAGTTTAGTGGTGTAAATCCTATGTCTGGTAAAGTTACTTATACTTATAACAATATATTCATCGAAGAACTCAAAGAGTTTTGTCCTGGTAGAAGTGCAGAAGAAAGTAAGGATATCAAAGTAAGTATTGTTAAGCCATTAACAAACGCTAGTATGTCTGCTAAAACTTCTATACGATTTGATATATCAAGCCCCAAAGCAATAAAAAATGTTAATATACTTGTAGATCAATCTCAAGTATGATCATTTGAATATCCCGCATGAAGAAATAATATCTCTGATATAAAATCCATCGATATCAAAAATATCAAAGATTGAAAACATACATTGCAACTCATAGCTATAGATGTAGATTGATTTTCAAATAGCTCTACAATAGAGATCGATATTACATCATCAGATAAACAAGCTCCATTTATCGTAGAAGATAAGGCTGTTGTTAAAGCAAATGAAGACTGAACATATGCAATTATGTTACTTTTTGATGACGCATTATCTGCTGTAGCGTGATGAAAATTTTTAGGTTCTAGTTGAGAAATTATAAGTGAATTCAAAAATAATTTTGCATCATTTCAAGTACCATCATTATCTACAATATCTATTGAAGTAAAAGATGCTTATTGAAATATATTGAATCAGTCTCTAGATTTAAATAAATATTTAAAATAATCCCGATTATAATCAGTCTGTTTTTATAGGTCTTGATATTTTTCTTAATTAAAAGAATTTGTAATTACCATCCACTATTATGAGTGGCAATAATGCATTTCTATCTCAAGTATTATTACATGGTGTAAATCTATTATCAGATCAATCTCAATTGATAGGATTACATTCTCGTTTAAATACATTCCCAAGTCATATCCATATATTATTCGCTCAAGTATTGAAAATATTTTCAATCTGATCTATTCTTCATTGGCTAGGATAAGAAGGAGTATTTAGACTAGCGAGTTTTCAATTGAAAAATAGTTTATGTTTAAACGATTCTTTTATTCGAGAACTTTTATCTGCTCATATTATGAGACCATTTATTATAAAATTTCATTTCAGATTAATTCATTTTGTTACTCAAGCATTTGTCGGATAACCATTTCAATCAAATCCTATTGCGCCTCAAGTATTGTTAGCTACCAATAAATTTCATTTATCTATAAATAAGTTTACAGGACCTTCATCAATTCACATTCATTGAGCTATTCTTACATCTCAGTTTTTTATTACTATAGTTTTATCTTTTAATTTAATTCGATCGCTGCTCTGATTTATTGTTATATATTTTTGTATATCTCAACTAAAATCTAAACAAATTAAATTATGTTCAGCAAAATAATCTCAAACCATATATTCATCAAATCCTTGATATTTACCTTTACATAAATTTTCTGTGCTTTTTCTTACTTCATTTATAAGCTTAGAAAAATTTATATTTAGAGCATTAAATATAAGTGTCTTTTTCTCAAAGTTTCATAATATTGTATTTTTTTCTACGGTGTTAACAGAAAATGATAATCATACTGTTCATCGTACTCAAGCATTCATAAGAGTATTTATTGCATTTCATTTACTTGAACTTACTGTTATTGAAGTTCATGGGACAGTACTATAAATATCATTATTAGTTCCTTGATATCAGAATAAATTGTTTATTCATGATCATTGATTCAATTTTGCTATTACGAGACTATAATCATTAGCATTTCAAAGCCCTCATACAAATCATATACCTCCTCAGCGGTCATCATATATATATCATATAGGATATTTATTATCAAATCTCTGTAAGCTCCTTGCAAATGATCAGCTATAAGTATTAGCTGCTCGATCATATTGTACTCATGCTGTTATATGAGAATCATAACTATCTCAGCTCACATGATATGTTACTTGACCGTATATACTGTATTCTTCACCAGAACAGCTTGTATATAATCATCCACTCATACTCAAATTATTATATGTTGCACTTGTTCATGTAAAGTAAGCTAATGTGTCTTCATCAAGTGGTCGTAATCTATTTCATCTTTGTGCGTTATAATAAATTCATCTTACTTTTTTAAAACATGTTTTTTCTTGTATACCACCACCCACTTTGATTACTTCTCATGTTTCTATACTTTTTGCATTTAACCAAAATATAGCTCCCATAAAATCATTTCATCTAGCTTTAAAAGCTACTTCAGAAAATTTTTGATCTATAGATCACATATTTATTCATACAAAATTTAGCATAGTACTTGCAGAAGCAATAGCTCCCAATCACAAAAATATTACAAGTAATGTATAAACTCTGATTAGACTTATTTTTTTCATTTTTATTTGCATGTTATAAAACACGCTTAAATTATAATCAAAAAGTAATATTTGTCAAAAAATTATCACCCAAAAATAGTTTAAAAATATACATAATTTACTATATGTTATCTGATTTTAATCAGAAGAAAAAATAAGTTTTCCAGCAGTATCAAATGTAAAATTTATATCCATAGGAAATTCTTTAGCTAATAGTTTTGGAAATCGGATACCATCATCCTCCCACATTTGTTCGTATGGAATTTTATCAAAATCCCACCATTGTGGTCTCATCTCATCTGTTTCTTCAAATGGTCAATCATAATTTCACCAAAAAATATGACAATCTTGATCCCATTCTGATTTTTCTTTCCAGTAAAAATGTAGTATTCCAGCTTTTTGTACTTGATCTGGATTGAGTAAAATTCATGCTTCTTCGTGAAGTTCTCTCAGAGCAGTCTGGATTATTGTCTCATCTCCTTTATTTTTACCACCAAAACCATTCCATTTTCCTTCACCAAAACCTCTTTTCTTCATACCCAAAAGTACTTGGTTTTTAGAGTTAAAGAGAAAAACGTGAGTTGTCTGTAGCATCTAAATATTCTAAAAAAAAATTAAATCTTTACTACTTTAAACATTTTTTTTCATTTTCTAAGTAACAAAATTCCATTCACAAAAAGTTCTTTTGAACCTATCATTTGCGGATCTTCAACTTTGATTTCATTTATAAACAAAGATCCTGATTGTATCATTTTTTTTGCATCTCCGTTTGAGCTTGTTAGGCCTACTTCAGTAAACATATCCAATACTTTAATTTCATCTCACTTCATTATTGTTCATCATGTCTCTGCATAAAGTGCATCTATATCTTCTTTATTAAATCCTGCAATTAACTTCATTCTGTCTCCTTCTCCAAATAATATATCACTTATTTTTTCTGCTTGTTTCACTGCATCTTTACCAAACAATACTTCTACGACTCGGCTTGCAAGTTCTTTTTGACCATATCTCAGTCCTGGATTTTCCATATGTTTTGCAACTATTGCATCTATTTCTTCTACAGATTTCAATGAAAATACTTTCAATAATTTTCCTATTAAACTATCTTCTGAATTCATAAAAAACTGATATACAAAATACGGACTATTTTTTGCTTTATCTACTCGTACTGCGTTTCCAGCTGACTTACCGTACTTTGCTCCACTAGCATCAGTGATGATAGGTATAGTCATGCAGTAAGCTTCTTGATCTATTTTTTTTCTTATAAGTTCCATACCTGTAGTTACGTTTCATCGTTGATCCGATCAGCCTAGTTGTAGCTTTACACCATGCTTTGTAAATAGTGTAAAGAAATCAAATCACTGGATAAGCATATAACTCATCTCAGCATACGTGATAGATTGTTCAGGATCTTCTATTCTTTTTTTGATAGATTCTTTTGCTATCATATAGTTTACAGTTATATATTTTCACACTTCACGTAAAAAATTTAGATAGTCCATACCTTTGAAAAAGTCGTAATTATCTACCATCTCATAGTCAAAATTTATATCATAATTTTTTTTAATATTTTCAAGAAATACTTTAAGCTGATTATAAATACATTGTTCGTTGTGTCTGAGTTTTTCTTCAGTTAAAAAATTTCTTTCATCGCTTCTACCGCTAGGATCTCAGATCATACCTGTTGCTCCTCATACTAGGAAATAACATTTGTTCCCATATTTCATCAGGTGGATAGCTGCCATCACAGCAAACATATTTCATATCTGCAGACTATCGGCAGATGGATCAAATCATATATAGAATTTTTCTCATCCTTTGCTATACAGGTCAAAAAGTTTTTCATCGCTAAATTGGTTTACTAAACCACGACTTTGCCACTCTTCTTTCAAATTCATTTTTTATAATAAGGATTTAAAACATCAATCTTATAAGAAATATAGATTCAAAGGCAATAAAAAACTATACTTGACATTTACTAGGAAATATATATAAAATAAGTAACTTAAAATAAAATTAACCAATAAAACTATCTATATGCAAACCATCTTAAATTTTTGGAATGAGTTTTTAGGCTCTTGTAGCTCTACTTATCATGAGTTTGTTTCTGACCCTGGAAAATTCATAGCAATTATGTTTGTTATGCTGATTCTTGGATTAATTATGAACATAGTATTCAATGCACTTTTTAGGTCAAAATTCATGCAATTCAAAACAAAATAAAAACATCATGAACATTTTCTATTGTGTAGTAACTGCACTGTGCTTTGCTTCCTGGCCAATTCTTCTCAAAAAAACAGGAAGTCCATCGATGGAAGTTTCTACAATAATTGTAATGATTATTACGGTTATTCCGATGGTGTTTCAGACTCTATGGAAAAATAATTTTTCCAATCTACCCTTTAAATTCATAGGACTTGCAATATTAGTAGGTCTTGTAAATGGAGTGGGTATGATATTTTACAGTAGGTTAATCGATACTCCCAAACCAGGTTTATACGTAAGTATTATAGCTGGGTTGATGCCAGTATTTGGTCTTGTAGTCGGATATATTATAATGGGACAACCTACAATCAAATTCAATCACTTACTAGGAATGCTAGCTGTATGTGCTGGTATTTGGTTATTAATGAAGTAAAATAAATTTAAAAACAAAAAACAAAATTATGGACGTTTTATTTGGGTTATCAAAGGTTTCAGGAGGTTTAGTATTTCTTTTTCTGGTGTGTATTATCATTATTGTAAGTTACTATGGACCTAGATTGACGGCTTATTTATATTTAATCAGGAAGCCATCAGATCTTATATACGTAAGAAGATTACATAAATTACGTAAATACATACAAAAGGCTAAGGTCGGTCTTTCTGCAGCTAAAGAATATATTGATAGTCTCGAAAATGCTAATATGCATAGAAGTCATTTAATGGAAATTCATATTTTCTCAGAAAATATAATTAATTTAAATGATAAATTACTAGCTATGCATCAACTCACTCTTCCTTATTTGGACGAAAGTATTAAAAATTCTATTTCAATTAGTCTTATTCAAACAAAGGCTTTTGTAAATATTATCAATACTCTTCCAAAATTTAAATTAGTTTAGTTTCTATAAACTAATAACTATTCACAAGAATCCTCTTAGCTTTTTTGGCTGAGGGGATTTTTTTTATTTGATAATCATAGAAAAAAATGTAATCTTCAACAACTAGTCATCGCGAGCGAAAATAGCGATCTTAAATAAAAGTAAATAAGATTGCTTTCTCGTAAACTCCTCGCAATGACATTTAGGCTTTAGTTATTCAATTAGTTAATGATCAATATCTACAAACAATATTTCGCTGATATACTTGGCAAACAACTCAATCTTCCAGTGGAAGAAATTTTTTCTCTTATCGAGATACCACCTTCCAATATACCTTGAGATCTAGCATTTCCATGTTTTAGAATTGCTAAACAAATTTGAAAAGCCCCCAACGATATTTCAAAAGAATTGAGCGAAAAACTTGAGTCTGATTTTTTTTCATCTTTTCAAAATTTATGATCATATCTAAATGCACATATCAATAAGCCTAAATTTATCAACGATGTCCTATCAAAATGAATCAGTGAAAATTTGAAACATTGAAATAATAAAAAAACTATCGTCGAATATATGTCTGCAAATCCAAATAAACCCTTGCATATCTGACAAGCAAGAAATGTATGTATATGAGATTCTATAAGAAGAATTTATTCTTACTGTGGATATGATGTAGATGCATTTGATTACTGAGATGATAGCTGAGTAAATGTATGATACAATTTAGTATGACATCTATATTACAAAGTTCCATTTGAATCAGATAAAAAATTTGATCATTATTGTTGAGAGGTATATGCCAAGATGAGAAGCAAAGAAGAAGATCCAGAATTTAAAAAATATCTTTCCGAATTATTACTTCAGATAGAGGAGTGAACCGATCCTACGATAAACAAAGTCCATACAGAATATGTACAGAAATGTACTATTCAACAGTTAAAATCTTGTCGGAGAATGAATGCACATTTTGATGTTGTTAATCGAGAAACAGATATTTTACATCTCAAATTTTTTGCAGAAGCAATAGATTTGCTAAGAGAAAAATGATACATCAAATTTATCGAAGAGTGAGATGCTAAATGATGTCGAGTGATAGATTTATCTTCATTGCCAGAATATGCAAAGGAAGAAAAACAATATCAAGTACTTATCAAATCTGATTGAGTAGCAACATACGTAGCCAAAGATATTGCTTTTGCTATGCGGAAACTTGGCTATTTAAAAAAAGATTTTAAATACGATGTATTTACTCATGATCCAGATTGAGAAATAGTTTATACTACTCATTCACAAGATCACGATAAAAGAAAATGACATTTTGGAAATTATGATATTGCTATAACAGTTATAGATAATAGACAAAATGCCGCTCAAGAAGTAGTCAAATCATCACTGAAATTATTGTGATATACAAATGAAAATAAACAATATATACATTTACCATATGGTATAGTTTATCTTACACCTCAAACACTGCTTGATTCCTGATATAAATTGACACCAGAAGAACAAGCCGAAAAACGTTTACCATTTGCATCTAGAAAATGATGGACCGTCACTATCGATGAGATGATGGAAATACTACATCAGAAGGCATATTGGGAAACTAAGGCTAGACATCCAGAAGCGCTTGATATTTGGCTTGATGAAGTTTCAGAAAAAATTGCAATTTGATCATTTAGATTTTTCCTTATCAGGACAGATATTTCCAAAGACATTGTTTTTGATATACGTGAAGCTCTCGATATGCAAGCAGAGAGTTGAGCTTATGTACTATATACTTGAGCTAGGCTCAATAAACTTCTTACTGAAGCTGGTAATTGAAACAATGAAACAATTAAACAATGAGACATTCTCTCAGAGGAAATAGAATTTGATATCATCAAAAAGATTTCAGAATTTAATTCGATTATTTTACAATCACAAAAAGATTTAGCACCACATATTATATGTAGGTACTTACTTGATTTTTCCAAACTTTTAAATTCATATTATGCAAATATAAAAATACTTTCTGCTCCAGAAGATATCAAAAACGCTAGACTTCACCTTATAGATCAATCAGTTAAGGTTCTTAAAAAAGCAACCAACTTAATCTGAATGCAATTCATAGATAAGATGTAATACTTTGTCCTCCTTTGTAAAAGGAGGGGTGGTGCGAAGCACAGGAGGATTTAATTTTTCTTGTCATTGCGAGGAATGAAATGACGTGGCAATCTTAAAATAAGATTACTTCATCGATTAATTTCATAACGTAGTATGAGCAGGTAAAGCAGAGTGATCTATGGATTTATCAGAGATGTTAAAACCAGAATTATCAAGTTGAAATATACAAGTAATATGAGCAACTACAACAAGTCAGTATCGTCAAAATGTTGAGAAAGATACAGGACTAACAAGAAGATTTGAATCTATTACTATACCAGAACCGAGTATACAAGATACTATTACTATACTCAGATGAATAGAATCTAATTTTGAAAAACATCACTGAGTAACTATTTATGATACAGCTCTTGTAGCTGCAGTAGAGCTTAGTAATAGATATATTACAGATCGTAAATTGCCAGATAAGGCTATCAATGTATTAGATCAAGCAGCTACAAAAGTAAAGATTGCAATGACTTCATTACCATCAGATATATCAGAAATAAAAATAAAAATCTGAGAACTCGCCAAAGAAAAAGATTCTATAACACAGGAAATATTCGACACTCAAGATAAATTTAACAAACAAGAATTGGAAAAAAGAATTATATCTATAGATGAAGAATTGACAAAACTTCAATCATCCTATGACAGCAAAAAATCTGATCGAGAAAAAATTAAATCAATATTTGAAGAAAATAAAAAACTTGAATTGCAAGTTACAGAGCTTGAAAAAACAGCAAAAGATTTTGAGTTACAGTCTCAGTTAGATAAAGCTACAAAGATTAGATATGGAGATATTTTGGAAGTTCAAAATAAAATAAAATCAAATAAAGAACAGATATCTACGCTACAAGCTCAGTCTTTAATAATTATCAAAGATACTGTAGAAAGAGAAGACATAGCAAAAGTAATTTCAGAAAAAACATGAATACCACTTACCAAAATGATAGATGAAGAATCCAAAAAATTAGCAAATTTGGAACAATATTTATCTGCAAAAGTAGTCGGTCAAGACGAAGCGATTATTGCTATCAGCAATGCAATCAGACGTTCTAGAGTAGGACTCAAAGATCCCAAAAAACCTATATGATCCTTTATATTTGTAGGTCCAACGGGAGTTGGAAAAACTGAATTAGCAAAAGCATTAGCAGAGTTTCTTTTCTTCGACAAAAAAGCTATGATAAGATTAAATATGAGTGAATACCAGGAAGAAGCTTCTGTATCCAAAATGATTTGATCTGCTCCATGATATATATGATACGAACAATGATGACAACTTACAGAGGCAGTTAGAAGAAAACCTTATTCTGTCGTACTTATTGATGAGGTAGAGAAAGCAAATCCTAAAGTATTTGATCTTTTTTTACAAGTGCTTGACGATGGTATGCTCAATGATTCTTTGGGCAATACAATAGACTTCAAAAACACAATTATAATTATGACATCAAATATTTGATCACATGAGATTATGGAAAATTTACAATTATCAGGACAGATGTTGTGAGATATTTATAACGTAGATACTCCTCAAGTGCAGCCAGTTATAACTACAGAAAATCCAGAAGATAAAAAAACAAAGACTAGTAAATCAAGAAAGAAAATTACCGAAGCAATTATAGATAAACAAGAAATTATTAAACCACAAGATAATAATATTACAGAAAAAAAAGAAGAATCTACCGATACTTCAATCTCAAAAACAGAAGAGCTCAAAGAACAATTACAACCAATTATGATGCAATTTTTTCGTCCAGAATTTCTTAATAGATTGGATGATACTATTATATTCAATCCTATATCACCAGCTATGTTAAAAAGTATTTTGGAAATCAAAATTAAACAACAATTTGATTTAATCTATTCTACAAATAAAATTACGTTAACTATCACAGATAAAGCAAAAAGTTTATTAGCAAAAAAATGACGAGATCCCGCTAATTGAGCTCGTCCTATTGATAGAGCGTTACAAAAACATTTAACAGATATACTTGCAAAAGAAATTGTTGCATGAAATTTTCATGAATGAGATACAATAAATGTTGATATCGAAAATGATAAATTAACTTTCAAAAAATAAATTTATTTTACAATTTCTCACCAGTCTCACATTTTCAATCCAGCTGCATTTGCTTCTTCCATATCTACATGAAAATCTAGTGCAGAACTATCAGTTATCCTGACCAATACATTATCAAATATCAATCATCTTTCAGGATTATTTGTTTGGATTCTAATTTTTTGGTTATTTTTTAATCATCGATCATCAGCTTCAGATTGTGTGATATGTAGATGTCTCTTTGCTACTATTACTCATTCTTGTAGATAGATAGATCACTGTGGACCTATTATATTTAAACTTTCACTTCATTTTAAATCTCCTGATAATCTGATTGGGGCATTACATCACAGTACATAATTATCTCACATAAATATTTCAACTTGAGTTTGTTTCCTTACAGGACCCAATATTCTTACATTTTTTATTTCTCATTTTTGTCACTTAATAACTACTGTTTCTTCGTATGCATCTTGTCATGGCTGTGATAATTTTTTCAAAACTTTAAACTCATATCCTTTTCCAAAAAGCTTATCAGCATCTACCTGACTGAGATGAATATGTCTATTACTAATTCAGATTGGTATCCTCATTTACTATAATTTATGAAATAAATTGTTTCACTGTTTCAATGTAACACTGTATCAATGAAACATTTTAACATTTTTATATCCTTACATAAACATTCTTAACATATTTGTCCAAAATCTCTTTAACTTTATTTAATGCTTCTTTTGTAGGTAGTTTTACATCTTCTATTTCATAATCTCGACCTAGTGATTCTCGTTTATATTTTCCTAGTGTATGATAGGGGAGTATTTCTAGTCTTTGTAGATATTTAAATTCACTTAAATATTTACCCATATTATTTAGATATTCAAGCTGATCAGTATAACCAGGGACCAATACATATCTTATCCAAAATTGTTTTCAGATTTCTTCTAGATAATTTATAAATTTCAAAACTTCTTCATTGCTATTTCAAGTTATTTTTTCATGTCGTGCATTATTTATATGCTTGATATCAGGCAAAACAAGATCAGTTACTTCTAGTAATTTTTTCACATCATCGTTTAATATCGATGCGTTTGTATCTAGTGCTGTGTGTATTCACAGTTTTTTTAATTTTGTAAAAAAACTTATTAATCATCTTGTCTGTAATAGTGGTTCTCAACCGCTTACAGTTACTCATCATTTTTCTCAAAAATATACTTCTTCTTTTTCTATAATCGCTATCAGTTCTTCATCGCTCATTTCTGTTCATCAGTTAAGATTCCACGTATCAGGGTTTTGGCAGTATAGACAACGGAAATTACATCATTGTAAAAAAACCAAAAATCTGATTCCTGGTCAATCTTGTGTCCCAAATGTTTCTGTTGAGTGTACTTTTAACATCAATTATTTTAAATTATAAATTTTATTTACTAGTCATCTCGACTACTTGTCATCTCGACCGTAGTGGAGAGATCTCTTTTTTATTCAAGAGATTTCTCGATTCACTTTGTTCACTCGAAATGACAGTTTCGTTAAGGATAACAGTCTTTTACATCCTATCATGAAATGTTCTAGCTATTACTTCTTCTTGTTGTTCTCTAGATAATTTTACAAAATTAACTGCATAACCAGAAACTCTAATCGTCAACTGTGGATATAATTCTGGATGCTCTATTGCATCCAATAGTGTTTCTCTATTTAAAACATTTACATTCATATGATGTCATCATTTTTTAAAATATCCATCAAGCATAGTCGAAAGATTTTCAATCTGTTCATCTTTATTTATTCATAGTGTAATAGGTACAATCGAAAAGGTATTTGATATTCAGTCTCTTGCATCTTCATAGGATATTTTTGCTACAGAGTTTAACGAAGCAATAGCTCAGTTTGTATCTCTTCCATGCATTGGATTAGCGCCTGGAGCAAATGGCTCTCAAGATTTTCTTCCGTCTGGAGTAGCTCATGTTTTGTGTCCATAAACCACATTAGATGTAATCGTAAGTATAGATAAAGTAGGTTCTGCATCACGATAAATTTTATGTTTTCTGAGTTCTTCTATAAAAAATTTCACAACATCTATTGCAATCTGATCTACTTTATCATTGTCATTTCCATATTTTGGATAGTCTCCTTTAACTTCGAAACTTTCACTTATTCACTGGTCATTCCTATTTACTTTTACTTGTGCATATTTGATTGCCGATAGAGAATCGACTACAACACTCAGTCATGCAGCTCCAAATGCCATCAGTCTTTTTACGTTTGAATCCATCAGAGCCATCTCTGCTTTTTCATAATAATATTTATCGTGCATATAATGTATTACATTCATTGTATTTATATATTCTTGTGCAAGTTCCTTTAAAACTTTTTTATAATTATTCCATACTTCATCATAGTCCAATATATCATTTTTTATTTTTTCTATACAATCTAGTACTTGTATACTCGTCATTTCATCCTTTCAATCATTGATTGCTAGTAATAGTGCTTTTGCGATATTACATCTTGCTCAGAAAAATTGCATCCATTTTCATGTTTCCAATTGTGACACACAACATGCAATTGCATAATCATCAGTTCATCAGATTTTTCTCATCATATCATCATTTTCATATTGTAACGAAGATGTATCTATAGAAACTTTTGTACAAAATTTCTTAAAATTTATTGGTAATTTTTCCGCCCAAAGTATTGTTAAATTTGGTTCTGGTGCAGATCATAAATTATATAATGTCTGTAAAAATCTAAATGAAGTCTTTGTTACTTTATGTCTTCAATCGTCCAGCATACCTCATATAGATTCTGTAGTCCATGTAGGATCACCAGCAAAAAGTTGGTTATAATCTGACATACGTAATTGTCTTACAAGTCTGAGTTTTATTACAAATTGATCAATCAATTCTTGAACTTGTTCTTCATTTATCTTTCATCCTTTCAAATCTTTTTCAATAAATATATCCAAGAAACTACTTACATTACCTAGACTCATAGCTGCTCAATCTTGTTCTTTGATAGCTGCAAGAAATGCAAAATAGGTTCGTTGTACAGCTTCAGTTGAATTTTTTGCTGGTCTAGAAATATCAAATCAATATATTGAAGCCATTTCTTTTATTTCGTTCAAGGCTTTTATTTGTTCACTTATTTCTTCTCTTAGTCTTATAATATCTTCATTCATCTCTCATTCTTTCACTATATTATTAATCATTTCATCGGTTTTAATTTTACCTGTAATAGTCTGATTTTTCTCACACCAATCTTTTGGTCATCAAATATTTTTTTTATCTTCTTCTTTTGCTTCTATTAGATTATCTATTCCATAAAGAGCAATCCTTCTATAATCTCATATTATTCTTCATCTAGAATAATTATCAGGCAGTCATGTCAGTATTCATGTTTTTCTATAGTTTAGCATACTTGGTGTATACACATCAAATATTCAATCATTATGTGATTTTCTATATTTAGTGAAAATTTCTTTAACTTTTTCGTCCAATTTTTTACCATTTTCTTCACAAGCTTTTTCAACCACTCTATATCATCCAAAAGGTTTGATAGCTCTTTTGAGTGGAGCATCAGTCTGTAATCCAAATATTATCTCTAAATTCTTGTTTATATATCAAGCTTTATGACTAGTTATTGTAGAGATATTTTCAGTATCAATATCTAGTACTCATCCATTTTCATGTTCTTTCTTTAATAATTCTTTACATTCATCCCATAACTTTTTTGTTTTATCACTAGGTCAAACTAGAAAAGATTCATCTCCATCATATGGAGTAATATTGTCATAAATAAATTTTTTAACGTTGATTTGCATAATAAAAAATTAGGATATTAAAGTACATCCTAATTTTAATGAGAAATTATTTAAAAGCAAAAATATGATATTAAATTTTACTTCATAATTTTCTTCACTTCCTTTGCTATCATTAGTTCTTCATTTGTAGGTATTACCCAAATTTTAACCTTACTATTTTTTACGCTCAATTCTCCCTCTTTAAAATCTGCTTTATTTTTTTTGCTATCAATTTCCACTCCCAACCAATCTAATTTTTCACAAATCATTTTCCTTATAAGCTCTGACCTTTCAAGTACTCATGCAGTCATTACGATTACATCTAGTCATCATAGTAGGGCAGTATAAGCTCAGATATATTTTATAATTCTATTAACGTACATCTTGAGTATCATAGCAGCTTTTTTATCTCATTTGAGATAAGCCTCTCTTACATCTCTCATATCGCTGGACTTTTCTCGCAATCATTTTATGCCACTTTCTTTATTCAAAATATTCTCAACCTGATCGGCAGTCAGTTTTTCTTTTTTCATTAGGAATGGAATTATTGCTGGATCTATATCACCACTCCTTGTTCACATTATCAATCATTCGAGTGGAGTCATTCACATAGAATTTTGTATAACTTTACCATTTTTTATGGCACTTATACTAGCTCAATTTCATACATGACAAGTAATCACTCTTAAATCTTTTTTTGATTTTATTTTAGCTATATCCAATAATTTATTATATACAAATTCATGAGATATCCCATGGAAACCATATTTTCTGATTTTATATTTTTTATAATATTTGTAAGGTATTGCATAAATATAGTTTTCTTCTTCCATTGTTTGGCTAAATGCAGTATCGAAAACGGCAATCTGTTTTGCTTTTGGAAAAAGTTTTTTGCATATAAGTATGCATTCAAGATTTATTTTATTGTGTATAGGCGCTAGTTCTTCACAGTCTCTAATCGCCTTTATAACCTTTTCATTTATAATTATAGAATCCTGAAATTTTTCTCATCAGTGAACTACTCTATGTCATACCGCTTTTATTTCTTCCAATTTTATTCAGCAAGATTTGATAGTTTCCAAAATTTCTTCTAGAGCATTTTTATAATCATAAAAGTTATCTTTAGTCTCTCATTTTATTCATTCAAATTTCCAATCCAAAAAACTACCTTCAGATCATATCTTTTCTACCATTCAAGATATTACTTCATTGAGGTTATTTTCTTTAAATAGCTTAAATTTGATAGACGAACTACCAGAATTTATTACAAGAAACATTGTTTAAATTATATAATTTAAAATTCATTATGCTTGTTATCATTAGTAACAAAATATTATGATCCAGTCCAATAACTTACAGTAGTCGTAGTACTTCCAGTATTTCCTGCAGCATCTACAAAATTAAATGTAAAATTCCCATTCCCGGTAAATGTATAATTATTTAATCATCCATTGTTTGTTATAGTTAGAGTCTCAGAATATCATGTCAAAGCTGCTATAATGTTTCATGATACATAACTTCATGATAGAGGACTCAAATTTATACTAGCAGTAGGTGCTGTCCTATCTATCCAGTTAACTGTTGAAATTACTTCTCATGTGTTACCAGCTAAATCTTTGAAAGTAAAAGTGAAACTTCCATTTCAAGTAAATGTACGATTGTAGGCATTTACTCATGTCAACGCTTCGCTTCGACCAGTAAGATATGCTATTACATCACTATTTGTTGCTCATGTTGTAGAATATTTCACACTAGCGCTTGGTTTAGATCCATCAGCAATATTATTAACTGTTGCAGTAACTGTTCAAGCATTTCAAGCTATATCTTGAAAGTAAAATATAAAGTTTCAGTTCTCAGTAAATACATGAGAATATGTGCTTACTCATGTTATAGTTTCACTTCGTCATGTTAGAGTAGCAGTTACACTTCATGTAGTACTTCCAGTTGTAGAGTAAGATATCTTTGCTGTAGGAGCAATAAGATCTACTACAATTCAACCAGTATTTAAATTATTTATCAATTCATCAGCTCTTTTCATCATCAGCATTACATATCATCTTATTTCAGGATTAGTAGGTTTAGATATGTCTTTCATTATCAAATCATCTTTTAATTTATCTAGATGGTTTACATAGTATGGTTCTCAACCATTGTACATTTCACCATACATTGCTCTAGATAGTACAGTCCCAAATTGCGCTCTAGTTACTTCTCATTTTGGATCGAAATTAGTTAATCATACTCACATCAATCATAGTTGACAAGATTGTGTTATAAATCATTTGATTTCTTCTGTCTGTCAACTTAAATCTTCAAAATTACAAACCTTTCAAGTATTTGGTACAAGATTCAAAATTTCAGTTGCATAGTTTGACATCATTTTTGCCATATGTGCTCTTATGAGTTTACCATTCATATTGGCTTGGTCGATAGTTGGCATAGTTGTTATACCTACATTATAAGCATAGTTATAAGCTCATATAAGTTCTTGTTCATAAGCAAATAAAAAACTTATAGAAGATATAAATAAAATTCAGATTCCTAATAAATATTTTTTCATTTAGAAAAAAATTATAAATATAAAAATTGTATTCATACTAATAATAGTACAATAATTATCAAGAAGAATAAAAAAAATAATCTAAAAAAAAGGAGCCAGTAAAAAACCGACCTCCTTTTATAAAACTTCTGTTTAATTCAATCAACTGTTTTTGAATATAAACATTTCCGAAATGGAATGCCCTTCGACATCTCTTTTTATTACATCTGCAACAAATTCTGCAATTGTTATTACGCGGAAATTTGGCAGATCCAGAAACTTCTGAGGAATAGGGACAGTATCTGTAACGATAAACTCGACATCCTTCATCCTTTTCATTCTCCTGTATGATTTAGTCGACAAAACAGGATGTGTACCATAAGCACGTATGCTTTTAGCTCCTTCTTCTTTCAAAATTTTACTGGCTTTTTCTATGGTACCCAAAGTATCAAAGATATCATCAATCAAGATAACATCTTTCCCTTTTACGTTACCAATAAACCTCATTTTTTTGATTGCATTTGGTTCATTGGAGACTCTGGCTTTGAAGAAAAGTGCCATTTCACATAAGAAAAAATCTGCATAATTCTCGACTCTTTTTACTCCGCCGGTATCAGGAGAAGCAAATACAGTATTACTCAGATCGAGTTTTTGCATGTCCTTTACAAAAAGGAATGATGCGAAGAGGTGATCAACAGGCATATCAAAGAAACCCTGGATAGCATCAGCATGTAAATCAAACACAATGAATTTACTGATCTTTGTGTTGTTGATTCTTTTGACATTTACAGCTGCTGTAATACAAGTCCTTGGTTCGTCTTTACGTTCCTGTCTGCTTGTGCCAAAATAGGGACAGACGAAAATAATTTCTTTTGCAGAAGCTCTCCGAGCTGCATCTTCAAGAAACATTACATCATCCAAATTAGCTCCGGGAGAATTGGTTGAATTGATGATATATACAATAGCCTTTCTGACATTTGTCTTTATGACTGGTTTGTATTCACCATCCTCAAAGATTCTCCATTTAATTATGCCAAGTTCATATTCACAAATCTTTGCAATCTGTTTGGCCAGAGCTTCACTATTTCTGCCTGGTAAAATTACGACTCTTTCTTTCATTTTCTTTTATTTTTGGTTTAACACTTTTGTTAACTAAGACAATTAATATCTATTTAATATAAAAAGTCAATGTAGAAAAAAAATACTTCAAAATTCAATTTATCTTGCATCTCAAATTTATTTCTATATTCCTTATATTATATTTATAAACAAATAAAAATCTGAATATGAAAATTTCAGTCTCGCTTATAATTAGCTTATTATCTATTTTACTATTAGCTTGATGTTCAAGTAAAGATTCTCATTATTCCAATATTTTATCATGATCATTTAAAAATGAGACCATCCATGCTGCGGCAGAAGATGGAAATACTTTAAATGGTTCAATAAAAAAAATAGCAGATACTCAACCACAGACAACAAATGTTAAGATTACTCAACAGATAACAAAACAAACAATACTCAAAAAGTTAGTAGAGATTTGAGCGTGAGTTATTAGTGAATGTGAATATAAATCAGATATATATTTTTCAGTAGATTTTAATAATCTCAAACTAGCGACCAAAATAATCGATAAATGATGAGATATATTTGCTACTTGTGATTATCAAGATGAATCAGAAAAAGAACTTTCTCCTATATGTGATGATTTGCAGAGATGCAAACTTATATATGTTTCAGAAAAAAATGTACGATGATATAATTATGTAGATAAATATTGAATAGCTTTTGACGATAAAAATTAAAATTATTTGTAGCATATATTTATAATTAATTAACAAAATATGTCTTTTATAGAAAATTTCAAGAAATATTATTCAGGTAAAAATATGATACGAAGATATATTTTGATATCTTTTATATTAATCATTATTATTATTCAGTTTGTCAGACCACGCTGAAATAATAATACAACAAATTTTTTATGATCAAAACAAATCTCAAATCAAAATATTTCAAATCTTAATTTTGCATGAGAGTCTGTCCCTATGGATTGAAAGTATATTTTCAATCAAGAAAGATTCGATAGAGAGTTTCTACTTACAAAATTAAATGATGCACAATTTATACTCACACATAAAAGACAATGATTTTATGGAGATTATATTTCTTCAAAATTAAGAAAAAATAATATACCACAAGATCTTCAGTATCTACCTATGATAGAATCTTACTTAAAAGAAACAGTAGTTAGTAGCGCTTGAGCTGCTGGTCTGCGACAACTCATGCCTGGCACAGCTATCAAATATTGACTTGTCGTAAATGAATTTGTAGATCAGAGATATGATCCATTTTTATCCACAGATGCAACTGTATTATATTTAAAAGATCTCCACAATATGTTCCAAAATCGGACTTTGGTATTGGCTGCATACAATAGATGAGAATATGGCTTACAATCAGATATGCAAAACCAATTTCAATCATGATATTATGATTTATATCTAAACAATGAAACATACAGATTTGTTTTTAGAGTATTGGCAATGAAGTATTTGATGGAAAATAAATATTCTTATTTTGATTCATCTCTTCTTGGTAATCAATATGTATTGCCTTCAACAAAGTTAGTTTCAGTGGGTGCTATAGAAGATTTAAAGATACGATGCAAAGATAATTTATATTCCTATCTAGAGATCAAACAACTAAATCCTTGGATTAGAAAAAATTCTTTACCAGAATGAAATCGGAAAATAAAAGTTT
>CAYSXV010000003.1:0-8713 GCA_964435215.1 uncultured Candidatus Peribacteria bacterium | reverse complement strand
AATCCTTGGATTAGAAAAAATTCTTTACCAGAATGAAATCGGAAAATAAAAGTTTTCAAAAATTAATTTTTTAATTTGCTCAAATAATGTTATTAATTACCTGTCCATTTGGTCTCTCTTCTATACTCTGAAAAGAACTTAAAATTTTATGATACAATTCACAAGATACTTTCCCGACATGAACATTTGTCGATTGAAATCAATCTGCAATCTACGATATCAATTTACGTTCTAGGATAGCAAACAAAGTTTACTTACTTCTTTGAAAATCCCAAACAAAAACTTTTGATGAGCTTTTTGATTTTGTTTCTTCATTAGATTTCTGACCATATATTCAATCCTGACAAAAAATTTCTATATCAGCACATAGTCAAAATTCGCTTCTTACAAGTATTCCATCTATTCAATCCATTTCACAAAAAGCAATTATAAAAAAAATATCTCCATCTGATTCATCTTTTTTTCAGATAGATCCAGATAAACCTGACTTTGAAATATTTATATTTTTACAAAATGATTCTTGTAAGATATTTATCAATACGTCTTGAATCTCATTACATAATAGGGGATATCGTCAACAAGCACTAGATGCGCCTATCAAAGAAAATGTAGCAGCATGACTGATATTACTCAGTTGACGAAAATTCTGACAAGCATTTTATGATCCATTTTGTTGATCGTGAACTATCTGTATAGAGGCTGCTATGATAGCAAAAAATATGCCAGTAGGTATCAATAGATCTTTTGCATTTCAAGATTTTCCAGATTTTGATTCCAAACTTTTACAGACTATAAAAGAGCAAGCATTATCCAAAGTATTCACAGAAAAAAAATATCAAATATTTGGTTCTGATATAGATCCATTGGCAAGTAAAGTAGCCGCAAAAAATGCTATCAATGCATGAGTCGATGATACTATAAGTTTTTCTCAAAAAGATTTTTTTTCTATTGAAGATTTATCATGACATATGGTTTCCAATCCACCTTATGGGAAAAGATTACAAGATTTTGACTTGGTTAAGATTTATTCTCACATAAATAAATTATTTTCTAATCCAGATTTATCATGATGAATCATCTCTTCTTATGAATGATTTCAAAATATGATAGATAAAAAAAACTATTCAACCAAGACTATTTTCAACTGAGCAGATAAATGCACTTTTTGGAAAAAAGCATAAATATATTTATTTAAATTACTATTGACATTTTATAGTAAATATATATAACTTATATAACAAAATAAAAACAACAAACAAAACTCTAAATCAAATTTATATGAAAAGTATCTATATTATTTTAATCGCATCATTTGTAACATTGGTGTTTGTCGCTAGTATAACTACTATAGTTATGGTGTTTAATACTAAAACAGTAGTTAATAACCGTTTCATGGTTATAGGAGACTATTCATTTGAAATGCTTTCCGGGCCTGATGAATATGGTGATATTGAAATCAGGGTTAAAAACATCAAAGGAATTCCTTTCACCTGCGATGAATATGCCAATGAAATTGAAGGCGTAGGAAGTATTATTTCGACTGAATGGGTAGAATTTGCTTCTATCGTAGGTAGGTCAGAAAGAACGATGAAAATACATCACACAAGCGGATTACTTGTTGATACACAACTAAAGGGCATTGTAAGCGATGAGAAAAATCACAAGCTTGTCGACTATGATGTGACTGCAGTAGCTTGTGGATACAATTCCCCTGATCCTAACAACCTTGTATTTGAATCAGCCAGCAACTTCTTTGGCATCAACTAACACAAACAATTCAAACAACACACAAGAATAAGAGTCTGGCTTTCCAGCTCTTATTTTTTTTATTCTTAAAAAATGTTTCACATCCTTCTTGCAAAATGTCTACCATTTCCTATAATAAGCCTATGGAATACATTATATCTTATAAAAAAATAAGACACGGATATGTAAGACTTTCAGCAGATGGTAAATTGAATATTACCATACCTACTTTTCTCAAAAATGATGAATCATTTAAACAAAGTCTGATTGATAAATGAACAAAACTTCTAGCTAGACATAGCAAGAGAACACATATCCAATCTCAGACATCAGAACATATACTGTTGTTTTGAGAAGAAGCATCGCTATCCGAAATTGGTTTTAAAAATAAAAAACAACAAGATAAATATCTCAAAGAAACATTGTATGAATATATTAAACCCATAGTCGACAAATACTCAGATTTGATTTGAAAAAATTATAAAGAAATTAAGATTAGAAAACTCAAATCTAAGCGATGAAGTTGTTCATATGACAATACATTATTATTCAATTTAGACTTAGTACATCTATCTACAAAATATATAAGATATGTTGCTATACATGAAGTATGTCATATAAAACAAAAAAATCATTCTTCCAAATTCCGAGACATAGTTGCACAATATTGCCCGGATTATAAGATACTTCGTAAAGAATTAAAAAACTTTATCATAAAATAATACTTGTCATCTCGAGCTTGTCGAGAGATCTCTAAGTAACTAAGAGATTTCTCACTACATTCGAAATGACAGTCTAATAAAAATAATGTTCACTTATGTTTATCAATTTTAATCAAAATTATTATGTTCAAATATCAAGATCACTATTTCAAAAAAGCACAAGAGCAATGATATAAGGCTAGAAGTGCATTTAAACTTGAAGAGATTCAGGCTAAGTTTCATATATTTGATAAAACTACCCGCAATATTTTGGATATATGATGTGCTCCATGAAGTCGGATACAATATGCAGTAGCTCAATCAGAGAGTAATAAAATATCAAATTATAAAATAATTTGATTTGATATACTAGATATCAAAGTAAAAATACCCAATGTTTTTACATACAAGCAAGATGTTACTGATCAAGAAAAAGTAAATGAAATCATCAAACAAAACTGAATCGAAAAATTTGATTTGATTCAATCAGATATGGCACCATTTACTATATGAGTAAAAGATGTCGATGCGATTAGATCATTTGGGCTTATAGAGCAGACCTTACGAATTTATGATCAGTATCTCAAACCCAATGGTAAATTTGTAATTAAACTTTTTATGTGACCATGATTTGATAGTTTCGTCTTGGATATGAAAAAAAAATATGGTTGAACAAAAATAAAATTATTTAAACCACAAAGTTCTAGAAAAGAAAGTAAAGAAATATTTATAATCAAAATTTAATTTTATATATTTATATCCATGGAATCTACACCTTCTGATGCTTCAAAATTTTTTAGATGATGAATTTATGATACTGAGCAAGAAGCATTGTTATGAGTTTTAAAAACTCCAATTAAAAAATCTAAACCTGAAGAACAATCATGAGCAGATAGCCAAGCCGCAAATAATTTTATTAAATGATTTTTTCCAGGCATTGAAAAGCCTCTATAATATCAAATCTTTGCTAATTTTTAAAATTTTGTTATAATTTTTCTATAATATAATTTATCGTTTACTATTTATTATTATATATATTATGTCATCTGATCCTCAACCCAAACCATCACATTATTCTACAAGATCACATTGATTTTGGTCAGTATTATTTGCTCTTATAGGCAATTGAATAATAACAATTATAAAATTTATATGATTCCTGATGTCTTGATCATGAGCTCTATTTTCAGAATCGATACATTCTTTTGCTGATACTCTCAATCAGTCATTACTTATGGTGGGTATAAAACGCTCATCTAAATCTGCTAATTCAGATTTTTCTTATGGATTTGGTAAAGAGAGATTTTTGTGGGCACTTATATCGGCGTGTTGAATTTTTTTTATATGAGCATGAATTACATTATATCATGGAGTACAATCGTTTTTTCATGGTCAAGAAATAATTTTGAGTAACGTTATATTTATTATACTCGCAATATCTTTTATAGTAGAATCATTTACATTCTGAGCAGCATGGAGAGAGCTTAGACATAGAAATCCACATATGAAAATACGTAATTTATTTATTCACTGAGACCCTATTACTCTAGCAGTTGTATATGAAGATGGTATAGCATTGATATGAGTTTTGATAGCCGCAACCAGTTTATTACTCTATTCTATAACTGGTAATCCATTACGAGATTCTGTATGATCTATTTTGATATGAATTTTACTAGGTGTTATGGCATTATTTTTGATACACAAAAATAGACAATTTCTGATATGAAAATCTATACCAGAGCATATCAAGGATGATATAATTGAATTGCTTGAACAAGAAGATGTTATAGAAAAAGTCATTGATTTTAAATCAGGTATCCTAGATATAGATGCATATCGTATCAAGTGTGAAATAGAATGTAATGAAATCTGACTACTCAAAGAGATAAGTAAAAATAATTTTTTAAAAAGAGAATATGAAAGAGTAAAAGATAACTATCAAGATTTTTTAGAATTTTGTATAGATCTTACTAGTAGAGTACCTAGGATACTTTGAACAAAAATTGATGAAATAGAAAAAAAAATTAAGACTAAATTTCCACAGATTAAACATATAGATATAGAAATTAACTAATTATATTTTTTGGCAATATTTTTTTGGAAACTACACAAAATGTAAATCCAGAATTATGATTTTTCTATTGTATTTTTTAAGTAATTGTTTATCTATTCGCACGAAAAAATTTTTCCACACATTTTTTTTATTCACTAAAAAAACCTATGACATGAAAAAAAATCAAATCAGATGAGGGTTAGCTCCCTTGTCGCCATGAGGAATGATTTTGGGCAATCGTATCCCAAAAGATTATTTTATTACAAAAGGATCATGAGAGAGTGATATCACTATTCATGCTGGTTCTTATCATCTTGCTCTCAAAACTGCATGAATCGAAAGAGCAAACATCATGACTTATTCTTCTATTCTGCCTTGAATTGCAAAAGAAATTTCTAAGCCTTCTACTTACAATCATGGTGAGGTAATGGAATCAATCATGGCTGTTGTTCACGGGACTAAATGACAAAAAATTGCAGCATGAATTATTTTCTGACGACTATATGATAAAAAAACTTGAAAAAAATTCTGATGACTTGTATGCGAACACAATTGAAATTATAGTTTGGCTCAGATAAAAAATTTACTCCGCGCTAGTCTCAACGAATTGTACATCAATTGATTCAACAAAAAATATGATTTAAAATGAATCAAAGTAATAACGGAAAATTTCGTTGTAAATAAAAAGCACGGTACAGCATTGGTTGCAATATGCTTTACAAATTACGTATTCCCGATTATCAAGTAAGCATATTACTTGTAGGGCATCGCCAACTAATCCTGATGGTATTCAGGATTTTTTTAATTGAGACGAAATAAAAATCTGATATTTGTGAAGATTTTTAAACGTCGAAATTATAGTTTACTACAACAACATCTTATTTTTAAATAAATTTTGTAGTAAACTATTTATTTTTCATTCTTTCCAAAACTTTTCCTTTGCATTTTTTTATTCTTTCTATAAAAACTTTTTAGTATTTTTACATTGAACCATTTAATATGAAAATCTGAATAGTCTGACTTCCAAATGTAGGTAAATCAACACTTTTCAACGCTCTTACCAAATCATATTCTGCTCCAGCAGAAAATTTTCCATTTTGTACTATAGATCCCAATATATGAATCGTAGAGGTAAAAGATCCTAGAGTAGACAAACTTGCTGAGATGTCATCATCCAAAAAAATAATTCATGCACATATAGAGTTTGTAGATATAGCATGACTTGTAAAATGAGCTAGTAAAGGGGAGTGATTGTGAAATAAATTCCTTTCACATATCCGTGAAGTAGATGCTATAGTGCAAGTTATAAGATATTTCAAAGACGCTGATGTTGTGCACGTAGAGTGAAATATAGATCCACTTAGAGATGTTGAAATCATAAATACTGAACTTATTTTTGCTGATCTTGAACAGATAGAAAGGCATCTTCCAGCTATTACCAAAAGATGACAGATAGCAGCCAACAAAGACGATCATAAACTTGCCGAGACGCTTAGTAAAATCCAAAAAGTTCTCCAACAATGACAGATAGCATATAGTATCAGAGCAGACCTTAGTGAAGAAGAGATGAAACTTATCAAACCATACAACTTCCTTACTATGAAACCATTTATCTATGCTATCAATGTTTCCCAGGAAGATCTAGCATTGGCACACCATATCACAGATGAATTTATTCTCAAACTTCAATCTCCAGTCTCAGTAGTTTCAGCTAAACTTGAATCTGAAATGATGGATATGAGCAACGAGGAAAAGCAAGAATTTATTACAGAGCTGTTATCAATAGACAAAATCACACATATCCCCACTTTGGATGATTTGATTTCTATAGCATTCAACAAAGTATGATTGATGTATTATTTCACTACTTGAGAAAAAGAAACCAAAGCCTGGACAATACCATTGGATTCTACTGCTCCACAAGCGGCTTGAGCAATACATTCAGATTTTGAAAGATGATTTATCAAAGCTGATGTTGTCAAGTACTCAGATTTACTCTCCGTTTGATCACGATCCAAGGCTAGAGAATCATGATTGCTTAAAATGCAATGAAAAGATTATGTAGTTCAAGACTGAGATGTTATGATATTCAAATTCAATGTTTAATAGATAAGCATATATATTTTTAATAAAAAATCTCTTGACATTGGTACGTGAATTCTTATACATCAGACAATTTAGTACTACCCTTTACCTAGTAAATAAAAATCTAATGAACTTCAACGTAAAAATGGATGACAAAAAGATAAAAGTCGACATTGAAGGCACAAACTTAAAGGACGTGTTAATTTATTGTAAACCAAAAGAAAGATTAGTCCTTATGAAAAAATTCTGACTTACATGAGATAAAGAAATACCTCTTCAAAGAATCTGAAAAGAATATAATCTTACAAGAGAAAGAATCAGACAGATCGAAACTCAAGCTCTTATGAGATTCAGAAGACTTATCGTAGGTAACGAAACTTACATGTCAGTTTTGCAGGAAGCAAAAAAAGTTCTAGACACTCATGGTGGTATATTATGAGAAGATATTTTGATAGCAAAATTGGTTAATAAAAATATTTTCAAGTTTTCAAAACAAGAACTTAAACTGATTCTAGTTTCAGATTTTGATGTTACATATCTTAAAAGAAATAAATATCTAAACAAGGCTTTCTACCTAGAACCATTGTACGAAGATATGCTTACAAAGTTGGTATTGGTTATTTCAGAATACTTTGAAAAAAGAAAAAAGAGCCAAGATATATATGAATTTATCTGAAATCTAAAAGACAATTTTGCAAAAGATTACAAAGATGTACATTATCTAAAAAACGATTTATTCTTCATTCATTTCTTTGATACTATTAGAGAAATAAGTGTATTTGATGGTAAAATATGATTACCAGTATTTGCAGATGTTAACCCAAAAACAATCAAACTTAAGATACTTTACACTATGAGAAGGATCAATAAACCTATTCATTATCAGGAATTGCCTGCAAAGATTATTGAACGATTCCCAGCTAAGAGTGTAAAAGTAAATACAATACACAACGAATTAGTAAAGAACAACGATATATTTGTTAATCTATGATTAGGTATATATTGATTGAAAGAACGATGATATGAATGAGGAATGGTAAAAGATATATTGGTAAGGATATTCGACAGAAACGGCAGACCTATGAATGTAAAAGAACTTTGTAAAGAAATGTTAAAAGAAAAAATGGTAAGTCCAAATACAGTTATGTTGAACTTACAAAAATATAAAGATCTTTTCAAGAGAGTAGAGAAGTGAGTTTATGAATTAGTTACTAAAAAATCTAAATAATTATATTTTGTAGTTAGAATATAAGATTAAGTCTTCGGAAACGAAGATTTTTTCTTTAAGTTAATATTTTTTTAAACTTGATAATAATTAGCTAATTTTTAAAATGAGATAACGCTCAGGTGATGGAATTGGTATATTTATCCCGCAATGGCGGGGCATGTACGTCGACTGAAAGTCGAGATTAATATTATAAGATAACGCTCAGGTGATGGAATTGGTATACATGTACGATTGAGGTTCGTATGCCGTGAGGCTTGGGGGTTCGAGTCCCCTCTTGAGCAAATAAATGATTTATCATTAACTACAATAACATGTCATTATTAGATCAGATTATGTCAGATTATAAACAAGCGATGTTTGCGAAAGAAGAACCCAAAAAAACAGTTCTAAATACGATTATAGCTAGAGCAAAAAACAAGAAAATTGAGCTCCAAAAAGATTTAGAAGATTCTGATTTGGTACAACTTATAAAAAAAGAGATTAAAGAAATAGCAGAGACTATAGGCTTTCTAGAAAAAGCAAATAGAGTAGAGGACTTGGCAATCGAGCAACAAAAAAAACTTTTATTAGAATTTTATTTGCCTTCTACTATGTCAGCAGAACAGACAAAAGATCTTATAAATGAGCTCATCATAGAGTTACAGATAACAGATATTGCTAAACAAAGATGAATCCTTATGAAAGAGCTAATGGCAAAATACAAATCACAGATAGATTGATCTTTGGTAAATGAAATTATAAATAGTATGCTGACTGCATAACATTATTTGTCCTCCTTGATAAAGGAGGAGTAGTGCTAAGCACAGGAGGATTTATTTTAGATAATTTTAATATGTTCAATTACAAAATCATATTCAGATTTTTTTCTCTGGTATTTATTGCTTGAATATTTTTTGG
>CAYSXV010000002.1:14653-46203 GCA_964435215.1 uncultured Candidatus Peribacteria bacterium | reverse complement strand
TTAATTATTTCCCTAGCTCCGGAGTATCAGCATTAGAATGCTCAATTGATGGAGATCTTCTCTTTTCAAATTACCTTTACAAATCAGAAGTAAATATACCCTATTATAATCACTGCAAGGAGATGTTCAAATACATAGAAAAATACGTTAGTTCGAAAAATATGCTAAAAATAGCTGACATCGGAGGCAATGACTGATCATTATTATGTGCTTTTAGAGAAGAAAGCAAGGAAGAATTAGCATTATTGAACATAGATCCATCAATAAACCTCACAAAAATTTCAGAATCCAAAGGAATTTATACCTTGGTGGACTTTTTTAGTTATGAGGTAGCACAAAAAATTTCGGACAAATATGATATAATCACGTCAACCAATGTATTTCAACATCTAAAAGATATAGCCTCTTTTGTTCAAGGAGTAGAATTTCTTTTATCTAAAGAAGGAATCCGAGTCTTGGAATTTCCCTATTGGATAAATAGCATGGAAACAAATCAATTTGACCAAGTATATCACGAACATATGTACTATCACTCAGCAACACCACTGAAAGCATTAATGGAAAAATATGGTTTGAAAATTATCAATATAACCAAACAAGATATCCATGGATGATCTTTGAGAATGATAATGGCAAAGAAAAATTCTCCACATATACCAGACGAAACCGTAGAGACAATAATTAAGTCAGAAGATAAATATACACTAGAATATTATATGAATTGGTGATTAAATATACAAAAGTACATCAATGAATCCAAAAAATTTATAAAAGACCTCAAGGCCGAAGGCAAAACAATCTACGGTTTTGGCGCTGCGGCAAAAGGATGTATTTATCTCAATGCTATGGGCGTAGATTATACTGATATAGATGTAGTAATAGATGATACAGACATCAAACAAGGAAAATTTATTCCAGGAACATGAATTGAAATAGTCAGTAGAGATATATTAAAAGAAAAGAAACCTGATTATGTTTTGATTTTGGCACATAATTTCGCCGAGTATATCATTAAATCATTATACCACGAATACAAAGGAAAGTTTATTATTTTAATTCCAAATATAAGAATTTTTTAATAGTACAATAGTAAATGGATGGAGAATTGTTGGCAGATCAACCATTAGGCAAGAAATTAATCAAAAAATGATTTTGATTGTATATTTTCACATTATTTATTTGACCAGCAGCATATTTTACGAGAGTTTTGATATCCAATACTATAAGCGTAGATGATGTAGGGATTATTTATAGTATTTTATGATTTATAACGATATTATCTGCATATCACGATTTATGATTCACTGAAGCATTACAATATCATCTTCCCAAATATCGGATACAAAAAAAATATAATGCATTCAAGACAAGCATATATATGACACTAATAATCCAAGGGATTAGCTGATTGATTATAGCATTTTTATTGTTTTTTTGAGCAAACTATCTATCATCACATTATTTTCATTCCTCAGAATCTGCACACATCATTAAAATATTTTGTCTCTATTTCTTAGGGATAAATTTTTTCAATATGTTTCACTCTATATATATCGCCTTTCAAGATATAATACAATATAAACTCATAGAATTTATCAATTCATATGTAACACTTGGATTCACTTTCTGCTTTTTCTTGTTATGAGCATTAAATATTGTTAATTTTGCATGGGCATGGATTATAGGAATATGAGTAGCATTGGTTATATCTTTCATGTTTTTCATTAAAAAATATAGTTACACACTAGCAAAATGAGATATAGAACGAGATAGCGAACTACTAAAAAAACAGATGAAATATGCTTTCCGAGTATTTATAGGAACAAATGTAGCTTTATTATTATCTCAATTGGATCAACAATTCGTTATGTATTTCCTGTGAGCCAAAGCTGCATGATATTATACCAATTATATAGGCCTCATGTTATCATTTAGCATACTTACTTGACCAATTCTTGGATACATTTTTCCTCTTACCACAGAATTGATAGAAAAAAAACAACATGAAAAAATCAGACAGATAAAAAACATGTTTTATAAATACGCTTCTCTTTTTGCCATAAGTGTATCGTGTTTATTTTTGGTCTTGGGACAAGAAATAGCAATGATTCTTTTTGGTGAAAAATTCATATATTCATGAATATTATTACAGTATTCAGCTATTTTTCTGATTTTTAATGTGTTATTTGGCATAAATTTTTGATTCTTGGCAGGAATGGGAAAGGTCAAACAAAGGGCAAAGATAATATTTTTGGGACTTATCATAAATATTATATTAAATATCATATTAATCAATACCATAGGACTTATAGGATCAGCAATAGCAATGATGGTATCACGGGTATCATTATTCTTATTAAGCTATAAACTAATAAATCAGAACAAAGAAATTATTTTTGACCGATGATATTTATTAAAAAATGTAATTTTCATAAGTATAATAAGTTGAATTATTTATTATATAAAGGACATGTTGTTTGTGTTAAAAGATATACATAGATATGACAATTTACTCTATCTCGTATTGATTGTGTGTATATATTATTTATATATCTTAACAATTAACTATCGTAATATCATTATGATAAAGAAAGAGTTACAAAATATAAGAAAATGACAATTATAAAATATTTATTTATTAATATATAATTTATGAAACCCAATTTTTATGAAAATTATTACACAAAAAATCCAGTTTATTCTAATATATTAGAATTACAATCTTCATATAAAATTTCACTAAAATCACTAAAAAACAATATAGGCAAATATATGAATATTTTGGATAGAAATATAAACATACTGGAAATAGGAAGTTGAACTTGAGGTTTTGCCAATTACTGCAATACATTATGATTTAAAAATTATATATGATTTGAATTAGATAAAAATATGGTACAAAGGACTAAAATGATTTTTCCAAATTATGTGTTTAATACAACAGATGTTTTCGAATTTTTGCATTATAAAAAAAATACATTTGATTTAGTATTCATATCACATGTTTTTGAACATTTAGAGGAAGATAAAGCTATTGAAATAAGTCAACTGATTTACGATTCATTAACTCAATGATGAATTTGGATAAATACTATGCCAAATTCAGAAACCCCATACGTTTCACAAAGATACATAGATATAACACATAAAAAAATATATTGTAGCAATTCTTTTTCTCAAATACTACTTGAGGTTGGGTTTAAAGAAGAAAAAATAATTCACAAAGAACAATTTATATGAAACAACATAATAACAACTATAATGCTCAAAATAATGAAAATATTTCATAAGCTCTTTCTATTATCTGCTTGAATATATCCGCCTAAAATATTTACTCAAAATTTCTTTACCATAGCAAAAAAATAATATGAAACATAATGCAGATCTTATCTTTAACTGTTATGAAAAGACTTATAAAGAAGTACTAAATAAAGAGTTTATAGAATGAGTGGTAGTTCAAAATCAATTTTCATTCTCCAATATTTTTGTTGTTATAAACAATGTACAAGACAAAAAAACAGTAAAAAGCATAGCAGAAAATTTTAAAAAAAAATGAATCATCTCAAATTATTTTCGAGTAGAAGACCATTTAAAGACAGCACTTAAAAAATGTAATCTTACAAGATTAGATATCAGGAAATTAACTCATTACATCGATTGGGGATTGGTATGTAACGAAATAGCTGAATCTGAATATTTTGTCCACTGGGATTCTGATGTGTATTTAGAAAATTCTGGAAATCGAATAGAACCATGCATGCAAGAAATGGAGAAAAATAAGAAAATTCTTATTTCCAATCCGTTCTGAACATGACATCATAAAGGAAATTTTTGGTCCAAGAAAACTGAGGACTTCTATTATACCTATGGATTTTCTGATCAGATATATTTGGCTAGAAAAAAGGATTTACTACAAGATATATATAAGTATGATCATATATATACGAGTAGATTTCCACTGTATCCGATAGCGAAGACATTTGAAGCAAGAATTGATGCATATAGCAGAAAAACAGACAGAATAAGGCTATTATATAGAAATATATCCTATATTCATGAGATATGAAAAGGTAGTCCCTATCCTAAATATACCATATGGCAATATATCAAGTGGATAAGTATGTTCTTTGTTCGTAGAGTATTCTGTGCATTATTGTATGACTATACATCAAATACATATAAATTTATTTTTAATAATAAGTAAAAAGACATGGGATCTAAAGTATCAATAGTACTTGTAAATTACAACGGGCTGAAATTCAATAAAGCATGTCTAGATTCACTTCTATCTCAGACGTATAAAAATTTTGAGATTGTTTTTGTAGATAATGATTCTAAAGATTGATCACTAGAAGAAGTTAAAGAAAAATATCAAAACGAGATTAAAGAAAAAAAAATAATCATAGTAGAAAACGAAAAAAATACATGATTTGCTTTATGAACAAATATATGAGTGGAACACGCAGACAAAAAATCAGAATATATCAGTTTGTTAAATAATGATACTACCCTACCACAAAATCGATTAGAAGAACTAGTAAAATGAATAGAATCAGATCCAAAATTATGAGCATTGTCGGGACTTATATTAGAATTATGACACGAAGAAGAAACCATACAGGCACATATTAAAAAAAAGGAAACACTAATATACAATTTATTCGGAGATGTAGCTCTCAAAAAAGTTCCAGATGAAGAGGTGCAAAAATGAATTTATTATACTTCAGCCGCATCATGTACAGCGGTATTATATAAAAAATCCATCATAAAAGAACCATTCCCCGGATTTTATTTTGCGTATGCAGAAGATACATTTTTCTTCCTATATATGATTAAAAAGTGATATAAAACCGCAATATGCACAAAAGCGTTATGTTATCATTTTGGATGATGAAGCTTTGGGAAAAAGCCATCAAATCTCAAATTATTTTATGGAAATAGAAATCAGATTATCAATTTTCTAATCTTTTATAAGACAACGACAATATTAAAGTTATTACCACTTTTTTTGGTAACACAAACAGGACATTTATTGATAAGTGTATTTTGGAAAAGACTACGAGCAAAAACTAAGGCACGATGACGAATTCTAATGCATATTAGAACTATATCTGCGCTAAAAAAACAAGTACAAGCAAATACCAACATATCAGAAAAAGAATTTATACAACATTTATCTTATAATTTCAGTGACAATCTTTTTTGGGGAAATTTTAGCGAAGCGAAAATTAAAATGATAAAAAAAGCGAATATTTTCTTTAAATTTTATTGCAAACATGTTTTATAAAGCAGGATAACATAGTTTCAACAATAAGATTTTATTATTTATAAATCATAGTATGTGATTCATATCCAAAGCCATAAAGTATATTTTCAAAAAGCTATTTAGACCGATAGGATTTATGATATTTTTCTTGAAATATAAAATAAAAAACCGTCATAACCTTACACTACCTAAATATCCTCCCTCATCCATAGATTTTTTCGATCTAAAATGTGTGCACGTAGGAAGATATACCTATTGAATTTTAGATGTACATATGCGATGACGTGAGTGAGAAGAACTGATTATAGGAGACTACTGCTCTATAGCTTATGATGTAACATTTATATTATGAGGCAATCATTCATATAAAAGCTTATTAACCTTTCCTTTGGGAATCCACAACAATATCGCTTGAGCAGAAAAACTAGAAGCATATAGTAATGGAAAGATAGAAGTAGGAGATGATGTTTGGATAGGAACATGAGCAAAGATAATGTCATGAGTGACTATAGGACAATGAGCTATCATAGGTGCATATGCTATTGTCACAAAATCCGTACCTGCATATGCTATAGTATGATGAGTGCCTGCAAAACTTATAAAATATAGATTTTCTGAAGAAATTATAGAAAAACTTCTAAAAATAGATTTCAAAAAAATACCCATGTCTAAAATTTTAGAAAACTATGATTATATTTCTAAAGAATGATTTGATGCAGATAAAATACTTGATTTGCTCAAGATTAAATCTTAGATAGACACATGAAATAGTTATGCCGTTTGATTCTGTATATACTTCTTATACAACGAATATAGTTTCTTGAAAATAACATTTTTCTTATAATCTATATGTAACCATCTTAATAAAAATCATAGGATAATAGTTTTTCTCCAACCAGAGACACAAATTCTCTTGATTGTTTTTCGTTTTTTTGATGATTCTAATCAATTTGATTTTTCTATCATATCCATGGTAAGATCAAAATCGGTTACAAATTTCATAGAGGTCTTATACGATTCATTCAATGTTCTTCATAAAGTGAATATATTATCGGGTATGACTATAGTTTTATCCTTTTTTATCTGATTATAGATAATTATATCCTGAGGGAAAATAGTATCATAAATAAAATCACGATCTTCCAAAGCCAATGAATCTTTATAGTATTTATGTTTGACCACAAGCACAGAATAAAATGAAAAATACACCATAAGCTGTTGATACGTTCTCCTTTTATCATACAAGAAATCTATAAATTCATTCATTCAATAAAGAATAGAAAATGTGTTAGGCTTTTTATCTATATGAATATTCATATTTTCAGTAAAAGAAGCATTAGAAATAAGAAGATCAAAATGACTTTTTCCTATTATTTCTAAAACATATTTCAAAGAAAAATTAGTCATACAATCATCATCAGTAAATAATCGCAGATACTCTCAATGTGCAAAATCAGTAACAGCAGTTATATTGTATGCTAGTCACATATTCTTAGGATATCTATGGTACTCTATATTTTTATGGTTTTTCATATATTTCTTAACCATCTGTTCAGTATCATCAGGGCTTGCATCATCTGCGATGATTATTTCAATTTTTTTTTCTATTTCACCATCAAATTGTCTTGTTATACTATCCAATCATTCTTTGAGTGTTTTGGATCTTTTATACGTTGGTATGCAAATACTTATCAAGGGTTTATTCTCCATGTAAACAATTAAATCATAAAAAAAGGACAAGATAGTATAGAATTTATTCTAGTTATTTCAATGGTTTTAATTCGGGTTTTTATATTTTAGCATATAAATAAGCTTATTCTAATAATTCAAATTCTCATATATAAAAGACATTGGGGAATGTATGCCCATAGGGACTTCATGATCATTTATTGTTAGCTATAAAATATACATTATCTCAATATTTTTTTTCGTTGTATGTTTTATATGTAATATCTTTAATTCAATGATTTTCTAATCGTCAAGAAAAATCACACACCTGACTGATATAAAAATATCTTTTTCATTTTTCTATTTTTGAGAGTGAAATAAGCGAAAAGAAGTTATCGGTAGGATGGAGAAAGTGCCTTATTAGTTTAGTTTTTTCGAGAAAATCATATTTGTTTGTATATCAAAATTTAGATCAATAAACATCTAATACAAGAATTGCATCATAAGGGGCAACATATGAAAGCTTTTGTTTTAAAACAATATCATATGTTTTCAACGATCTATCGAAGATCGAAAAACATCAAAACCCTATAAATAATATAAAGATTATACCAAATATATATCTATATCTTGAGAAATAATACGTTATACAATTTATTGATATCGCAATAGGTATAAATACCAAAGGAGCTAACCAGAGTATATGTCTTGAAGGGATAAAAACCAATATCCTCAAAGAAAAGATAAAAAACATCAAAAATAAAAAAACCTTCAGAAAATCATTTAATCGTATTGGATATTTTATTTTATTTCTAAATAGCAAAACATATCAAAAAATAATCAATCCAAAAGAAGCAACGAAAGTTCAGATATCCATCCGTTTATTCCCTGCGTACGTTGATGTAAAATTCAATACAATATAGTATAAATTTATAAAAACTTGTCAAAATCATTGTGCCGATTCCCTAGCAAGTACTAAATATTTAGTAGCAGTGGATTCATAAAAAAATAATCAACAAATAGCTATACATATCAAAACGACTTTCTGCTCTTTTATTATTAATAAGATATTTTTAAATATATTAAGGCTTAATTTTTTAATACTATTCAAATCATATCTTTTTATTTTATAGGAAAACATATTTAAACCGAATTTATATATCATAAGTGCAAACCGAGAAAAAACTATAAGATAATTAAAAAAAACTAATATTGCGGTTAGTTTTGATATGTTTTTATAGAAATTTCAATTTTCATAATTACAAATTATATAATACAAAAACATCATCATAGTGAAAATATTCCATATGGTGCTTCATGGATGATATCCATAAGAATAAAAACCAATAGAAAAAAGCATAATTAACGATGTAAATAAGGCTACAGGGCTCCTAACTTTTAATTTTAATAGTATTAGATATAACAACAATACAGAAAAATGAAATAGAAATATGGTCACTAATAAAATTCTAGACATAAAGGTATCATAATCACTAATTCAATAAGATACAATACCATATATAATTCATGGTCAGAAGGAATATGTAGAAGTTAAAGCAAGTTTGAGACCATCAGATATTCATGGTAAAATATATGAAAATTTATAAACAATAAGAGACAATCACATTCTAACATATCAAAGGAAACTTATTTTTTCTAAACTATTAACAAGTCTTTCCTTATTTTCTTTTGTATATGCTCCCGAAAAAATATTATTTAATAGTGATGATATTTGTGGTTTGTCTATGATATTGCTTACAATTTCTTTTGTTATTAATTTATTATGATCTTTTCCATCAAGGAAAGTTCAATTAAATCTACTCGTTGCCATACTCATAAAATCTCTTGTAGTCTGATATATCATAGTAGAATCAACCTCTTGAAAATGATGATTACGATTGGAAACATGGAAACATAAGCTCAGCAACAAAAAAACAATTAATAAAGCATTTATTTTATTCAAAATAAATTTTTTCATACCACTTTCATTTATTTTCTAAAACTTATATGTTTATTTAAACTATATTGTAGTATGACGATAACAATTACAGTTAAAGCTTTAGATATATTTTTATCAAATCATCAATTTTCTATAAGAAGATGTAATAATGAAGCAGTTACCACTATACCAATAAATCATACAGCATAAAAAGAAAGGAATCTCAATACAACCTTATTTTTGGTTTTAAAATTCAAAAAAAGATTAAGAAAAAAGTTGTTTATTATACCACAAGAGATACTAATAAAATTGGCTATTTGATAATTTATAGAAAATTTATTTACCAAAATATAATATATACAAAAATCTAGTACGACTCAGGTACATCCTATGATAGAATATTTAACAAAATGTTCGTGCTTTATATAAAGTTTTTTAATAAGTTCCATGAGAAGAAATATAATTAATAAATTTTTTTGCTATCATAATACTACTATTTATACCTCTTTCTATAGGTAAAAAGTTCACCATATTACACTGATAGACTCCTCCGATTGGTGTCTCAAAACCAATAAGTGAATCAGGAAAATCAACAGTATAAACTGGTTGTGCAAACATATCCTTAGTAATATATATATTCTGGGGTTGTATTGAGGTGGGTAAAGCTTTTTTGAGAATATCAAAATAATAAGATTTTAAATATAATTCGTCTTTGGTAAGTAAAGGATCTGAATACATAAGGTAATGCGAGAAATACATAAATTTTTTATTATGATAATCAGGAAAATCGAATAGATTTGTATGCTCTATAATTCATCAAATATCAATAGTTTCATCAACATTATTTATCCGATAATATGTAGTGATGGGTTTATCAAAAACAAAAAGAGGACAAATTACAGAGAGATATTTAACTGATTGTAAGGTAGCATAAAAATCCTTATAAGAGGTTTTATCTATAAGAGAAGCGAATATTGGAGTCGCTAAAGTAGAAACAATAATATCATAATGATGAGATACTCCATCTACTATAAGTATATGATCTCAGATAAATTCAACATTGGAATTGGTTTTTATAGCAATTTTATCTTGCAATGATGCAATAATTTTATCAACAATACAATAAAAACTTCATTTCATATACCCGAGCATTTCCTTTCATCATTTTCTAGAGTTAGCTCTAATATAGAGTCTTGTCCACAAAAAACTTAAAGAAAGTTTATTTGTATAAGTATGAAATTTTTTTTGGAATAAAGGCTTTCGCAAAACATCCCAAGATTTTTTTCCCATATATTTTTTTATCCAAAATTCAACCTTAATCTTTCTAAATTTTTCTCAATAAGAATATTTTTGAAGGAATAATGAGAAGAATCATACCCTGATTTTTGACAGAAAACCAAGATAAGGATACGTCAATAAATCTAGAGGAGTAACAAAGGAAATTATTTTACCATTTTGGAGATTACCTATATTACTCTCTTTAAAAATCAAATCATTTTGTATTCTCAATTCTTTAACAAGATCAATCAAATCTTTATCTGTATTAAATACATGATGATAATATTTTTCTAATTTCGTTCAATCAAAATCATAATACCCCAATAATCATCATAGAACTGGTAATTTTTCATACAAAGTTATGTTTGTATATCATCTTTTTATAAATTCATAAGCAAGAAAAATACCATTTATTCATCATCATACGATAGCAATATGCTTATTTTTCATAAATATGTTTTATGATATATAAAGGCCTTCATTTGGTCTCATTATAAATCCTACCTATATATTCTCAAATTATACCAAGGATTATAAGTTGTATTCATCATACAATAAACAAGAGAACAATAAGTGTAGTAATACCAGAAACATAACGATCTGGTGTAATAAATTTCATAATAATAAAAAACAATCACAAAAGAAATCAGACTCCAGAAAACAAGAATCAAAACAATGTAGCCATTCTCAATGGTTTGTCTGAAAAAGAAAAAATACCATCCAAAGCCAATTTTAAGAGTCTCCAAAATCCATATCATGTTTCTCAATATAATCTTTCCCCTCTATCATATTCCACGCTTCCTTGTTTATATCCTACCCAAGCAAATAATCATCTCAAAAATCTAGATTGTTCATTTAAATTTTTTACCAGATCATTAATCTGTTTAGTATAAATTCTAAAATTTCATGTATCTTCAGGGATATAAAGATTCGTTAATCTATTTAACATTCTATAAAAAACATAGGTAGCTGTATTTTTAAACATTCAATCTTTTTTGGCTCTTTTTGATCTTTTGGCATATATCACATCATATCATTTACATATTTTTTGATACATCTTTTCCAACAAATAAGGTGGATCCTGCATATCACAATCCATCATAACTACATAATCCCCTTCAACAATATCGATTCATGCCTTTACTGCCATTTCATGTCAGAAGTTTCTTGAAAACTCGATAATCTTGATTTTATCATCTTGTTTCTGTAAATCCAACAATACTTGTAATGAATTATCCTTTCATTTATCATCAATATATATTAATTCATAATCACAACTGATTATTTTTATCACCTGCATAAGTTCTTTGTATAAGATAGGAATATTTTTTTCTTCATTATAAATAGGAAGAATAAACGATAATTTTACCATCTTTTATAAACTAAATATATATAAAAATGATTGATTAGAGATTTTTCATCGCTTCCATTACATCCTCTACACTTATGTTATCGATGCTATAATCTTTATCTTTTTTCCGTTGGGCTAGATGAACATTAATAAATGCTTTTCATCTTCACTTATATATTCATATATTTTTATCCAATGGCCATGGACCAAACTTACTTGGCAATTCTGGACCAAATAAACCTATTGTATTAGTTCACATAGCAGCAGCCAGATGCATAGGACCAGTATCGTTTGATATCATCATATCACAATTCTGTAGTAAATAAGCAAATTCAAAAACATTAAATTTTCAGCATATATTGAAAATCTTTTCTTGTTCTGTTTTATGTAGATTGTTTATAATTTTTTGTACTATATCTTTTTCAAAGTCTGTTCCAGAGAGAATTATTTTAATATTTTCATATTTTTTAAATATTTCCTTAATTAAATTTACCCATTTATTGGTAGGCCAAGACCTTTCTTTAGCCGTTTCTGCTCATCAAGTATGCATACAAATTATTTTATATTCCTTTATATTTTTTAAAAAATCATCGACTTTGATTTTATCTTTATCAGTATATTTTAGTAGTTCCATGTTTAAGGGTATATTATAATCTATTCAGATTTTTTTCATCAGATCTAATGTGGTTATGATAGAATGTTGTTTATCATTATATTTTATGCTACTATTATATGCTAGTCATCTGATTTTTATATTATTATATCATATATTTATTTTACCTAGCCGCATAGACATAAAAGCAGATATCATAAAATATTCCTCTACATCTATTACAATATCATATTTTTTAAAACTAAATATTAATTTCAATATATCTTTCATCTTAAATAAATTATACTGATTTTGAAAATATCATTGATTTTTAAATATTCCTATATTTCTAGAGCTTGCCAAGAGATCGTATTGGACATCATTCCCATAATGTTCCTTAAGTTGTTGTATCATAGGAAATGTCAGTAAACTACTTCATAATGCTCGCAGTCTGATTATTAATATTTTTCTTGGATTATTTATTATCTTATTTTTTTTATGCGAAAAAATATATTTTAGCCAAAAAAATATTAAAATAAAAAATCATATTATATATTTATCTATTATCCTAAATAATTTTACTGGCATGATAAATCATAAATATTAAATTCATAATTCTTCTTTTGTAATAGTGACCGTACCTACCTTTTCCACTACTATTCAACTTGCTTTATTTGCTAACCTTACAGCATCTTGCAATGCATATCCATTATCCAATGCATATGCAATAGTAGCTATAAAAGTATCTCCTGCTCAAGTCACATCGAAAACCTTACGCTCTTCTGATGGTTTTATGTGAAAAATATTTCAATCTCTTGTTATTAGAGAAGATCATTTAGATCATCTTGTAACAACCAGATTTGTATTATATTTTTGAGTAAATTCTTTTCCAAATCTCGCTATATTATCGTCAATATTTTCAATTTTATGTCATATCATTTCACAAAATTCCTTAAAATTTGGCTTCACAAGGTAGACTTCCTTAAATAAATCTAAATTTTGTGGCTTTGTATCGACGAGTAGCTTAGTTCAGTTTTCTTCTGAAAATATTTTTAAATTATCAATAAAATCTTTATTTACGATTCATTTGTTGTAATCTGATATTATAATATATTTTGGTTTTTCTTTTTTCAAGATTTGTATTATTTTTTGGATAGCTGAGCTCTCGATAAACATCTTTTCTTCGTAATCTACTCTCAGAAGTTGTTGTTTATATTGAGAATCTATAAATCTCATCTTGGTAATAGTCGGTTTATCAGAAAGTATTGGGATGAGATTAATTTTATGTTGTTCACATAATTGTTTAAAGTTTTTTCAACTCGAATCATTTCATATGATACTTACAAGATTCACTCATCAATTTAAACTGGCTATATTATTAGCCACATTTGATGCTCATCACAATCTGTATTCTTCTTTTTCTACATTTAGTAATGGCATGGGAGATTCTGGATTTTTTCTATCTGTATTTCAATATATATATTTATCCAGCATAGAATCTCATATCACAGTAATTGGGGACATATTTATTATTATATTTAAACTAAATCTTGTTTTTTATAATAAATTATTATTTTAAAGCAATTAGATTTTAAAGATAAAATAAATACATTATTTAACAATTATAACTTGAAAAATACTATCATATTATTAGTTATTAGTAATAATTTTATATAATTTTTTATAATATGAAACAAAAGATATTTCTTGGTATTATTGCTATTATCTTGATTTTTTTCTGAGTATGAATTTTTAATGAGTATCGGATAAACCATACTTACTATGTAACTATGTTGAGTTCTCGATGAAATTGGAAGTTATTTCTCGGAGCAATAATTTCTAGTTTGATACCTATTTATTATCTATTTCAGGCAAAGAATTTTTCTTTGAAGAAATTTGTAATTTATATAGTAGTGTGATTGTTACTATTTAGCGTAGTACATGTGATGATCAAAGATACTATATTAGGATGATGATTTGTTATATTATTGATCAATAATCTCATAGTATTTGCTCTGGGAGCTTATTTCATAACAGGTACCTTATCTGTATGAACGTGGATTTCAAATAAAATAATAAAATTTCAAGAGATCAGACGACAGGAAATGTTTCTTAACTTTGGAATATGACTTTTGGTAATGTTGTTATTTGTATATATATTAGCATCTTTGAGCATATTATATCCTATACTTACTTGGATTATGTTTGTATGACGATGATTTATGATATATTTAGAGAAGAAGAATCTAATAAATTACAAAAATATTATTTCTGAAAACATACAAGATTTCAAAGCTAATGAATTGAAAAATAATCGATGGAAATGGATATGATTAGTCCTTCTTGTAATATCTATAATGTATTATTTTTATGGATTCGAATTATCATTTATACCATATTCTACTGCTCGAGATGCAAATCATGAATATATGTATCAAACAAAGGTATTAGCAGAAAATTTTGGTATGATACGATGAAATTTATGAGCCGCATCTTCGGCACCACAATTTTGGCATGCATTTATAACATTTTGGTTTAGTCTTATACAGCCTATAAAATCATGGTTTTGGTTATCAGCAGATAATATAGCCGTATCTATGAATTTTTTGAGCTGAATATTTGTATTATTATTTTCTCTTGGTGTGGTAAAAGAAATATTAAACTTTTTTGAAAAAAAATTAGAAAAAATAAAAGACTGAAGTCTGATTAAAAATATTTCTTTCTATTCTTGATGGTTTTGGATATTGCTATGGTTAACGAGTTGAATGTGAGCGTTCTTGGTATTTGTAGATAACAAAACTGATCTATGAGTAATGGCTATGACCATACTTGCTATACTATCTTGAATAATATTTATAAATCATATAAAAGACCATAAAGAAAAATGATTGGAGATATGACTAAACAATTCCAAGTATGTTATACTTTCTTGACTATTTTTTACTATTGCTAGTATGTCAAAACCGACTGCCTTTCTAGATATAGCATTATTTGGATTATTATTGGTATGATTTTGGTTTAGCTGGATTATGGCTGCATGAGCTTGAATATCTTTAATGTGATTTATGTGAATACTACAATACGGTAATGCTAAAGACTTTATAGGTATCGGACTAGGTAAAGAACTTATGTTGATATGACTTATTATATTTGTAATTTGAGTAGTTATATTGTGATTAAAAAAATGACTAAAAGATAAAAGAGTATATATAAAGAATATAATTTTATGGATATTAGCATTTTGAGTTAGTCTATTGTTACTAAAGGGACCTACTCTACTCTATAAACAAGTTTTAAACTGAGATTTTGGAGTATGAAATTTTGCTAAGTGACTATTGATGTGACAGGTAGATACAAAATGAAAAGGTATCCAAGATACAAAACTAAATAGTAAATTATTGGCAATTACTGGAGATATACAGAAGTTAAATGATCAAAAGAATATAGATACACAGATAATTAGTTGAAACAACGCTATGCCTATAAAATCTTTATCAGTACCAGTAGGTACTTGTAAAACTGAAACTTTTACAAAGGCAGATTTGAGTAAAAATCTTAGAAAGGCTGTGGCTTGAAATGAAGATGTATGAAGATATGTATGATATGGATGGAAAGAAATCACAAAAGTAAAATGATTAAATCTATCATATAATATACTCAGACTAATATATCCCAAAAATAATAAATGTTATGGTATAAATAAAGATGCTAAAATATTGTGTAACAACAAATATGCTGTAGATGGATTTGATGTGAAATATTTAAAACAAGTATTTACAAAGCTAGATAAAAATGGTAAAGCTTATGAAATATTGAGCTGAGCATTGAAAGCATTTGAAGCTAAATGATACAAAGAATGAGCTTACAATCCACTAGAATTTAAGGACCATACAGTAGCTCTTAGACAGTATTATCAGAATCACAGTATCAAAACAGAATTTGGTAAAATTAATATACCATATAGATATGTTGTACCATTTAATGTAGTATACAATCGATCTCTTCAAAATTTAAGTAGTTACTATACTGATATATGATTTGTATGGATGATTATGTTTATATTTATCATTCTATCCCTTATTTATTGATTTATAAAAAACGAAAAAAATCTGATTAGTTTATCTGTTGTAGCTATTATCTGACGATGAATACGATGGCTTATATGAGGATGAATAGTCCGATATGGAATATGACTTATAATGTGGAGTACGATGTTGTTTGTAATATTCATAAGAAAACTATTTGAATATTCTCAAGATGAAAATGAAAGAAATATTTTATGGGTTATTATAGTTATACTTTGATTACGAGGATCTGTTCAGTTTTTATTTAATTTTATAAGAATATCTTCACAATGAGCATGATGACCATTTATATGGTATAGAATGAATGTTGGTAAAGTTTATGAATTAAATGATTGACTACAATGACAAGAAGTTTTGAAATACTGATATGGATGGAAGGATGTATTTGATCTACAATTCCCTCATTATAATAAATTTATTGATCTTGTAAAAGACAGACCAAATAATGATTGAGTATTGATAGCTTGAACATATATACAATATTTCTTAAAAAATCAGCATAATATTAAAGGAGATTGAATGCTTGGACGGTTCCGAGAAAAAACATCTGATAATGATGTATGTAAATCATATCAAAGATTGAAAGATGAAAAAATGAAATACTTTGTTATAGATCCAAACATATGAACTGTTGTAATGTGAGAGTGAAATGAGTCTTTATTCAATAGATTCTTTGCAAAAAGAGACCCTGTAGATTGAACTATACAAGATCATTGAGCACTAAGTATGATAACTAAGATGATAAAAGACGGTTATATGAAATTGATATATTCAAATAATATATGAGCAAAATATGCATATACACTTGATGATGCTTCACTAAAACAAACATTTGGTGAAATGACTGATGATCAGATATTATTTCTAAGAACAAAATTAGCTGTAGCTAGATTCTTCCCCGATGCTAATCAACTCATACAATTTATAGCTGATACATTTTCTCAGAGAATAATCAATTGAGAAGCTATATGAGATATTGCTGATATTATGTGAAAGCAAATCGATGAAAATAAACTTTTACCGATAGCTCAGGCTTACATAGAAAAACAAGAAACACCTGAACAGACTCAGGCTAGGATAAAAGAATTGAATCAAGACGAAAAAAATGTATTAGGTCAATATCTATGAATTTACAATATATTACAAGCTGGTAATCAAGAGCAATACTCTCAAACATTAAACAGCTTATTATGACAGAGTCTTGGATGATGAAGTCAACTTATAGTATTCCAACTTGCCGATTAAAAAAATTAATCTAAAAAATAAAAACCCACAAAGTTAAACAGCTTTGTGGGCTTTTTTAAAAACTAAAAAACTATATAAAGTAGTCAATGATTTGGCATAGTCCTACGCGAAGTCGGGGGATTCTTTACAAATTGTTTGAGCTCCTGATCGTACATAAAAAATAAGCAGAATAGTTGTAGCGAGCCTTGTAAAGAACTAGCTTTTTTGCTGACTTTTTTGGCAATGAAAAAAAGTCAGTCTCCGAAGGAAATATTTTATTTAAAGATTGCTATTTGCCCGCCATTGCGATATCACAATAAAAGATAACTTTTTAAAAAAGCGAACTTTGCATAGGCGTCTGTAATTTCTTTTTTAATTCATCCAACTGTTTTTCAAATGAAGAAAAATTATATTCATTAACTAATATTTTTTTATATCTATCAAAATCCAAATCTAATTTAAAATCTGAAAGCCCTTTTTCTTTTAAAACTTGGATATTGTGTAACTGTATCAAATCTCTGCTGTGATATGCTTCTTCCTTACAACTTACAAGTTTATCTTTTATATCTCCAGAAATTTCATCTATATGTAGGTAAATATTATCTATAGTTTGATATTTTTTTATAAGATCTAGAGCTTTTTTTGGTCATATTCAAGCTACTCATTTTATATTATCAGAACTATCCCCTGTCAGAGATAAATAATCCAATATGTATTGTGGCTGAAAAGTAAATTCTTGTAGAAATAATTTTGTATCCATTCTTATTCATTTCATAGGATCTACACAAAAAACATTATTATCCAGAAGTTGTTTAAGATCCTTGTCTGATGAATATATATCTATTACTAAATCAGAATTGGTTTTTAGATTATTGGCTAATGTCGCTATTATATCATCTGCTTCATATGTATTGACTACCAAATTTGGAATACCGAGTTGATTGACTATCTCTTGAGTAAGAGGTATCTGACTTTTAAAATCATCATCCATTTTTTTACGATTAGCCTTATATTCTGGATAAGATTCATGTCTAACAGTTTTTACTGGAGAATCTCGGCATATAACCAAATGATCTGGATTTTCGTTGAATATTTTTATTAGCATACGAAAAAATCCGTAAATAACATTTACGTTGTGTCAGTCTTTATCTGATAATTGAGGAAATGCATAATAAGCCCTATAAAGGAAACCTGATCAATCTATTATAAAAAGTTTCATAACTTTTATTTAAATTAAATATTGAATATTTACAGTGTTTTTCTTATAAGATTTAAGAGATTAGATTCAAGATTAAATCCCGCTGAAGCAGAGCTCACTTCATTCGGATTTAAAATAAGCTAATGTTTTATATAAGATAGAAAATATGTTAATAAAATCACCTGAAGAAATGTTAAAATTTTGAGAAAAATTGGCTTTAAAATCAAAGATTTTATTGTTACAAGGAGATTTGTGAGCTGGTAAGACATTACTTACAAAATGATTTGCTAAGTGATTATGAATAGATTGAAATACAGTACAAAGCCCAACTTATGCATATATAAATATCTATAATAATAAATTACTACATATAGATATGTATAGGTTAGAAAAATATGAAGATTTGATTGAAAAATGAATACTAGATCAGATAAATCATTTTGACTATATAGTTATTGAATGGCCAAAATTTATCGATAAGTTAGGATTGAAAAACTATTTGGAAATAAATATTACAAAAAAATCTGAATCTGAAAGGGAGATTAATATAGATGAACATTTATAAACGTCAACTAACATTGATTAATAAGAATTTATTATATTGAAATTTTATATTCTTCTAATGTTTTTTGGAATAGTCTGATATGATAATTGGACAAATTTTGTTTACATCCATTTTCGTCATCTCTTACAAGTTTTAGTATTATCAAGAAATCATCAAATCTATTTACAATATCATCCAATTCTCACTTTGTTAAGCTAGATTTTTGTAATTTATCCATTATTACTATTGTAAAAGAATTTACTATTTTTCTAATATCGCTTTTGTCAAAATTTGGCATATCAATTTTTATATCTTGATTTTTTATTTTTATATTAATGTTTGTTATTTTTATAGCTGACTTACAGTCATTAAATTTATTTATTTCTTGTTTCATTATAGTCGATATAGTGGCTCATGTAGATCAAGTATAAACATTTACTATTATATTTGAAGAAAGTGTAATAGTCTGGTATGCAAATCATACTCTTCATGATGTATTGAAAGAAAATTTACCGCCTATAGCAAGAATATTATTTACTGGATCTGTAAATTTTAGAACAAAATTATATGTCTTGGTCTGATTTAATCATGTGATATTTAATAAACCAGTGGATAGATAATTTAATCCAGTAGATGTAATTCATGTCTGACTTCATGATAATGTATATGAAAATACATATTTAGTCAATTCATTTCAACTTCGTAAAACGTCAAATCATGTGTAGCTTCATGTGAATAATATATAATTCAAAACTGGTATTGCTTTATAAAATATAACTTGTGATGTAAGATATTTCGCTCATGTATTCAATGTTAGATCGCTAAATGTTATATTGCTATATACAGTATTTCAAGTATTTTGAGCTGAAAGAGTAATAGAATATTTATAATTTAATCAAGATTTACTAACAAAATTTGCGTTTGTTCATAATATATTAACTACTATTCAAGTTAGATCTTCCGTAGCAATAAAGTTTAAATTTACAATTCAACTTAATCATATATATCATAAATTATAATTTCAAGTAAAATCCATAACTACTCCTGTAATTTCAGGTAACTGATTATCTATTGTGAATATATCTCAAGTATAAACTATATCCTGATTTTGGTCTATAAGCTTAATTTTATAACCAGTATAGAATTTTGAATTTAATCAAGTATATTGTCATGTATAAATTACACTTCAACTAGTCGATAATATATTATAAAATCCTGAATATAATTTAGATGAATCAAATTGAAATCGAGTATTGAGATATGAGGATGTTCAGATTTTTATCCGCTGACTATTATGATCTCGTAAATACATATCGAAAATTTTTCAAGAACAATCAGTTCCAATATAAGTCCATGAAAAGTTTATATTTCACTTTAATTTACTTCAGCTCAAAGGATTTATAAAATTAAAATCTGAATTATTACAGACTACTAATTGGGTTTGTGGTTCTTGAGTAAATCATCAACTAAGAGTATCTCATGTTGTTGTTCATCAAGTTAAAATTCATCATGTATTTACCTCTCATGTAATAGTTCATCATGTATTTATGTCTCAAGGAATAACTCATCATGTATTTGTATCTCAAGTAATAACTCATCATGTATTTGTATCTCAAGTAGTAACTCATCATGTATTTATGTCTCAAGTAACAACTCATCATGTATTTGTATCTCAAATAACAACTTCTCATGTATTTATGTCTCAAGTAACAACTCATCATGTATTTGTATCTCAAATAATAACTTCTCATGTAAATTCTTGAGCAAATGTACCATATCATTCATATAATCATATACTAGCTATGAAAGTTAAAACTAGTTTTATAGCTATTGCTGATCATACAATACCAAAAAGATATTTCTTATGATGTTTTTTTACATGATAAACCACTGTTTTAGAGTGTTTTTGTAAATGTTCTTTAAATGTAGCCATAATTAAAACAATATATATAAAATTGTTGATTTTTTAATTATATTCACAAAAACAGGCTTTGTCAAATTTTGTTATACTTTTTAAAAAAAATACTGTTGATTATGATATATTTTACCAAATACAACAGTATTTAAAATATTTAATATAATTTTCTATAATTTTGATAATAATTTTGATGATTCCAATCGTCATGATATTTGTTTTAATAATAACGATGCTTCTGATCAAGATTTTTCTGTTGTGTTTATAGTATCATTATATGATATATCATGTAAACCAAATCAATCTACAAGAATATCTGCAAATTCTCATCTTGTTACCAAACCATCAAGTGATTTTGATTGAAAGTTTATTTCTTTTCCGACTAATTTAGATAAAATGCGATTTATTTCTTTGATTGTTACAAATTGATTTGGATGTACTGATGGTTCTCATGTCTGCATATCAAATCAATAATCTAAAAAACCATTATGATAAGCATATTCAAAATATTTAGTATAAGAAGATTGGGGATCTAAATCAGATATATTTGCCGTATGATCTAAAACATATATATTTAGTTCTTGATTTTCCTTTTTTAATATAGTTTTGGTAAGCATAATAATAAATTCATAATTACGAAGGTAATTATCTGGATAAAATTTATATGCTTGTGGATTTATAATTCATAAATTAGCTAATAGTTGTACATCTTCTTGATAATCATGATTCATTATATCTGAAAAATTACTTTTCCAATCACCTAAACATAAACCTTGTTTATTAGAAGAATCAAATTCGAAAAAGCTTATTATATATTTGGTATATTCTCATCTTGTGATGATATCTTGCGTATCTATAATATCGTTTATAATTGATCAATTTACTAATAATGGGGATTGTTTACTTATATTTGTAAATATTTTTTTCGTAGTATTATATGAAGCATCTTCTTGAAAATAAAGTTTAGATGAGACATTAAAATCATTTATTCAGCTTAAAAATCATAATTCATAAGCAGTATTTAAATATTGAAGAGAGATTTTATCAATATCAATTCAAGCATCTACAAAATAATTTCTTTGAGATAATCAGAGTTGTGTTTTGATATCATATCATATTTTTGAACGATAAGAATCAATTATAATTTTGATCATTCAATAAAAGCGTAAATTATTATTTGGCATAAATTTATTACTGGATCATATAACTATTCATTTGGAATATAGTGTCATTATATAATCTTTATATACACTATCTTGTATATCTATAAATGGTAAGGCTTTTTCTTCACAAGTGGTTTTATCCGTAACGACGTTAAGATTTGATAATTTTTCTTGTACATTGGTTTGAGAAGATGATTGTTCTGAGAAAAAGGTGAATACTTTTTTTACAAAATTTGATAATTTACTTGTTTGTTGGTAGTCTTGATCCAAAGTTACTGGCAAATTCTCGTTTGTCCCTAGAGCATATGTCTGAGGAGCAGAGAAAAAGAAACCAGCCATTAGTGTGATAACTACTACACTAGTTATCGGCCTTGAGAGCCACTTTTTATTGGTATCGAAGGTGTCATCCATGAAGGATGTTGGTTATATCCTAAAACGCTGTGTATTATAACCCTAAATCTCAATTTGTCAATACTAATATATAATAATGTATTATATAAAATCAGTTGTTTTAAAATAAGAAATATATAGTTTAAATCTGAACTATTGATAATGGTTAGGTTTTTTATTCTATTTAAAAGATTTATGAAATATTTTGTGGAAAAGATTAATGGAGTAGAATTTATATTTGCTCCTATGGAAGATAGTAATTCTGTAACTATTGAAATTATGTGTAAGGCTGGAAGTATATATGAAAACAAGAAAAATAATGGTATAAGTCATTTTTTGGAGCATTTGTTTTTTAAAGGAGGTAAAAAATACCCTACCCCAAAATCTGTAGCTGAAGCTGTTGATAAATTTGGTTGAGAATTTAATGCCTATACATGAGAAGAATATGCCTGATATTATGTAAAATGTGCACCAAATTTTGTTTATAAAGCTATTGATGTACTTGGAGATATGATGATAGACCCACAATTCCCCAAAGATGAACTTGAAAGAGAAAAAGGTGTTGTGATTCAAGAATTAAAAATGTATGAAGATAACCCAATGGCATTGGTCATGGAAAAATGGCAAACATTTTTTTATGGAGACAGTAGTTATGGCCGACCTATAATATGAAATATAGAAAATATATCATCATTTACACAAGAAATGCTATTTGAACACAAGACAGATCTATATACAAAGGATAACTTAATAATCATCATTGCTGGTAAAATAGATGATATTATAGAACTAAAAAAACAATTAGGCGATATTTTTGGTCAATTGCCAGATAAAAAAAGGATTAATAAACCAGATTTTATGCATACTATACCTGAGCAAGATAAATGATTTTGGGATAAAAAAACAGAACAAAACCATCTTGTAATATCCTCAGTAGGATTTGATTGAAATGATGATACTAGATATGCAGCAACCGTACTTGCTACTATACTTTGATGAAATATGTCATCAAGATTATTTCAAAATATAAGAGAAAAGCAAGGTTTGTGTTATTATATCAAAGCTGTCCATAATAGTAGTCAGGATTTTGGTACATTTGTCATAAGAGCAGGAATAGATAAAGGAAGATTTGATTTTGGAGTGGAAAAGATATATGAGGAAATAGAAAAAATTGCCAATTGAGAATTTTGACAAGAAGAATTTGATAATGCTATATGATACAATGTATGACAAGTACAGATGTGAATAGAGAGTTCAAATGAAATGAGTAGTTTTATATGATCACAATATCTAGTTTACAAAAATATTGAAACTTTGGATGAAATATTACAAAAATATAAAAATCTAACTTTAAACGATATAAAAAATGTAGCATGAATGCTAAGTAAAGAGAAATTACGTCTATATCGGATACAATAATTATTTTATAATAATATCTTCAATGTTTTTTATATTATTTTTAATTTCATTAAAATTTCCAAAAAGATCTAAATTAAAGTCTTTTCAAGATAGTTTTTTTGTATGTTCATCTTTATAAACATCAAATAATGCTTGAATATAATTCAAAAATTTTGGATATAATAATTTATCGTTCTTATATTTATTAATCCGATTGTGAAAAGTATTGAAAGGAGATATTGGTCAGTATTTTTTTTCTAATCTTAAATATGAATTATTATAATTTTCTATACTAAGTCACATATGAGTGAATTGTATTTGATTCAAAAATAGTTCTAATCAATTTTGATACTCAATAAGTATATTTTCTAAATCGTTTAATTGATTTTTTACTATTCATATAATACTTTGTAAATCTTTGAATCTCTTTGAAAGTTTATTTTTGGCTCACTGAAGTAAATTAGAATCTATAGATTTATTTGTAAATGTCAGATTCTGTAAGTTTTGTAAATTAGCTCATAGTACTCTAAAATTTGTAGCTCAACTAATTTCTGAAATAATAGAATCCAATTTTCTTTTAAATTCTCAATCTTTCACTTTGAAACCTAAAGTCTGAATTTCTTGAGCTAATTTCAAAATATCATGTTGCAATAATTTATAATCATCCTGTTTTTCTTGAGATGATTGGACTGTATAATACTGACTTCTAACAGCATCATATATATTTGAAAAAGTATTAAATGTCGTCCTGATTTCACTGCGTTTTTTTTCTCACGATGTAAGTCATGTACTTGTTTTATGCGTCAATGTCTGTTCATTTCTAAATATAACTATTTTATCTTCTACAAAAACTATCCTAGCCGAATGTTTATCTAATAACCTAGCTTTTTTAAATATTTCTTCTACGTCAGATTGCATACTAGGAGACTGTGGATCTAAGTCAAATAATTTAATAAAATTATCTGGTAATTTATTTGGATTAAATACTATATAACTTTGGAATAGATTATATATTTCTTTATTGTGTTTGGGATTATTTTTCTGAAATAAATTATTATTTCATTTAAAAAAGAAATCATTTGGAGAAAGCGCTCTTTGTAGATTTTCATATAACTGAGATGAAAGTATTTCTTTCATTTGTGTCCAAGTAAAAACACTCTTTAACGGAAAGATGTTTCATTTATCAATACCATATTTTTGATGTAATATCTTATCTTGCATTGTCATATGAATATATTTTAATTATAAATTATTCAATATCTTTATTTTTGGATGGTCTTCATATTTTTTTTCATCATATGATTTTTCATGGAGAATTTTGAGTATTAGCTATTTTATATATGATACTTTCTTTTGCTCAATCATATTTTTCAAATTCTGATCTATATGTTTCTACTCTCACAACCACATCTGGATTTATTTCATGGATTTTTCTAAATTTTTCAAGTTCTTGTAAGAATTCTTCGTATGTATCATAAATATCTAACCTGATTTTTTCTATACAATTTTTACGGGTAGGAAAATCATTTACTCTATGAACGTAAGCATATAATTCTTTGTTATGATTTTTTGCTTCTTTGAATCCAGAAAGTCATGTAGTACATTTCTGGTTTAGAATAACTATTGTATCTCTTTTATATTCAAATTTCTTTGTCATTCATGTATTTCTAGGAATAACTATAGTTCTTGGCATATCAGGGTTTATTGTTATAATTTTTTGTCATTCTTCGTTTAATTTCTGTTTAGGTATAGCTGGAGATATTAATTCTTTGGGAGTTGTAACTATATAATCATGATCTCTATTTGCTTCCATGAAATTATAAAATATATATGTTCTAAGCATCTCATAATTTTTATCTCATATAATATATTTTAATCATTCAGAATTTATTCAATCAATAGAAATTTCAAAATTTTTGTGTATAAATAATGGTGTGAACTCTTCTAAAACGATTCAGTTACTCATAAGATCTTTATCTTTGAAACACATCATACTTAAGAATTTTTTTATTTTTTCAGTTTCAGTTAAATTTGATCAATTATTGGAAATCATATTCTTTATTTTTTCATATTGCTTAAAGTCAGAAAGATTAAACATTCTAACATAAGCCAAATATTTATCTGAATCTGATATGTCATAAGATTCCAACATATATTCTCAGTTTCAGATACCAAATTTATCTGGAGATATTAAAATAGGATCTATTCATGGTACTTTAAGATCATTAGATCAAACATATAAGTCTGCACAAGCTTTTCGATCTCATTGTTCAATCGTATTTTCTAAAAAGATATTATTTGTTATATCATATATATTTTTGCAAACTATAAAATGAGTTAATTTTTTTAATATATCTGATAAACAAAACATTCTAGATGTTTTGTCATCTATTGATGAGACTTTTTTATCTTTTATCAATTTTACTTTTATATCACCATTTAATTTATCGCTATTTATATGAAATTTCATCATTGATGAAATTTCATCATATAATGAAAATAAGTTATTCCTTTGTTCTATATCATCTATCATGCTTTTACTAAATGTTTCCATATACATTTTCTCTACAATATATTCCATTATTTCATTTAGTACTTCTCAAACATTAATATTTTGAGATAAATAAATTTCTTTAAAATAAGCATATATGGTCCATATAATATTTTGGAACATCATCAATTGTTGTGATACATCTTTTCATATATTATTTTGTTCTACTAAACTCAATAAATCGTCTACTAAATCATTTAATGCATCATTATTTTTAATTGTTATTTTATTCAAAATATCATGAAAAGAAGAATTATTTTTCTGATTTAACTCTTTGTAAGATTCTTTTAATAAACTATCTATAGAAGAAATAATATTTTCAGATCATTGAAAACTTATATATTTTTTCTCGTTAAATAAATTTACTATTTTTTGTAATCTTTTTATTTCTTCTTTATCAAGCATAATATATCTGGCGTAATTTTCTCTTAACTTTGGGTCATCCATTATTTTATCTCGTTGTTCTACAGATTTTGTGCCTTCTATTTCTTTAGAAATTTTTCAAATAGGTAAGTTATATTCCAATATAATTTTATTTAACATCGCATTTAAATTATTGAATTTTTTTGCATCTGATCTTTTTGTAATTCAATTTGAATATCTCTCTATATTTTCAAAAGATATATCTCATTTTCATTTAAATAATGGATGACATAGAATCTCTCTTATATCTTTTAAATGTGGGAAAAATTGTTTATTCCGATCAATAGTGGCTTTATAGATACTATCTAGGTCTTTATATTTAACTTTTAATTCAATATTATCTATGTATGTTGGAGTATTTAATGATTTATTTGTTTCATAATTTTTTAATATTTCATTAAAATTATGTACAATATCTTGTGAATATTTCAATGAATAATCTTTTAATTTAGAATCTACAAAAGTATTTTTTTCAACTATAAAAGTTGATTTTAGTTCTTCTAAAATATCTGGCATATCTTTAAAATCTTCAAAAGGATACTGATCTTTTGTCTGAGATTCAAATTCTATTCAAATTTTAGATTTATAATTTGCAGTTTTAGTTTTATTATAAGAAAGTATATCTTTAATTTGAGATTTTTTGGATTGAATATAAGTATCAAGCACATATTGAAAATCTGGTTTTAATGACTGCTCTAAATTAGACTTATCTTTTTCTAGTTGTTGGATAGATAATCTAATTTTCAATTCTTCTTGAATAATAGGATCTTTAGATTTTTCTAAATCATCAATTTCAATGGTTAATTTATTTAATTGAGATTGTAATTTTTCTATTTGTGGTTTTAGAGATTCTATTTGAGATTTTTGGTCTATAAATTTTTGTAACTTTCAAAGCTGATCTTCTTTATCTATAATTTGTTGTTGAATATTTTCCTGTTTTTCTTTTATGTTTATAGCAAAAATATCAATCTGAGATTGAATATTTGTAATTTCTGATTCTGTTTGTAATGTATATATTTTAGCATCAAATTTTATATCAGGATTTCAAAAATTATTTATCAAATAGTTAGCCAAAAATCTATTATTCATTTTTTATCTATAAATTATAAATATATTATTTTGTCAATATAATTAACTGACAATAAAATTCAAGTTATTATTGACTTTTTGTAGTAAATAGTTATATGAATAAAAAATAAAAACAAAATGTTAGTCATCGCTATATTAAAAATCAACCGCGATCTGCCTTTTTACAACTATTATTTGGATCTAGCTAATTATTTAATAGATGAAAGTTATCTACTATTAAACGATCAGAGCTGTTTGTTAAATGCAGATGACAAAATTATGGAAATTGAAGCAGCTATTACTAGTGCAATAACAAATTTCCTAAACGAAAAAGACCCCATCAAAAAAAATGGAGTAAAAATAAGGGGCTTTATAAGCAAAAAAAATAGAGTTCAAAATAGATTATCTGAATTGAAGATCTGTTTTGAAAAAAGAGACCAACTAAAGGTTTCCAAAGAATGATGAAACGGTTTTTTACCTTTTCATTTTTTTTATAAACTCAATTCTAAGCTAATAGGACAATGATCAGATCCTTCAACTGAAGTCTGATGAATAATATTTTTTATTGTGGGTATTATATCTTGAGATACTCGAAAATAATCTAGTCTCCGACCTATATTTCTAGGTCTAGCTCATGCACGATAAGATCGTCGAGTATATTGATCTTTGAGATCTGGATTAAAATGACGGAATATATCAGTATATCAATGTTCTAATAATTTATCCATTTCTGCTCTTTCAATAGGAAGAAATCAAATTGAATTTTCATTTTCTTTGGGTCTAGCAATATCTATAGGACAATGACATATATTAAAATCTCAAGTAGTTATAATATTTTCTCACTTATCTCTAAGATTGTTTATATAATGAATAAAGTGTTCGTAAAATTTTAGTTTATATGTAAGCATTTCTGTTCAATCAGCTTTATCTCATCAATTGGGGAAATAAATATTTAGAAGTGTTATTGTCTGTAACTGCGAGTCGCGCGAAGCATCTAAATTAAGAGATTTCTCCACTTCGGTCGAAATGACAGGTGAAAAAGAAAATTTGGTTTCTACTACCCTACCATCTTCATGGAAATGTTCTATATCTTCAAAATGAGATTTGGATGAAATCAGATTTAATGATTTTTTATAAAATGTCGCTGTACCAGAATATCATGGTTTAGTTCAAACATGTCGTACTCGATTGTAATCTGCCATATGATAACGAAATTCTGCAGGAAGTTGAGATTCGAATGCTTTTGTCTCTTGTAAACAAATAATATCTCGATCATTTTTTTTAACTCGATCATAGAATCATTTTTGTATAACTGCTCTTATCCCGTTTACATTTCGTGATACGATTTTCATTTAAAAACATTAAGCATATAAATTACGATCTGTTATTTTCGTATTCTTTAAATAATTGTGCAAATAATTCTGGGACTAGATCCATTTTTTCTGGTGTTTCAACATATGCTATTCTCATCTGTGTTTTACCTGGATTAAACTTTCATTCATCTACAGTATAGAAACCAGCCATAGGCGAAACTAGTAATGTATATTCTTTACCATCTTTTGTAATATTACCTTTTTGCGCACAAAAAAGGACAAAATCTAGTGAATCAAATCATGGCTTTGCAATATTTCTTACATCTAATACTGAATAAATAGATGCATCTGGGCTAGATACTATGATTCATTGTAAGATTTCTTTCAATCTAAGTGTCAAAACCTTCATCATACCAAAATAATATTCTCTTTGTGAATTATATCGATTTTTAAGATTATCATGTGATTCGTGAGCTAATGCACCGAAAATATATTGTCATATACTATTTGAACATAATCATGCTGTATTCTCTGCTACTGATTTTGTATGGAAATCTTGATTATCAGTTACCAATGCTCATATCCTTAGACCACAAGCATTTCGTACTTTAGATGCTGTTTCTATACTTATCCTTCTTCATGTAATTCATGGAACTTCGTTCTCATTTAAAGCTCGTATACTAGAAGCAGTTTGGTCTGTATAGTACAACTCTCTATATGCTTCATCACTTATCATCCACATATTATATTTAACACAAAGTTGAGCTATTGCCTTCATTGAATCTAAGTCATAAAAATGACCAGTTGGATTATCATAAGGTATAACAACTATAGCATTGGGTTTTTGCTCTTGGATAGTTTTTTCTATATCCGCAAAATCTGGTAATGTAAATTTTCAATCTTCTTGTAAATCTCTTTTAATAGAAACTGTTTTTCTACCTACTCTCTGAGCAAACGCATTATAATTTGTATAAGCTGCGTCTATAAGTAACAATGGATCTTGATCTGTTCATGCTGGTCAACATACTCATAGCAATAACAATTCCATAGCCTGACTACCACCATCTGTAATCTGTGAATATAATCATGTAGTACCAAATCAACTTGATGCTATAATATTTAATACTGCATCGTTTGCTTCTTGTGTACCTACTGTTGCCGTATATTTTACTACTCAATCTTTAAAAGGACTTTCTGGATTATCAAGATTGAACATTCTAGACTGCATAGCAGGATACATAGCGAGAGATACATTACCTATAGCAGTATTGATAGCTTGCACACTATCTGTTCTTTTCATAAATTCTATCTGAGCTCTTCTAATATCAGAAGGCTGTCTGGATAAAAAATGCTGTGATGTTTTGGGATTCATCATATCTATATAAGTAGTTTAAAATCAGATTTTAATTTATTTTTTTAGAAAATATTTACGTAAAAGAAAAAATGTGATATATGCTATAGCAAGACACAACACCAAAAACATAGGATATGCGAATCTCCGATTATCTGGACCGGTCATCATGCTTCGTTCTGACATTCATCATATACCAGCTATCAAAGTCAATGGCATAAAAATAGCATTTACAAACGTTAATCTAGTTATTGTATCGTTATTTTTTATTCATACAAATGTATCGTAAGCTCCCATAAGAGAGTCTATTCTTTCTGATAATACATTTATAATATTGATTACTTTACGGAGTTTTACTTTGAGACTATTAAAATACATATTTAAATGTTTATCATTTAGACTTTTTACATGAGCTATAAGATCTATAATGATATCATCTTGAGAAAGAAAATTGTGTTTGATAAATATTTTATTTAAGTCATGATTTAGTAAATCTTCTACTAATCATTTTTCTATCTTTCTGTCGGCAATATTATTTTGTATAGTAAGAAGCGCCTTTGATGAAATAGCTAAAGATTTTATTGTTTTATCATAAAATGTATCTATGATTCTATATAATATATAATATGGAGATGTCTTGTAATCATCACCTATTTCTTCTGATTCGTTTTTGATAGACTCACAAAGATAATTGAAAGTCTGAGATTCTAACGAGGTTGTAGTAATAATATAATTATCTCATATAATAACATCCAATTCGTTCAAAATATATTTCTGCTCGTTTGCTACATATTTTGTAAATGTAAGAGCAAGAAAAAAATGTTTACTATTAT
>CAYSXV010000002.1:0-14553 GCA_964435215.1 uncultured Candidatus Peribacteria bacterium | reverse complement strand
TCGTTTGCTACATATTTTGTAAATGTAAGAGCAAGAAAAAAATGTTTACTATTATTGTCTATTTTAGACTGAGCATTGATTTCCATAAGATCATCAACTATAACTTCATGAAAATCATATTCTTCAGCAAGTTTACTTATTACTTCTCTATCTGGTTCTTGAATATAAGTCCATTGAGTTTTACCAATCTGAATTGTCTGTTGCATATTTATTTTAAAGAAGATAAATTTTGAATATTATATTTTTTCTACCTCTATAGCATATCTATTAATTTCTTTTCATCATTGATAAATAGAGAATCTAAATTCTCAAGGCTCTTTGATTTCAACTCATTGAAAAATATTTATCCATTTATGTTTAAATTTCTCATTAAAATCTACCATAACTTTATCTTTTTTTATTAAATTATCATTATTAAATAGCTCCCATGTGATTTCAAATTTAGAAATATCTTCTTTTGTCCTTTCAAAAAATGCTAACATAGCAATTTTGTTTATAACAAGAGGAAATTCAGAACCTGAAAATTTTTCTAAAACATTGTGTATAGAGGCCAATCAAGTAATTTGGTCCAAGACTATTCATTCTGAAAGAATTAAGTAATTACATCTAATCATTTTATTTAAATAATTCTAAAATTTTTGTATCTCTACCTTGAACCATATTTTCATTTCATCATCATTTGAGTCAAGTTTTGGTTGTTAATTCCTTAGCATTTTTATTGTCAGATAAAATTAGAAAATTTCACTGATCGTTGTAGATTAAAATATTTCATGTTGAAAAAATTAATTTCGCATGAAAAGAAATATTTTTAAATTCTAAATCAGAATTTAATTTTATTATTTTATCAAAGTTTTTATCAGATTCTGATTTAATATTTTTTAATGTACTTATAATTATTTGAGTTTCCAAAGATTCTATCTTAGATTGCATATCTTCATATTCTCTAATAGTTTTATCTAATTTATCTTGTAGTTGAGTTGCGGTTTTTATTCATAATTTATTAACTGTAATATCTAGAATATTTTGAATCTCTTGTATTTTTTCTGATACTCTCGGTCAAGTAAGAGCTGTAATCCTCTTGATACCTGAAGCTACAGCTTCCTGTCATATAATAGAAAAACATCAAATATCCTTAGTATTGGATACGTGAGTTCATCAACAAAGTTCAGTAGATAAAAAATCTCAGAATAAAGCAAAATATTCTGGAATATCGTCATTTTGAAGTTCTGGTGGTAACTGGGTATTTTTAACTTGAACAACACGCACAGTATCACCGTATTTGTCTTCAAAAAACATTTTAGCACCTAGTTTGGACGCTTCATCAATATTCATTTCTTTTGTAGTTACCTCACAAGCTAGATATATAATCTGATTTATTTTTTTCTCTATATTAGATATCTCTTGCGGATCCAATAATCTATCAGCACTAAAATCAAATCTTAAATAATCGTTATCAACCTGACTTCATTCTTGTTTTGTATTTGGAAAAATATTTGCTAATTGAGAATGTAGCAAATGTGTAGCTGTATGAGCACGCATTTTTGAGAATCTAGAACTATGATCAACTATCAATTTCATAATATTTAATGTATTAATAGATTAAAATCGCAGATTAAGAAACTATTTATTTCATGTATTTACCTCTCATGTAATAGCATCTCATGTAAGATTTAATCAAGTCTGTATTGTAGCTCAAGTTAAATTTTCTCAAGTCAATTCTCATTCTGCTGTTTTATTTGGATCTGTAAGATACATCACAGTAACCAATCATGTAGATAACATAAATACTACGAAAATAATAATAATAAGTATCTTCATTACTTTTTTTTGTCTATTCATCGTCATTGTTTAGAATTATAAATAATTATTTTGAATATGTTCAATAAATTTCAGCTGTTCATAATATATGAGTTTTTGTTATATCTTCGAACTGTTTAACCGTCATCATTAAGCTTGGGAAATTACCATAGTTTGTATCCATAGCATATAATTTAAAGAAATATCTATGAGTACCGTTTGGAGTACATGGTCAACGATATTCAGTTTTTCATCGAGAATTTTTACCAACAACGGCCAATAAAGGAGCTTTTCATTCATCTATTGTTTTTGAATTTATGGAGAAATTCCAAATTATTCGATGTACCCAAGATCAAGATTGTGCATCTGGGTCATAAACTATCATTGCAAAACTCTGAGTTCATTTGGGAGCATTCTGAATTTCAAAAGAAGGATTAATGTTTTTTCACATACATGAATACTGAACTGGTATTTTTCATTTATTTACAAATGCAGTACTTGTGATTGCAAATCATTTAACATCTTTTTTAATGAAAGATGTATCTCAAGTAGTTTTAACTGAAACTGTTTCTCAAGTGCTTTTGCTTGATTCTGTTTTTCAAGTACTAACATCACAAGATGAATCTCATGTAGAATTTAAACTACAAGAAGCACCAGTTTCTGTATCAGAAGATCAAGTCTGATCTAAAACATTTTCAATTGTTGGAGCTTTTGCACAAGCAGATAAGAATATAAGTGCAAATAAAAGTGAAATAAATAATGATTTTTTCATATTAAAAATATTAAAATATAAATTGTGAGTTATTGTATAAATTTGGATTAAAATTGCTAATAAATTTTATATAAATCATTTCAGATATTTTTGTCTAAGATTTTCTGGAAATTTTTCTATTGCATATCTAAGAGTAGTTCTTGACATATTTTTATAATAAATTTTTAAAAAATCTTCTTCTACTTTTAAATCTCTTTTTCATATTTCTCTAATCATCCGTCATACCGCCTTATGTATTAAATCATGATTATCTTTAAGTAATATTTTGGTTATTTTAAAGGTATCTTCAAACTGATGATTTTTTATAAAAGTGTATGTTGCTATTATTGAGATCCTCTTTTCTCGCAGATTGGATGACTTTGCTAATTTATATAAAATATTTCTATCTGTGTTTAAAAGGTAATTTCAAATAATATGAGGAGCTGATAAATCTACCAAATCTCGATTATTTATTCTCTTAGAATTTTTGAGATAAAATTTATAAATTTTATGCTTAGTTTTAGAATCAGCTTTTGTATATTTTTGCACTAATATAAGTAATCATACTAATCTATGCTCGTGAATTGAAGAATTTAATAAATCTTGTATATCATCAAACATTAAATCTAAATATTTTTTTGCAACTTCTCTTTGTACTGGGACTTTGATTCATAAAAACTGGTCTCATTCACCATATTCACCTTTTCATGTTTTAAAAAATCTAGAAAGTATCTCAGCTTGTTTCGGATTTGAAAGTTTTTTAAGATCAGATTTTAGTTTATTTAGCATATTTATTTATTATCCATAACTTGGTATAAAGCTTTTTTGATATTTGTAATATTATCTGTCATAAAAATTCTAATTCATAAATTATATAATTTTTTCAACTCTTTTACATCATTTACCGTATAAACCACTAGTTCTTTATTCATATCTTTTGATTGTTGTATAACTTCTTTTGTAATAAATCATTTTTCTAATAAATAATATTTATGTGAAAATGTTGGAATTATATCTATCAATCATGTATGGTATCAATCCCATCATGCTTTAATGTTTTTTAGAGAGCCTATTATATAATTTGCAGTTTTGTCATAGGAAATAAATATAACCTTATCTTGTATTCAGAGTTTTTCTACGGTTTTTATTGCGGCTAATGTCTGTTCTTCCGCTTTTGAAGAATCATATACCTTAATTTCCACAAAATAATAATTAAACATTCATTTAAGAGCCGTTAATATTTCTTCTAGAGTTTTGATACTCTCTCAGTTTTTTAATAAACAGTTTTTCTTTATATAATTTAATTTGTAGTCGGCTATATTTCAAGATAATTCACAATTGGTTCAAATTAGATTTGATCAATGATTAACAATATTTTTATCATCCCTGGTATATGATATATCAAATTCTACTCAATCTGCTCAATTTTGTTTAGCAGAAAGAAATCATTGTAATGAACTATCTGGAGATGTAGATGGATCTCATCTATGTCAGATTATAATAGTATTTTTAAGAATATCTAAATTTCAAGAAAATAATTTAGATTGATATTTTTGATAAGCATTTAAATAAGAATAAAACTGATTTCATGATGTTGTATCTGTACTGTTTCTAAACTTTGAAAAATCTCAACTGGAAGTAATTAATCAATATTTATTATCGAAATATGCACAATATGTAACTCACCAATCTCTATTTACCTGATTGGAAAATACATCGTTATATAATGATGAAACTTGGATATATCCACTTCATCGATAATCTTTTATAGAACTAAAAAAATCTATATGTTGAATGATATTATTATTAAAAACACCTGGTTTAATGCCTGATCATACAACAGTTGCTAATATCTTTGCATAAGATATCTTACCAAATTTATTTACTTCTTGTTTTGTTAATGGCTGCATTTTCCTATGATCAGAAACTATTACAAGAACTCAATTATCAAAAAATCATACTCTTTTAAGTTTAGAATAAAATGCATATAAATTTTTATCAACATATTCAAACATATCTTGTGATGAATTTCAATATGGAGTATAATAAGGAGTATGTGATGATATAGTCTGTAATGTAAGAAAAAAATTTCATGTCTGCTGAGATATAAGATCTATAGCCCCATTATATAAATAATAATCTGGAGCTGAATCAAAAGTATATTTTTTATCTTTTTTAAATTTTTCTTCTCATATAATTTCTTTATATTGCATATTTTTTAAGAAACTTCTTTGATCAAGAAATTCTAATCAAGCAGAGCTAAGAAATATTGTATTGAATCATAATTTATTGAAAAATAGTGGCAAGGTATCAGTATAACTTTTGTATTTGAAGTATCATTTTAATTCCTTGGAAGTTGGAGAGTATCGTGGTTCTATTCATTGTAAAATAGAAATATGAGCATTATCTGATGTACATCAGTTGGATATTACATTTGTGAATGTTGTTCACTGAGATTGTATTTTATCAAAATATGGAAAATTATTATTTAATCAACCAACCCTAGCAGAATCAGAAGCAGAAAAAGACTCAGCAAAAACTAGTATTAAATTTAGCTTTTTATTTTGTCATTTTACTATATTAAAATAATCTTCATAATTTGTTTTTTCATTTTGAGCGTATGTTAAATTATTTGGAGAAAGATATTCTAGTACAGAATCATAATTTAAACTTAATATATTTTGTTGTAATCTAAAATCAGAATAATTACTTATTTTTGTAATAAATAATGATAATGAAAAAATAAATAAACATATTGTAAAAATCAGATTTTTTTTATTTGTATTCTTGGAATATTTTTGAGCATTGAAAAAAATCAACAAAAATATAGCAAATCAAATTAATAAAATTCATATATAAGAAAACATTAAAGATATATCAGACCAATCCATAAGTCAATACAAATCTAGCATTGAAAGCCTACTTTGAAAAAAATTAATAGTGAAAATATCTATAAAAAATATCAAAAAAAAGAAAAAATTAAAAACAGATAAGACTGATTTTATAATTTTATTTTTTATAAAAAATATTAGATAGGTTAAAAATCATAGGAATGATAATATAAGTATATCATTTATAAAAAATAATAGATAATTAAAAAATCAAGTTACCTCTGTAGAATATGTATTATAAATAATCAATGATTTTATAAAAAGTATTAGTAAAATAGAAACAATTACTATAATTCAATTGATTGAAGTTTTTTTGTATTTAGAAAAAAATAATTTTAAATACTGAAAAAGATTCAAGTAAAGATTTTTTATTTTTTTATAAAGATTTTTTATTTTTTTGGGCATAAAGTATTTCAAAATTTAATATTTTTTAGCAGGTACTATAATCCAAAGTACTACGTAAAGAAGCACTGCGAATCATCACATAAGACCGAATATAACAAATATTGCTCTAATTAAAACTGGATCTATATGAAAATATTCTCCGAGTCATGCACATACTCATCATATAACTTCGTGCCTTTCATCACGATATAATTTTTTAATTTTTTCTTTCATGGTTATTTGTCTTTAGGTAAATTTACTTTTATATAAAGTTCATCCAACTGTTTTGTATCCACTATACTTGGAGCTCACATCATTACATCCTCTGCTTTACCAGATTTTGGGAAAGCATAACACTCACGTATATTATCTTCATCTATTAATATCATCATAAATCTATCAAATCATATAGCAAATCATCAATGTGGCGGAGGTCAATATTTAAATGCTTCATACATAGCTCAAAATTTTTGTCTGATTTCTTTTTCTCACATACCAACAGCTTGAAAAACTTTTAACAAAACTTCTGGATCATGATTGCGTATAGATCAAGACAAACACTCATATCAATTTACTACTAAATCATACTGATTGGTTTCAAGTTCTAATGGATCTAATGTTTCCAGTGCCTTTGCTCATCATTTTATATATGAGAATGGGTTGTGTGCAAATTCTAGTCATCAAGTTTTTTCATCTTTATCGAACATTGGAAAATCTTCAATCCAAACAAAACTCAAATCATCTTTAGTTACAAGATTATATTTATCTCTTACTGCTAGTCTAACTTTATTTAAAGCCCTAACTGCTATATCGTATTCATCTCAAATAAATAATATAGTGTCTCATATATTTGCTTTTGAAAGTGATTTTATAGATTCTAATTCTTGTGGGTTTAAAAATTTTACAACACTACTTTGTGGTCATTCCGCAGTATATGTAATATAAACCAATCATTTTGCTTTTGCTTCTTGTGCTATTTTTGTAAATTCATCGATTTCTTTTCTTGAAAGAATTTTATTATCAATTTTAATGGCTTTTATAGTTCATTTTGAATTATTTGATATATCTTTAAAAACACCGAAGTCTGAATTTTTGAATATATCTGTCATATCTATAAATTCCATACCAAATCTAAGATCAGGTTTATCTGTTCAATATTTATCAAAAGATTCTACATATTTTATTTTAACAAAATCCGTAACAATTTTTTTGTGAGGAACTAAATGAGTGGTAATATCTTTCATAAATCACTCAACAACATTATATACATCTTGTTGTTCAACAAATGACATTTCACAGTCTATTTGGTAAAATTCACAACTATGTCTATCTGCCCTAGGATCTTCATCACGAAAACATGGGGCTATCTGAAAATATTTATCTATTCATCAAACCATTAGCAACTGTTTATATTGTTGTGGAGCTTGAGGAAGAGCATAAAACTTTCATGGATTTACTCTAGATGGAACTAAATAATCTCTAGCTCATTCTGGAGAAGATACAGTAAATATAGGAGTCTGTATATCTAAAAATCATTTATCAAAAAACCAATCTCTTGTGAAATTTAACATTTTTGTCCTAAATTCTAAATTTTTAAGCACTGGCCTTCTTCTAAGATCTAAGAATCTGTATTTAAATCTATTTTCTTCACTTGTATTAGGATTATCTGTTATAGGAAAAGGTAAAGTTTCACATTTTGATAAAATATTCACCTCAGAAGGATGTATTTCTATCTCTCATGTTGGTATATCTTTATTTGTTTGATCGGTTGGTCTAAGATTAACAATTCATTTAATCTGTATTACATATTCTGTTTTTATATTTTCTACTTGAGAAAAAAGATCTTTATTGTCTGGATTAAATACAACCTGAGTCAATCAATATCTATCTCTTAAGTCTATAAACATCATTCATCATAAGTTTCTAGATTTATTTACCCATCATGATATAATGATATTTTCTCAATTATTTTTTGCTGTAAGTTCTCAGCAAGTATGCGTACGTAGCATTATCAAATATTTTTATAAAAATAAACGTTTACTTTTTTTAATCATTAAATAATTCTAATATTTAATCAAGTAATTTACTATAATTTCTACTCTAAATTTGAATATAATTCATCTAAATAATTCTCATCTGTTTTTATTTCTTCAAATTTATTATTATTTTTTAATTCGTTATTTTCAAATGAGAAAATATTTTCAATTCCTACAATATTATCTTTATCTCCAAAATTTCTCATGTGAATTTTTTTAAAAATTAAATATTACTTAAAATTTCTTCGGCAACTTTTTGAAGTTGATCAGGATTGGCTTTAGGTCAAAGTTGAGTACTTATATATCACTCGTATTGATCGAAATAAATTTCTTGCTTTGTTTCATGTGTCTGTCGGTCTGATCAAATACCATGTAATGGATATAGTTTAGTATGCAAATGATTAACTCAGGTACCCTCAATAACCATAGCTACCCTATTAACTTTTAATCATTTTTTGAGTGAATTTACAACTTTGGACACTGCTAATAAATATTTTGTGTAAAATTCTTTATCATTTATCTCAAATAAATCTGAATCATAATGCATTTTTGGCATTACTAATGTCATTCATTTTGTATTTGGGAAAACATCTAATATTGCAATAAAATCGTCATCTTCTCGAATTTTTACTGATGGTATAGCTCAAGAAATAATTTTACAAAATATACAATCTGACATAGATTAATTTTTATATTATAAATTACATATTACTTCTACAGTTTTTTATTTATTTTGCAATAAAAAAAAGACTCTCCGATAAACAGAGAGTCAGATTCCATAAGTTTTAAGATGTAAATTTTTGAGATTTTTTTTAAGATATAAAAACTTTTAGTTAAAAGGATTTACATAAATTAAAATTTAAAATATAAAGGCTTTTAGTTAAAAGGATTTACATAGAATTTTAATTAAGAAATAAAAAAGTGAGCACAAAAAAAGGAAGAGGCGAACATTGTAATGCTGGTGCCAAAACCTAACCGGTAGTGAACTTATAATCCTTTGGAGTGGATTACCAGGTGAATTGAAGACAATTCGTACAAAGTTTGATACCTTCTTCCTATAATATATGCCAAGTTTTAAATTTTTATACCCAAGGGCATAGTTTCGACGTTTAAAAACTTTCAAGTTTTTACTGCGTCTCATTCTAACATATTTTATTGAGAGAAGATTATGACTTGTATTATAACCCTAAATATTGATTTGTCAATAGTATTTTTAAGATCGGAAGAAAACCATTAAAATAACTTATTAATATATCTTTTAACCAAACTAAGCAATAAATTTTGTATTACTTAGAATATCAGTGACATTATCTAGCCTAAAGGATGTTTGATATCGGCTTTTAAATATATTTGCTAGAATACTAGACAAAAGGGACAGGTAGAACGAACTTCACTACATAAATTTACTAGATTGAGCGCCGTTAGATTTTAAATTGCTAGGCTTGTTTTGTGTTTATGTTTTTGTGGCATCTAGAAATATACAAACTAATGAATTTTATCTATTGGGATCCTGATGGTGTATACTAGCATCATTAAGGATAAACGATAATGATAAGATATAAAATAATGACCTTCTTCCTATAATATCAATCAACCCTGAGCTGGCAAACGTTATGGGAGAAAGGTTAGTAGAATGATTATAGTCGAGCGAATATAAATTGTCAAATTTTAATAGACTTTTTTTAAAATAAGTTGAAAGTCGCAAGAAATTAGTTATTGCTATACTAGATTTTAAATCTTTAATTATATTTATTATGACGTTTAGTTTGGATAATATTGTTGCACGAGCAAAAAGAAGATGATTTGCCTACCCTGGTAGTGATATTTATGGATGATTGGCAAATGCTCGAGATTTATGACCCTATGGTGTAGAAATCAAAAGAAATATCGAAGAAAATCGATGGAAATTTTTTGTACAAAAAAGAGATGATATAATCTGACTAGATTCTCAGATATTGATGAATCCAAAAGTACGAGAAGCATCAGGTCATGTATGATGATTTTCAGATCCTTTGATAGATTGTAAGAAATGTAAAAGTAGATTAAGAGCAGACCAATTAATCGAAGAATATATAGAAAAAAATACACTAAGTTTGGAAAAAATAAAAGAAAAAATGAATATTGATAATATAGCAGTATGATCTCGAAGCTTTATTCAACAAACAGAATTTATAAATCAATTTAAATTAAAATGTCCTAAATGTTGAGGATTTGATTGGACTGAACCAAAGAAATTTAATCTAATGTTTAAGACTGAACAATGAATTGTAGAATGAGAATGAACAGATATTTATCTTAGACCTGAAACTGCACAGTGAATATTTGTAAATTTTAAAAATATATTGGATACGACTAGATCTAGGATACCATTTGGAATAGCCCAGATATGAAAGGCATTTAGAAATGAAATTACTCCAGGAAATTTTATGTTTAGAGTGAGAGAATTTTATCAAATGGAGATAGAATATTTTGTAGAAAATAATGAAGAAATATGATTAAAAGCATTTGAAGAATGGAAAAAGCAAAGTAAAGAACGATGGATAAATGAGATATGAATAAAAGAACAGAAGCTGAGATTTAGAGATCACGATAAAGATGAATTATCGTTTTATAGTAAGTGAACATGTGATGTAGAATACAAATTTCCACGATGATGGGGAGAATTACAATGAATAGCATATAGAACCGACTATGATCTCAATCAGCATATGAAATTTAGCTGAAAAGATCTGCAATATTCTGATCCACAATCATGAAAAAGATATGTACCACATTGTATAGAACCTAGTCGATGATTGACTAGAGCAATACTAACAGCTATGATAGACGCTTATGATGAAGAGAAATATAGTGATTGAAATTGAAATGAACAAACAAGGGTTGTTGCTAGGTTTCATAAAAATATAGCACCAATAAAATTTGCGGTAATCCCACTTGTAAAAAAAGATGAAGAACAAGTAAATATGGCAAAAGATATATATAAAAAATTGAGTCAGGATTATATGTGTGAATTTGATGATAGTTGAAACATATGAAAATGTTATCGTAGACAAGATGAAATAGGTACTCCATACTGCATCACAATAGATAATCAAAGTATACAGGATTGAACTGTAACTATAAGAGATAGGGATAGCATGAAACAATGGAGAATAAAAGCTGAAGAAATCAGATTTTAGAAATTTTAAAATTATAATGAAAGAAATTCTAAAGTTTCTTGAAGAACTAGAAATAAATAATAAACGTGAATGGTTTGATTTACACAGAGAAGAATATCAAAAAATTAGAAAAGAAGTATTAGCCATGGCAGATAGATTGATAAAAGAAATTTCTAATTTCTATGATTTGTGAGATGAGATAAGAGCAAATGATTGTATTTTTCGTATTAACAGAGATACAAGATTTTCAAAAGATAAAACACCATATAAAACAAACTTTTGAATAGAGATAACACCAACTTGAAAGAGAGGTTGACTACCCTGCTTTTATCTACATATACAACCAGGTAATCAATCATTTATAGCTTGATGATTGTATATGCCAGACTCTCATACTACCGGCAAGATAAGAGAATGAATAGATAAAAAATGAAAGGATCTAAAAAAAATAATAGATAAAGTTTTGAAATTAGAATCTTTTTATCTTTATGAAGATGCTGTCAAAACAGCGCCTAGATGATACAAAAAAGACAATAAAAATATTGAATTATTAAAATTGAAGCATCGAATAGTAGAAAGACCAGTTGCAGATAAAGAACTTTTATGAAAAGAATTTGAAAAAGAATTAATAAAGGACTTTAAAAAAATAACACCGTTTGTAGAATGGTTACAGAATAAAATAGATGAATAATTTCAAATTAAAAACTTAAATATGAAAGTGATTACAAAAAATAAACATGCTTATCATGATTATAGTTTCGACAAAGAATATGATGTCGGAATAATTTTGAAGTGACATGAAGTAAAATCTATTAAGTGAAGCCATGTAAATATAAAAGACTCTATCATAAGGATGGATAATAAAGAACTATGGATAGTAAATATGGATATACCACTATATGAAAAAACGTCTCTTACACAGATATGATGATATATAGCGAAATGAAAAAGAAAATTATTGATTACAAAAAAAGAACTTGCAAAGATATCTGCAATGCTAGATAAATCTTGAATGACAGCTATACCACTTGAGGTTTACTTGGATAAGAGATGACTAGTGAAGCTAAAAATCTGAATATGAAAATTGATGAGGAAAGTAGAAAAGAAACAAATATTAAAAGAAAAAGATATTAAAAAACAGATGGATAGAGATATTAAAAGTATGAGAAGTTAGAAATAATATCTAACAAAGTAATATATCTTTTAAAATTAAAGAAATTTCTCGATAAGCTCGAAATAATAGAGCAAAAGTAAAATAATTATCTGAAAAATATTTTTTTATATATCATTTCAATACCCAATTTTATACTGTTGGAATTTTTTTGTCATTTACCCAAACTATAATCTGTATAACGTATATGTACTGGCACTTCTTCGTATTTCATTTTAAAATGTTTTATCTGTTCATTTAATTCGTTTGCATAATGCATACCATCTGCTGTTAAATTTATTTTTCTAAGTGCCGGTAAACTAATTACTCTATAACCGTTGTGTGGGTCTGAAACTTTTGTTCAGTAAAATATTCTTGTAACGATTTTGGAAATAAAAAGTATTACTCTTCTAGCTCTAGGAATATTATTTGCTTTTCATCAATAAACAAATCTAGATCATATATAAAGATCGTTGGGTTTATTTTTACCCTTTGTAATATCTTGTTTTCTATCAATCAAATGAGATATCCTTACTTCTTCATTTCTTATCCTATCGACAAAAGTATCCATATCTTTTACATCCATCTGTCAATCTGAATCAAATCATACAAACCATGATACTTGAAGTTCGTCTCAGTATTTTTTTATAAAATTATATCAAGTCTGATTAGCAGCTCATCCTCCCCTATTTGTTATATGAGAAAGAATAATAAATAATTTATCTGGATACTGCGCTTTCTTGGATTCCAAAACTTCTAAAGTATTGTCCTGAGATCAATCATTTACAAATACAATTTTTTTAAATCAAGATTGAAATATTTCATCTATTACAGCTCAAACTTTTCCTGATTCATTATAAACTCTAATATTGAAAATATAATTATCTTTGTAATCTGTATTTTTGAAATTTTTTATATTATCTTTTTCTTTATTGTATCAATCGTGAATTGCTTGTCGAGAAATAAGCCTTGTAAGCTGATATTTGTCTTTTGTATGATTATTTAATAAATTGATATAGAAATAGAAAAGCACTATCAATGATATATAAACAAGTACATCTGCTCATCTCGCTATACCAAAAATCATTCAGAATTGATTTAACAAATCTTGATTGATAGATGATACGATAACAAAAATCGATCATCAAAAAAATACTATCATATGTAATATGTTCATCTTTTTACGCTTATATAGATCTATTCAGAAAAGTATAAATACAACAGCTGACACTATCAATATAAACTGTAATAAAGAGATTCAGTACATAAATAGTAGTTTTAGAAAACTAAAAAAAACATATTTAAAGTTAATTTATTTCTTCTTTGATTTTGGCTTTATTTTCTGCTTGGGTTTAACATGATGTTTTTTTTCTGGAACAGTAACTATAATATCTTCATTATTTACAAAATTCCATCAATCTTCAATGGATTGAAAAATAGATCTCGTAGATTCTCGTCATAAAATTTGTTTTGCTTTGAGTGGATTGGCTATAGATATATCTATATCTCAAGGCCTTCTAGGTGATATTTCATATTCTATCTTTTTTTCTGTTATTTTTTCTGCGATTTCTATAATTTCTTTTACGCTTTGTCCATGTCATGTTCATATATTAAAAATATCATATAATCAAACCTGGTTTTCTGCCATAGTTTGAAATTGAATATAATCCAATATATGTTTATAAGATGCTAAATGAGCATCAGCAACGTCCATTACATGTATATAATCTCTTACTCAAGTACCATCTTCTGTCTTATAATCATTTCCCCATATATTTAATTTTCATATTTCTCACTTTGCAACCTTGTAAACAAATGGAACTAGATTACTCGGTATTCATTTGGGACTCTCTCATATTAATCAAGAAGAATGAGCTCATATAGGATTAAAATATCTCAGTACAACTGAATTGAAATTTTTATGAGAAGACATATCTTTTAATAAATATTCCATCATAAGTTTAGTAGTACCATAAGGATTATTTGTATTTAAGCGATCATTTTCTGAAAATGGTGGTATAAGTTTAAGTGAGTCATAAACAGTAGCACTAGAAGAAAAAACTATATTTTTTATATTATAATTTAACATCGTTTTAAGAATATTTGTTGTGCCTTGTATATTATTATCATAATACAAAAATGGATCCTGACATGATTCTCATACAGCTTTTTTGGCTGCGAAGTGTATCACTCAATCTATATCAGAATTTTCTTCAAATATTTTTTCCAAAGAGTTTATATTTCTAATATCTGCTTCGTAAAATTTTGGCTTGTATCATATAAGCTGAGCAATTGCATCCAAAACTCAAATGTGACTATTTGATAAATTATCTACTATAACTAAATCATATCAAGCCTGACCAAATACAACAGCTGTGTGCGATCA
>CAYSXV010000001.1:45122-49778 GCA_964435215.1 uncultured Candidatus Peribacteria bacterium | reverse complement strand
ACAGTATCTGCAAGTGGAAGTGGAAATATTTGCGAAGGCGAAACAATTTATCTTTTAGCAAATGGAACAGCTGGTTGTACTTACGCTTGGACTGGACCCAATAATTTCAGTTCAAACCTACAAAATCCAACTATTCCAAATGCAACTATTGCAGCCACAGGCACTTACAACGTTACTGCTACCTTAAATGGTTGTTCTGCAACAGCAAATACCAATGTAACTGTAACCGTATCACCCAATGCAAGTATAAGTGGTAACACCAATATATGCATAGGAAGCAGCACTACTCTTACAGCTAGCGGTGGCGGTACTTATCTGTGGTCCAATGGATCAACAAATGCTTCAATTACAGTAAATCCCTTTACAACTACTACTTATTCTGTGGTTGTAACCGGACCAAATGGATGCACATGTTCAGCAAGCGCAACTGTAGTTGTAAACCAGGTTCCTAATATGAATATTTCTCCAAACAATCCTAGAATTTGTGAAGGTGAAAACATCACATTATCGGTCGGAGGAGCAAATACTTATGTCTGGAATACCGGAGAAACTTCTTCTTCAATTACAGTTTCCCCAAACATACCTACAACATATACTGTCACTGGAACAAATGCTCCTGGGTGCAGTTCAACTATAAATGTAGTTGTGCAGGTAGATCCAAAGCCAAATGTAACTTTGAATTTACCACAACAAAATATCTGCCTGGATGCAAATCCGATTACTTTGAATGGAGGATATCCATATGGTGGAAGCTACTATGGAAGTGGTATATTTGGTGGATTATTTTATCCATCAACTGTAGGAGTTGGAACTTATAATATCTATTATGAGTATACCAATGCTTATGGTTGCAAGGCTACCGCTAGTCAATTACTGGCAGTTAATCCAAAACCAAAGGTTGAATTCAAAGCTATATTCCCAAATCCTGTGGATTTGAATGCTTCGGCGTTTCAGCTAAACACTGCTATCCCACTTGGTGGAGTATATTCAGGACCTGGCGTAGCTAATGGATGGTTTTATCCAACTACAGCCGGAGTCGGAATACACACAATAGTGTACAGCTATATAGACTTTATGAGCTGTACAAATACAGCTATGGCAACAATTACAGTCGTAAACGGGCTTGGGATAGAGGACCAATCCTCTTCTTTGATCAGAATTTTCCCGAATCCTGTAACCGATTATCTAAACATAGAAATGGAAGAAAAAGCCGACTATGTTCAGATTTTCAATCTGACTGGTAGTGTATTATCAACAAGCAAAGTAGATTCCGAAAAATTTAGAGTGAGTGTAATACATCTCACCAAAGGAATTTATTTTATCAAGTTTATCTACGAGGATGGCAGCGTGGGAGTTGTCAAATTCGTGAAGTAATATTCTCCCAACTTTTTGAAGACAGCCTGGTTTTTTATCCGGGCTGTTTTTTTTATTTAATTTAAAGAATATATTTATAAATAACTTAGTTATACTTGATTTTTTATATTATATATTTACTTATAAATTAGGTTTATTATTTGTGGGAGTAAGCGAAAATCCCGAGAAATAAAGAGTAGCAAAACAAACAAAACAAATAATCATGAAAAAGCTATTTATTTTATTAGCAGCTGTGTTGTTCACAATATCTATTATGAGTTGTGACAAGGACGAATGTCCTACATGCCACGAATGTGAATGTATTTGTCCCGCCTAAACAGAAATATTCTGTTTGAAGCCGCCTCGAATTGTTTCAACTTCGAGGTTTTTTTATTTAATGAAATATTATCTCTCTAGAATAAGCCATATAACTAGAAAGTGACATGTTAAATTATAAGCCACAACTATCAATTCTCAATAAGTTAATATACTTACGATTTACAATCCAGTTATTAACTATAAGTACTTTTGTCTAATTTTGTCTTGATTTTAAAAAGTAATTACATATATGTTCTTCTACGTGTTATTTTTTTGTAATTTTAAATTATTTGAAAAATATATTTATGCCTACTATTAATCAACTCATCAGAACATGAAGAACAAAGAGAAGAGTAAAGTCAAAAGCTCCAGTTTTGCAATTTGGAATAAATAAATTGAAAAGTAATAAGAAAATAGAAAAACCAGCTCCATTCAAAAGATGAGTCTGTCTAAAAGTTTCTGTAATGGGTCCTAAAAAACCAAATTCAGCTCAGAGAAAATTTGCAAAAGTAAGATTATCAAATTGAGCAGAAGTTTTGGCTTATATACCAGGTGAAGCTCATACATTACAAGAGCATAGTGTTGTACTTGTAAGAGGATGAAGAGTAAAAGATCTACCAGGTGTGAAATATCATATCGTTAGATGAAAATACGATGCTAATCCAGTAGGAACAAGAAAACAATCAAGGTCATTGTATGGCTGCAAAAGACCCAAAGCATAACCTTTTATAATATTTATTTAAAATACCACGATGACTAACAAAGATTTTGTTTGATTTCAATCAAACGAAAAAATCGAAAAAATAATAAACTATCTTATGGAAAGCTGAAAAAAAAGTATAGCAAAAAAGATTTTTGAAAATACTTTAAAAGAAATCAAATTGAGCTGACATATGAACCCTGTTATAGTTGTAGAAACAGCTATAGAAAACGCTTCTCCTACTGTTATGATTAAATCAAAAAGAATTTGATGATCAATCTATCAGGTGCCTGTAGAAGTAAAAGCAAATAAGAGATTATTCTATTCTATAAAATGGATACTTGATGCTGCTAATAGTAAAAAATGAAAACCAATGTACAAAAAATTATCAGAAGAAATATTAGCTGCTTACTCTAGTCAATGATCTGCTGTGAAGAAAAAAGAAGAAACACATAGAATGGCTGAAGCAAACAAAGCATTTGCTTACATGGCAAAATATATTAGTTAATTATAATAATTAAAATATTTAATATTAAAATATATAAAATGGGAAATACCAATGGAGGAAAATATCCAAGAGTCTTCTTTAAACTCAATATAGCAAAACAGAAATCATGAGATAAGCACGATAAAGCTATCGAATGGTATATTGATACGTTAAAAAAAGAAGAGAAAATGTGAGAAACAAAATGGACTATCAATACAAAGAAAAAAGCAGTTACGAGATTAAAAAAATATTGAATAAGAAATGCTGAAGTGGTAAAATTTTTGGAAAGAAAATGATTAAACGATTTAGTATCTAAAGTATCAGTATAATGGTTAGATTAAAAACAAAGGCAAAAAAGAAATTAAACAAGGCTCTAATAAGAGTCGAGAAGGTTGTAATTATGGATGTTAGAAAATCGCTTGAACAACAAAAAAAATGGAAAGCTAAAGTGATGAATAGTAAGGCTAAATAGTTTTATTAAATGATTTAAAAGCACAAATGAATTATTCAAGATTAAAAAATATCTACGATAAAAATGGTGAAAATATATTACCAGTAAAAGCAGGAATGTTTTTGGAGATACATGAAAAATTGACTGAATGAGAATGAAATAGAATATGGAAATTTAAATGACTCGTAATCAGTGTTAAAAAGCCAAATCATCCAGATGGTACGTTTACTATAAGATGACCAGTGACTCGTATGACAATAGAGAAAATATATCCTTTATCATTCAAAAAATTTGATAAAGTATTGTTACTTGATGATTATAAAACTAGAAGAGCAAAATTGTATTATATAAGAGAAAAAGTTTGAAAAGATGCAAGATTCAAAACTAAATTAACAAATGAAAACAAAGATATAGACTTGGTTAAATGAGGAAAAAAAGTTGTGAAAAAGAATGTGAAAAAAGTTGAGAAAGTTGAAAAGGTTGAAAAAACAGAAGAAATAAAATCAGAATAAAGTTATGTTTTTAAATTTTGAAAATAGTATAAATGAAACTTACTGTTCAATCTCGTGAAATAACTGGTAAAAAGGTTAAACAATTGAGAAGACAAGATATCATACCAGCTGTAATATATGGTAAACATACTAAAGAAGCTATATTAATATCATGTAATAAAAATGAATTTTTGAAGTTATTTAAGAAGGCATGACATTCAACTCCTATTACAATTACATGAGAGTGAATCGATCAATTGGCACTTATCCATGATATACAAGTAGATCCAGTTACAGATTTTTTGAGTCATATAGATTTCTTGGCTGTAAGTAGAGATGAAAAAGTTACTGCTGAAATACCTGTTATTCTTATATGAGAATCAAACATAGAAAAATTATGAGAATGAAAAATACAGTTATTAAAAGATACTGTTGAAGTAGAAGCTTATCCACAAGACTTACCACATGAAATCAAAATAGATATATCTACTATACAAAAAATGAGTGATGTTATATTTGTTAAAGATTTGGATGTTTGATCCAAAGTTGAAATACTTGAAGATCAAGAACAACCTATGGTTACAGTTATGATATTTACTGAAGAAGTAGAAGAAGCTCCAGCTGTAGAATGAGAAGCAGCATGAACAGCATGAGTAGCTGCAGCAGCACCTGCTACAGACAAAAAAGAAGTAAAAAAAGAATGAGATAAAAAATAATAATATAGTGTTTTAGTTATTAGTTTAATCAAAATGCCCAGAGTTTGTTATTTCACATGAAAGTGAACAACATCATGAAATAATAGGTCTCATAGTATGAGAGCTACAAAAAGAACATTTAAACCCAATCTTATTAATAA
>CAYSXV010000001.1:36808-45022 GCA_964435215.1 uncultured Candidatus Peribacteria bacterium | reverse complement strand
GGTCTCATAGTATGAGAGCTACAAAAAGAACATTTAAACCCAATCTTATTAATAAAAAAGTTACATTTGAAGACTGAACAAAAGCAATTATAAAAATCAGTTCAAAAATATACAAAAAACTTAAAGGGTTTATCTAGGATCGTTTGAATAATTATTTATTTAAGCGGTTAAATCTGCTTAAGGCAGACAAGCGCCTAATGAATTAGGTGTTTTTGGGGGGTGGTAGCTCAGTCTCCCGCCATTGCGGGATTCCGTTTCACTTCAGTCCGAGCAAAAATAATCAGTATTAAAACATTAAGTAGATTTGTGGGGTGGTAGCTCAGTCGGTAGAGCAATAGCCTTTTAAGCTAGTGGTCCCGGGTTCGATCCCCGGCCACCCCAAATTAAAATAATTAAGATAACTATTGAATTAGTTATTTTTTTATTTAATAAAAATATAATTTATATATTTTAAAAACTTTATTATTTGTTTTATTAAAACATGTTTTATGTTTATATTCTCAAATGAAAACAAAAGCATTATATATGATATACTAATAATATTGAAAGAAGATTGTATGAACACAGAAACTGAAGGACACAAACAACTAGAATTATGTGAGAATTTGTTTTATTATGATATTTTGAGAAAGACACAAAGGAAGATGCTTTAAGATTAGAAGAAATTATAAAAAGAGATGGTCATATACAACATCGATTACAGCATCCTACTTTCAAAAATATAGTCTTGTAGTCCCGGGTTGGACCACGGAGTACTCCGTGGCGAGTCCCCGGCCACCCCAAATTAAAATAATTAAGATAACTATTGAATTAGTTATTTTTTTATTTAATAAAAATATAATTTATATATTTTAAAAACTTTATTATTTGTTTTATTAAAACATGTTTTATGTTTATATTCTCAAATGAAAACAAAAGCATTATATATGATATACTAATAATATTGAAAGAAGATTGTATGAACACAGAAACTGAAGGACACAAACAACTAGAATTATGTGAGAATTTGTTTTATTATGATATTTTGAGAAAGACACAAAGGAAGATGCTTTAAGATTAGAAGAAATTATAAAAAGAGATGGTCATATACAACATCGATTACAGCATCCTACTTTCAAAAATATAGTCTTGTAGTCCCGGGTTGGACCACGGAGTACTCCGTGGCGAGTTCCCGGCCACCCCATATTAAAATAATAAATACTTGAGCAATCTTGTATTTTTTTTATTAAACAAAAAAGTCTGAATTGAAATATCCAATCCAGACTATTAGCTAATGTAATAATAAATTTTTCGCATAATTATCACTTCTTAATTTGTTTTTTCTGCTTTTTTGCAGTTTTATTGAGTTTTTTGTTTCTGATAGCATTTCGTAAAGCTTTTTTTCGTGCATTACATTTTCTCATAATATACCTCCTTTCTGGGTTTTAAGTTTGTATTTTATAGTTTTATAATAATTATTACTGTATTAAGCAAGTAGTTATTTTTTATGCAATGCCAACTATATCTTCTATCTTTCTACCTCATTGTGCGATTAGAGAGTTATTATTTTGGGTTCTAAATTCTACAACTGCTTTTAGTAATTCATCAGTATTTGATATTCAAGATGATACTTTAGCATTTAGTACGTTTGCCATTTGTTGAAATCGGCCTGCCCCATTCCAAGTACCATAAATAAAATTAAATAATAATCTTCAATCAGTATTTACAAGTTTAATAGATTCGGCTGATAGATATTTTTTTGTTAAATCTTCATAATGTGGTTTGATAATTTCTCATGCTAGAGTTCTAAGTTTGGGTTCTAAATCACCTCCAAAATATAGATGCTTCCATAAGTTTGGATTCTTTGATCTATCTGCGTCTATTAGACCTCGGAATTCTTTTCAAGCTTCACTAGTATTTAATGTTCATCAGTTTGTTCTATCTATACCCATCATAGTCTCTCATGAAGATCACATTCATGATATATTCATATCTGGATTATAATATCACCCCTCTATTTTTGTAATAATCGTATCTACGAGATCTTGATATTTAGTAGATTCTTTGGTTATTTCTCATTTATATGTCTGTGATTCAGGTTTATCCGTAGGATCTTCTACTTTGGGTTGAACAGCTACAGTAGCTGCAGTTAAATATTGAGATGGAATAATAGCTTTGGTTTTTATTCAATCTATTACAACTTTTTGATCAACTACTATTCAAGCCATTACAGCAAGTCAGAACTCATCTTGTCATTTTATATCTTTCATAAATTTATTATCTTTGATCAGACTAGGGATAATTAAACTTGTATATGATTTGATAAAATCAGTCTCCTTACCTGCGAATTGAGCTTTATCTACTTTGTATGTTTTGATTCATTTTGCATCTACTGTTTCTAGTAACATAGTACTCCAAGGAGATCACATCTGTTGTAATAAAGCTGGATTGATAATTTCAGGATTTGTTAAATTGTTTTTTATACCATCACAGATAACATTGTAATCAAGAGGGATTTTGGGTTTTATCTCATCTGATATAGTTCAGATTTCTGTAGAGAATAGTGTAAGTATACTAGCAGAATCGGATTCTTTTACAGAAGATTTTGAAATATTATCTTTGAAATAATCCATAGAATCTGAAATAAAATCTTTTTTTTCTTTGGTATCGAGTTGTCACTCTATTTTCCTTGAAAGCCGTTTCCTGTGTAGTCAATCGAGTCATCATGAAAATCATAATAGACTCAAAACCATATTTAGAACTCACTTAAATGGCTTCAACATATCGAACATATTTATTCATAACATTTTTTCAAATGGAGCAAACATTCAATTTGCCTTATCCATCATATCCAATGCTCAATTGGCCAGATCTTTTCTTTTTTCCAAAAATAAATCAGCTTTCCCGAGTGCTCATATAATAGCTTTTATAGTTTTAGGATCGTTTTTGATAGCTGAGTTTTCGGCTATTTTTTTGAGAGCATCTTTTTCAACTTGAGTCATATTTATATCTCATTCTTGTATAGATAAGTCGCTTAGAGAAAGAGTTGTAATATCTGTTGCTGATTGTAATTTCTGATTATTTGCTAGTTGTATAAATTTTGATGGATTCATGAGTTGTGGTATCTTATCTGCATTATCCCAAAGTGTAGGTTGTAGAGATAGAAAATCTATAGTTTTTGTTATCTTTTTTCATGTAGATAAAAACTCTCATCATTTAGCAAATGTTTTTGTGAGTCATTCAAAAAGAGACTTGAATCAATTCATATTTACATTCCCGATTCAAGAAAAGAAACTAGCATTGTTACTAGAATTTTTTAATCAATCCATAAACATAAATTGGATTCATGTATTGATAGATTGCAATGCTGCAGGCGGAAACTGTTTTTCTCAGATAGATAAAAATATTGATTCCAAATATTTCTGGATTGTTGTATTTATTTGGTTTGAGAATCTATCTATTTTAGCATCGATATTTCAGTTTAGATCTGGATAGATCGAATCATCTTTAAATGTTTCTTGTAGCTTGGTATATAATCAAGTTTCTTTTATAATTTCAAATGTTTGAGGATTTGAATTGTTGGATTGTTCTACATTTTGTTTGAGTTTGGATTGTTCTGTCTGACTAGATTGTAAAATCTGTTCTTCTACTTTTTTCTTTTCTTCTTCTAGCTTATTTAGTTGTGTCTGTTTTTCTTGTTCGTCCAAAACTTGAGCCTTGAGATCAGTGATCTGTTGTTCTAGGTTCTGTTTTTGCTTGTTTAAATCTTCAAGCTTAGTATCTGGAGCTTTTTCTCAATCTGGTGGCATATCTAAACTAGAGTTAAAATATATTTAATTATAAACTATTTTCCTAAAAATGCAAAAAAAGCAGAAAGCAATTAAAAATAATTAAAAAAATCTATAATCTGATTTTATATTATCTATTTGACAAATTTGTATTTTTGTTTATAATTTTTACTGATTTAGCATATTATTTGAAATGAAAAAATCAAAAAAAGCATTGATATGATTAGCAATACTGGGAGCATGACTCATATGAAGTCCTAGTTTTTCTCAAAATAAAGAAAATGTAAAAAATAATGCTAAAAAAGAATTGGTTAATATTTATTGAAAAGAAATTTCTCATGATGTAATAATAAATATGGATATTGATGATATTTTAAAGTTTTATGACAATGAAAAAAAATGATTGGAAGTAATTAAAAAACATATTCTTATAGAACTAAATAATGCAAGAAATAGAAAATGAAATGAAAAGCTTCAAGTGGATAGTTTACTTACAAAAAGCGCTCAAAAACACGCTGAAGAATTGGCAAAAAATAATTTACTTGAACATGAAAATTCAAAACATCAATCTGTGGGCGATAGAGCAAAATCAGAAGGATTTAATTATACTAGAATCAGATCAAATATTGCTGATTGAAGCGATATAAAAACTGTAGTAAGCGGATTTGTAAGAAGCACAAAAGGATGACACGAGTCGATCGTAGCAGATAGAGAACGGTTAGTTGTGGGTATTTGAATGGCGAAATATGACCAAGATATTGGTAAATGGTGTTTTGTATTTGATTATGCAGCACCAGTAATATCTGAGTAAAAAATATATACTTTAGATTTTTTTATTGTTAACTTCCACTAAATTATTTATAACTTGAATTATAGTAGAGATATATTCTTTTTGTTTAGGATCTGTAGATTTATCAGAGCACTCCTGCAAAAGAGATATAAATCAATTGGGAGTAGCATCCACTCAAGTTAGAATTATTTGATTATTTCAAATACTTGTTATACGTGGGTCATCAAATTTAATATTACTATCAAACTGTAATGATTGTCATCGAGTATTGGAACTTGTCACAGATCCTGATTTTTCAGTTGGACTTATATAATAATCAAAAGGTTTTTTCTGGATATCTGATCAAGATTTTGGTGTAAGGTAATTATTAATTTCAAGCTTACCATCTCTAAATGATAAACTTAAAGAACCAATATCTAAACTTCTGGAAGAACCTTCTGGATCATTGGGAATAGATTCTGACGCTTTTAATGAAGTATGCATCTGTATAAATGTGTTTAGTGGTTTTAGAGGATCTATTTCTGTAATTTTCTTCACTTCTTCGCTTCATTTGGTATTTATTTCAAGTCATCATCACGTAAATTGATCTCCATCGGGTATAGGACCGACAATGTCTGAATTATTTGATACTCGCTGAGGGTTCAAAGAGATATTAAAATTTTGGCTTTTATTTATAAGCTCTTTAATCTGATTGTCAGGTAAAAAATCTATTTGCATAAGTGCCCTTGCATAAGCCCAAGCTTTGTTAAGTTCATTATCTTTTTCTTGAGGACTCAATGTGTTTAGATTAGAAAAAAAATCATCATTATTTAATTTTGTACCATCGCGTTCAAGGCTTATTTTATGAAAAAGTTCTTGATCAAATCATTTTGTGATTAATATTTTTTGTGATTGTTCTATCTGATCACGAACTGTTTTTTCGCTAGCTGGACGTACAGAATTAGCTCTACCAATAAGTTTTATACTTACGATTTCTTGCTTATTACTTAACATTTTTGCAAAGCTATTGATAATCTCATTTTGTTGTTGTATAGAGATAGCTATAAATTCACCAGATTTTTGGTCAGCATCGATGTTATTAAATTTGATGGTAGGATTTTTAATAGTTTCTTCTCTTTCATGGACAATAGCGATTTTTTGTTCTTTTAGAAATAGTTCCATAAATTTTGGTATATCTATAAGCTTAACCTGAGTATTTTCTTTTAAATTGCTTTTTGCTATGATACTATTTTCTATAGCTAATCGAGCCTTTACGCTCAATGGTTCAGAATGTAAAAATAAATCTTTTTGTTTTTCTATATTTTTATATAGATTTACATAATCAAGATTGATACTTTTATCTGGCATGATTTGATGATCTTTATCATAAACTCACACTGCAACTGTATGTATTTGATTTATAACCATATATAAATGCATATTGTAATCTGACTCACTATATTCTTTTTGTTCCTGTTTTTCGTTGGATTTAGGATCATCATTAGAATTTAGATCTCATCTTTTTAATGCTTCATTTGTTTTATCTGCATCAGGAAATTTTGCATCAACAGCTTTACCATCTGATTTTTTGATATCATCAATAGCTTGTTGCTCTACAGGAGTAACTTCTGGAGTTTCTACGTTTGATGATTGTTCTAAATTTGGTGGCATGGTGGATAATATATATAATAAAGTTTACTAAATATTTTTTAACATATCTTCGGGATTTCATTCATGTTGTCTATCTAGATCTTCTTGTCTTTGGATTTCTGCAATTATCTCTCAGAATTTTTGGATTCTATCTTGAGCAGAGGCATTGTTTCATGCTCTTATATCTTGAGCTATTTCAAGAATCGATTGATACATATAAACCAAAGAATTATCTGAAACTTTTTCTAGAGAACTAATAGTTTTGTAAAACATAGCAAAAGTTTTATGAGTCGATTGGAGTTGGTTTAACATCTGAGTTACTTTAGATCTCCTTGTATCATAAGGTAGAGACTTGAATAACTCGACTTGTTTCTGCACATCCATAGTATAATCAAATTTTTATAAAACATATCAAATTATAAATTAAATACTGATTTTTGTCAAATTTAATGATGGAAAATTGATGAAGAAAATTTGCACTTTTTGAAAAACAAAAAGTACTATTAAATTTATTATAAAATTTGCATTTCGAACGCCAAAATTTTATAATAAATTTGCAATCAGATTTATTTTCATTATTATATCACTGTTAACTCTCTAGTGCCATCTAAGTTTACTACTGTCATTTCGACTGACACACTGTCATTTCGACTGACACACTGTCATTTCGAGTGAACAGAGTGAATCGAGAAATCGCTTTATACTTTTTAAGGGATCTCTCGACTATCCACGGAGTCCTCCGTGGTTCGCTCGAGATGACAAGTTAATGAAGAATAGAAAAGAATTAAACATTTTAACATTGTAACATTTCAATCATGGACTTTGATCCCAATAAAGATTATTATAAAATATTATGAGTATCAGAAGATGCTAGCCCAGAAGAAATCAAAAAAGCATTTAAAAAACAAGCTGTAAAGCATCATCCTGATAAATGATGAAGTAAAGAAGAATTCCAAAAAATGAATGAAGCTTATCAAGTGATCTGAGATGCAGATAAAAAACAACAATATGATTCATTCAAAAAATGATGATTCGGTGGGTTTGGATGATGAACTGGAGGCGGATATGATACATCAGGATTTGGTGGTTGATGATTTGATTTTGGTAACGTAGATCTAGGAGATCTTATGTGATGACTTTTCTGAGGCGGGTGATTTTGAGGAGGAGGTCAAGCTAGACCTAGCAGATGAGATGATATCAAAGACAGTATAAATATCAGTTTTGAAGAATGATTTTTATGAGTAGAAAAAAAGATAGCATACTACAGATACGTACAAGCTCAATGAGTAGAAGCAAAACAATGTGATGTATGTAAATGAAAATGAAAAACAGTTAAGCAGATGAGAACCCCATTTGGAGTGATGCAAACACAATCAGTTTGTGATAGATGTGGATGAGCTGGAAAAATTTATACAAAAAACTGAAGAGAACTAGATAACGGATGATTAGAACGCATCAGAGAGACTCTAGACATAAAAATACCAGCCTGAATCAAAGACGGCGCTTATATCAAATTTCAAGGTAAAGGAAATGCGGGAATTGGCGATGTTCCAAACGGAGATATTTATATCCAGATACATATAGTTCCAAATAAGAGCTATGAAAGAAGATGAGAAAATTTATACAGCAAAATAGAAGCTACCCTATTCGATATGGTACTAGGTTGAGAAGTACAAGTTCCTCACCCAGAATGAAAGATGAAAGTCAAAATCCCCAAATGAACTCAGATCTGAGATATGATCAAAGTAAGTTGAAAAGGTTTCTGAAACTGAGGCATATTTGGCAAAAAATGAGATATGTACCTGATTCCTCATGTAGTAATTCCAAAGAAATTAAGTAAAGAGCAGGAAAGATTATGGGATGAACTAAGGAAAAAATAATTATTATTACTATAACTTTACCACTGTCATTCCGACTTTTTCACTGTCATTTCGAACGCAGTGAGAAATCTCTTAAATTATTTTTCTAATTAACGCTTCGCTATGACTTACTTTTATTTGCTCCGCAGGCTGACTTTTTTTCATTGCC
>CAYSXV010000001.1:16028-36708 GCA_964435215.1 uncultured Candidatus Peribacteria bacterium | reverse complement strand
CGCTTCGCTATGACTTACTTTTATTTGCTCCGCAGGCTGACTTTTTTTCATTGCCATAAAAGTCAGCAAAAAGGCTAGTTCTTTATCCCGTAGTACTACGGGACTACAAATATTCTGTTTGTTTTTTATGTACGACCAGGAGCTCAAACAATTTGTAAAGAATCCCCCGGCTTCGCGTAGGACTACGCCAAATCATTTCCTGTTTTTCACAGAATCAATAAGTTTACAATATAAAAATTTTTGTTGCTGAAAAGATTTCATCGACTAAGCAAACCAAGGCCGAACAAAATGGCGGATTGTGAGGTCTAGACTTTTTGGTTCTTTTGGGTCAATGCCAAAAGAACGAAAGAAAATAAATCTCAGCGAAGCGTCAAATTATCTCGTCGAAGACATTTAAAGTAAGTTCTGGGGTTTGGGGAGGGAAAAGCCCCATAAAATAAAATAATATAATAAAAAAGTTAATTTAAAAAAACGCCCCGGATAAAATCCGAGGGTTTTTAATTTTCAATAAATTGTTTAAAGTTTGTGCTTATACTCTTTCTCAAGCTCAAGCAGAAGAACCTGCTCAGTTTCTTTGAAGAAGAGATCGGCAATCGAAACCAGATTGCTTTTCTTGGCGTTGTATCGCTCATACGATGACCTGAGAAGAGGGAATACCTTTGATATAAATTTATTAGTCTCTTCATCCTCCGATGGAAATACAAATCCCTTCTTGGGGAAATAATACATCTTTGGAAGCAGAGACTTGAATTCATACTCAAGGTTTTTTCTCAAAACCTTATTCATTCTATGAGCGATAACTTGAGGTGGCGAATCTTTTTCACCTCCTACCTGTATCCACTTTGCTTCATGGAAGCTTTGTGATAATACGTGTAAAAATGATAATAACTCTTTTTTGCTATAATTCTTTTTCTTGGATTTATATATGAAATAAACGATACATATAATCAAGATAAATAGCAATAATACAAAATAGTTCATAATGGTTTGGTTTTTAGTTTTATTTATTTTGTTTTGTTTGAGCAATCCTAAGTTCAGTTATAACAAATTTTTGGATCTGAAAATAGAAATGATCACCATAAGACTTGATCAATCCCTGTACATTTTCAGGGCTGTTGTTTTTACCATACTTGATTATCCAAGCAGTAATCTCCTTGATCAATGGGAATACCATGACAGTAAATTTATTGGTAGCTGTGATGACAGGCAATAGTTTAGACCTATCGATATCAACATACCTAAACTCAAGTCGTGGCACAGTAGTGACATTTAGCAGCAGATTTTTGAAATCTTCAGATGTCTTATCATACAATGTTTTCCTTAGCTCTGAAGCGATTTTTTCGTTTAGGCGTGGATCATCAGTAAAGAATTCAATGTTTGAGAAGTGTGTCGATATCAGAGCGATGAAGTCCTCTATCAACTTTTTAGATTGCTTTTCTGATTTGTTCAGATATGCCTGGCGCCAGCACAATATGCCTGCTATACAGATAAATCCCAATACGATAATGATTGTTAATTTTTCCATAAATTCATAATTTAGTTTTTAGTTTAGATTATTTTTTGTTTTTAGATTTATAACAATTTTACAACATAAGTCAAGTCTGACTATTTTTTTGATTTTAAAAAATCCTCCCGGATTGGGAGGATTAAAAATCTTTGATGATTTTTTATGTATTTAGAGAACAAAACTATTTAACAAGAATTGTTTTTGCTCAACCAAATCTAGCGTCAAGAGCAGTAGCATCTACATTTGATGTGTAGTTGATAGTCTTAACAGATAGTGTGTAACTAGCATTAACTGTAGATCCAGTCAATGAAGTTGTAACTTTCAATGTAGTAGTTCATTCTGCAACTTCTTTTGACAAAGTAACAGTATAATCTCCATCAGCAGTTACAGCACCACTTCAAAGTGTTGTATTGTCAGAATCTTTAACAAATATTTTGTTAAGAATTCAGTTTGAACCTTCCAAAGTAAATACTACAGAAGTTAATGTTCATTTTGCAACAGTACCATTAGTCATTGTATTGCTACCAACTGTAGTAGCTAGATTAAGATCAGCTGTTGAAGTTCCGATTGTAGGAACGCTAGGATTAATAGCAACTGATACAATTCCAAATGCTTTAGAAGTAGCTGTTGTTGTTGAAGCTGTTATATCATCTCATGAATCTTTTCATTTTAATGTATCAAGAACTATTTTTGTAACAGTTCTAGATGCTATTGTTACTCAACCATCTTCATTGATAACTTTTGAAATAACTTTAACAAGCAATGGAGCTTTTGTCATAGATGTATCGAAATCTATATCATCAAATGTAGCAACCGCTTTTGTTCAAGTATCTGTAGTTGTCCATAAAGGATTAGAAGCAACTTGTTCACCATTATATCGAAGTTGTACATCAAGTACAGAATTATCTACACCTGTACCATCAAATGTTACAACTGCTTTTCATACATTTATTGCTTCGTATTTTGAATATAAACTATATTCAGATACTACTGCTGTATTTCCAGCAAGTATGTTTTTTGTATATTTATTGTTGTCTGCAGTTGATTCGTAAGCAGCAACCATTTCTCAAGCTGTAGTAACAGTAATTGTTCTACCAACTATAGATGTAGCTGTCGTTACAACATTTTGATCTGCAGATGTGTCTTCAGCTTCTACATTTCCAGAAAGAAGACTATATGTAAATCATGTTACTGTTGGATTATTTTGAACGTCTAATTTCAAAACAAATTCAGCTGTTTCTCATTTTGCTATAGTGATATCATCATCTACAACTATGCTTCCAACTTTTACAGTTGCAGCAATTTCTGTTGTCCCTCTCATAAGTTTAGCACCTGCTATTGTATTAGTATCAACAGATGGAGATGGTGTAAATGTAAGTTTTTTAAGTTTTACTCAGTAAGCAGTATTTGCTTTTACTTTGAAGTCTGCAGCATCAACACCATATGTTCATTCAGCTACAGTTTTAGCACCTAATATTACATTTGTAAGAGTAAGACCAGCGTCTTTACCTTGCATTTGTGTCCAGTTTAATGTAGATGGAGACAAATCTGTAACATCATTATCATTTGAAGATTCTTCTATTAAGAAGTCAGTATTTACACTTGCCTTCAAACTCATTGTAAGTGTTTTAGTATCCATACCTGTTTCAAGAGTATCAGCATATATGTATACTACTAATTTTGATCAAATTGCTTTTTCTATACTAGTTTCTTTCCACATAGTACCTGCAGCAGAACTTGTCAATTCTATTGGAGAAGCTGTAGTAGAACCAAGTCTAACTTTAACTGTATCTAATGAAGGAATAGCAGTACCTGTCATAGTAAGACCCAATGTAGAAAGTTTCAAACTTTCTCCAGCGTTGTTTACTATTTCAAAAGATCAAAGGAATACATTATCTTTATTTCCTAGAAGATCTGTACTAGTAGGATTAGTTCTATTTAAAGTAACTTTACCAGCAGATACTTGTACTGTTTTTGTAGATGTTGATGCACCAGTAACATTCATCGCTTGTTCATATTTATCTCAAACAACAACAAGATCCATAGCATTATCAAATAAGAAATTAACATAGTCTGAAGCACCACCAATAACATCTGCTTTCACAGTAAATACTGGAGTTTTTCATTCTTTTATTTGGTAACCATCTGCTACGTCGAAAATAAGATATTTTCAAACCATAGATTTAGCTGTAGCAATTGTAGTACCATCTACAACCAATTTGAAGTTTTCAAGTTCTGTACCTTCGTCTATAGTACCTGTATTATCCTTGAAAGTAATTGATTTTAAAGTTCCATAGTCATTAAGTTCTGAAGATGAAGGAACATTCAATTTAAATTCAAATAAGTCTGCTGATTTTTCACCAACTTTTGGATTTTCTACACTACTTCCATTGCTGTAAGTAACTGTAGGAGAAGCTGTAGCAACAGTCTTAAATGTTTCTGAAGTAAGATTTGAAGCTAGATTAACATCAGCAGCAGTTGAACCAACGCTCAAAAGCTTTACGCTAAATTGTTGTGCAGAAACGGCTCATACAGTAACATGTACTGTCATTTTAACAGTTTCACCAGCTTTAATTTCGTATCCATTAGCTATAGTAACTGTAGCTTCATCAGATGAAGTACTGAAACTAGCAACTTTTGAAACTCTTCATCAATCGATGAATAAAGCAGCATATTTAACTGTAGCATCTGTAAAGTAACCTAATCTTTTAAGAACTACTGAATCCAATCTAACATCTTCGTCAGCTGTGAATTCGTATGTTACAACAGGAAGAGAAGAAATATTATTTGGAACATCTCATCATGCTATAGTGTTCATAGAAATATCTAATGCTCAGTTTGTATTTTCGTCAATAACTGTATCTCTACATTCTACTGGACATGCGTCATCTTCTGGGTTCAAAGCACAAGCTATAGCAACCATAGGATCTTTACATGTAGCAGGAGTAGCTACACCTTCTTCGTCAGCTCTTTGCATCATTAATCGAACATATCCTCTAACTTCCAAAGCAGAAGGATTAGAAATGTTATTCATAACGTTTGCATCTTCTAAAGCAGATAAGTGATCAGCATAGTATGGAGTAGCTCCATCATATTTGTCACCTCGTAATGCTCTAGACAAAACTGTACCAAATTCAGCTCTAGTCACTTTGTCGTTTGGTCTGAATTCTGAAATTCAAACTCACATAAGACCTAGTTGACAAGCTTCAACTATATAATCTTTCATTTCTTGTGTCTGATTTTCAATATCAGTGAATTCACAAGTTTTTGTAGTATCTGGAGTTAATCCAAGTACGTCTGTAGCCCATGCTGACAACATTTTTGCCATATGAGATCTGATCAATTGACCATATACATTTGAAGTATCTATTGTATCCATTGTAGTAGAACCTTTTGAGAATGCATAATCATACGCACCTTCAAGTTCTGTACTGTAACCAGCTTTCAATGTGTTAACTGGGAACATTGTAGCAACCATTAACACTGTTAATGTAGTTGCAAATAATTTTTTAAAGTTCATGTTCTAATAAAATATAAATTAAAAATAATCTGAGCCTGGTTTCTCGGGCGTCTTCCGACAAATCCGTTACTAATAGACATCAAGATATGAAAACACCACATTTTCATTATAGATCCCAGATCAGTGATTAAAGACTGAAGATTTTAGAATCCTCTAAATATCTTTTTATCTTGTATCCTGTGTCTTGTATCTAAATGTTTATTCAAATAAACTAAACGATAGGACAGGATGTGCCGTTTCATTTATATTTGCGAATCCTGATAGCGGTATAGACGGTTTCCTTTACGTCCCCCTCATTGAGAGAATCTACTGTCATTGCGATTTTTTCACTGTCATTCCGACCGTAGCGGAGGAATCCCTTTTTTATTTTTTTAAGGGATCTCTCGACAAGCTCGAGATGACAAGTAAGCTCGCGATGACCTAGCAAACTTTCTTAATGAGGAGGAAGAACAATGTTAATGATCAATCCTGTTTTACTGTCATTGCGACTTTTTTACCGTCATTTCGAATGATAATGAGAAATCTCTAAGAGATATCTCGCTTTGCTCGATATGACAAGTTGCTCGCGATGACTAGTTAAATAACAGGGGGATATAGGTCGTCTAAACCTGATATAAGTTTACTATCAAAACCCATTTTTATAAATGAGTCCTTTTCGCTTCTACGTCTCCACGCAGTAAACTTAGCTTTGAAGTTATGTATTCTAGACAAGAATTCAAGACATTTTGGTATTTGCTGTTTCACCAGTCATCAAGCCAATAAATCGATATAATATCAACTAAAATCTGACGACAGATATGGACAAGCCATATAGTAAGCTTTTTCCAATGACGAAAAAAGTTGCCGTATAAGCAAACCACCACTATTTACTTGAAATCTCGCTTTGTTAAAGAGCTCATAACTTCGCATCCTTTATGTCAGGATATACGAATAAGAGACATTAGTGTGACAAAAACATAGACACATAGATGTCCAATATATATAAATACAGCCTTACACCTATATTTTATTGTCTTACTTTTTCTAACCATAATCAAAAAAAACTTATATAGTATAAGTTTTTTTGCTGTTTTTGTAAATAATCTGTCATTGCGAGGAGGAATGAAATGACGACGCGGCAATCTTGCTAAATAATAAAGATTGCTTCGCTTCCCACGGAGGCCTCCGTGGTTCGCTCGCAATGACTAGTTCTTACTGTCATTTTGACTTCCTAACTGTCATTCCGACTTCCTAACTGTCATTCCGACTTCCTTGCTGTCATTCCGACCGTAGTGGAGGAATCCCTTTATATATTAAATTCCAGACTGAGATCTTTTCGTAAAGGATTTTGAGTTTTTATTAGTCTTTCTTTTTTATTTCTATTCCAATTTTTTAATTGTTTTTCTCTATTTATTGCCTGTTCTATATCATTAAATTCTTCAAAATATATTAATTTTTTACATCAGTATTTCTTTGTAAATCATTCGATCAACTCATTTTTATGCTCGTATAGTCTTCTTTCTAAGTCATTTGTAACTCAAATATATAGAGTTCCAGTATCACTAGCTAATATATAAATAAAATAAGTTTTCATTTTATATTATTAACTCTTAAAGGGATCTCTCCACTACGGTCGAGATGACAAGTTGCTCGAGATGACAGGCTAATGAAGTTGAAATAACAAGGAAATATAGTCAATACGACTAGTTTTTATTGTTTGTCTTTAGCTCTCATCAACATCAACATCACATATCATCTAATCTCTATAATAGATGGGATGCTTATCTGCGTCATGACTCATGCATATTTAAGTGCTTGTAAATGTTTTACATAATAGTTTCATCAAGATTGATCGCTGCCGTTTCATCGCAATGCTCTAGAAAGTATAGTACCAAATTCGGCTCTTGTTACTTTATTTTTAGGATAGAAAGTTTTTAAACCTACTCACATCAGTCACATCTGACATGCTGTTTTGATGTATCATTTGAGCTCTGTAGTTTGATCAGATATATCTGAGAAATTACATGACTTAGTTGTATCTGCTTGTTTACTTAGAACTTCAGTAGCATAGTTTACTATCATTTTTGCTAGGTGAGACCTCTGTAGTGTTCATGTCATATTTGCTTTCTGGATAGTAGACATGGTAGTGATTCAGATTTGATATGCATATTGATAAGCATCATTTAATTCAGTATTAAATGGTGAATTTGATATATCTCATTCATCTGTATTGGTATTGTTTACAGTGTCATCATAACAAGCATCTCATAAATATCATCATTCACAATCGACATTACCATCTATTTCATAATATCAATCTATACAGATCACATCTGATAATTTACAAGTAGGTATATCGACCGTAGTTCATCATCCTCATCCACCTCATCATCAACCTCATGCACTAGTAGGAGACATCATAGTGAAATATGAAAATGTATCTGTAACAAACGTACAATATCCAGCAGATACAGTACAATTATCTATCCTAGAATATGTTGTTCAATTGGATGATCTATAGACCCTCAGTGACTTATCATTATATGTTGTTCATACAAAAATTTTTACAGTTGCTTGTTTTCAGCTAAATGTGATTGCAACATTATCTACTCATATTTTAAATGTAAGAGACGACTGATGGGTATAGTCTGTATAAGATGGCGCAGTTCATATAAATGAAGTCTGTATAGGTCAATTTATCAAACCATTCCAAGCTCCACTATCTGACAAAACTCATAATCAATTTAGACTAATCTCAAAATAATTTCATGTAGATGTAGCTCATGATGTATAAAGCCTAAGCATTCAACTATTTGTAAACGATGTAGAAGATCATCATCATAAATCTGCAGTTCATGTTGTTGTAATATTTGATGTTCATGTAGTAGGTATCACATATGGTAATATAAATGAACCCGTAGCAGACATATCTCATGTAGATCAGTTTATCTTTGCATATGCTCTATAATAATATGTAGTGTTGTGCGTCAAACCATTTAAAGCCATACTATGACTAGCCGACAATGTTCAAGTGAAAATATTATTTAAAGTAGATGTACCATATATTATATATCAAGATGATATAAAATCAGAAACAAAACTGACTGTTGCTGATGTTCCGCTGAGTACCTGAGATGTAACACTTGATACGACTGGTAATCTTGTAATATTAAATGTGGTCGTTGTTATATTTCATGCCAAATCTATACCAGAGATATTGATTGTATTTGCTCATCATACAAGTCAAACAGAAGTTTTTGACCATGATCAAGTACCTGTAGCCAGAGACCCACTTACATAAATCTGACTTATTCAGTTTGTATCAGATCACGTTCACTGCAATGTAATTGTAGCTCATGATGTTGTACTTGGTGATGTGACTGTAATAGACGGCGCTGTATTATCTACTTTTACTGATGAAGAATTTGTAGTTGTAGTGACAGTATTTCATGTATTGCCATTCAAGTCTTGATAATTTATAGAAAATATTATTCATGTCTCGGCGGTTCATCAAGTAACTGTAAATGTCGATGTAAAATATATTCCATTTCCAGTATAGCTATAACCACTTCAATTTATAGAGACAGATATTCAAGTCAATGTCTCACTTCATGTAAAGCTTAAAGTAACTATATGTCAGGATTTTGCATAACTTGTATTTGAATTATTGGATGATATGCTGACATTTGTAAGCAATGGCTTGAGATCAAACTGTGTAAAATGGGCAACATCTAAATATAATGGACAAGCATAATCTCAAACTCAAACACATGTTCATGAATAAACTGATGTAATCATACTATTTCAAGTCACAGCTCCTCCACTTCAATCTCTAACTACAAAACTTCATGAATTTATAGAACCAAGTATTGATAAGAAGCTATATGGTAAATTCATTTTGAGTGTAGCATTTTTTCAGATGAATCATGTTCATGGATTAAACCAAATTTGTCAGAGTGACATTCATATAGATGTAGGTAAATCTCATGAAAGAAAATTTTGTGTTCCTGTGTCTGTTAGATTCAATCATGTCGCAAAAATTATTCTTCATAGTTCACTAGATCAAGACATCTTAGCAAAATATAATCATAAGAAATTATTTACAGTATTATTTGTCACGGTATTTAAATTATTTTGAATTCATTGTCATGACAATATAGATCATATAGAAGTATATATTTGAGTCCAATCAGTTCCAGAACTTCAACTATATCACAAAGCCCATAAAACATTTTGTGCATTTATTCTTTTACTACTTAATGTTTTTCCACTTAGAGAAGCAACGACATCTCCACTATTTATAATTATATTTTTTATCTGAGCATATGTCAGCGATGGACTAGAGCTCCAAGCTAGACTAGCAAGTCATGCTACATGGGGAGCAGCCATAGAAGTACCATCTTTGTAACCATAAGAAGCATTATGTCATTCTATTTTTATATTATCTACAAGACATCCATTATAATTATTATCAGATCAATTTGTTGTCCACTTGAATCTAATTTTAAAATTAGATGTAAGATAAGATGTAGGTATACTACTATAAAGTTCTGCGTATGTTCAAGAAAGTGTGGTATTGTCGTTGGGGTCTGAATTATTATCTAAAGTCCATTCGCTCCGTTTATTATCATTGACGGTATATGGCAAAAATAAATTTAATCATGTATAACTTACTCAATCAGCACTAATTTCTAGGGACATATAATCAGCATCTCATCAAGTATATTCAGTGTCACAGATAGTCTCAAATAATAAGCTAGCTCATATATAACTAGATAAATCTTTTCATGTTTCTATAAAAGAATTTGCATTGTTTACATATGAAGCATTGATATCAGCAAATAAAACTTTTCATAATCATCATCATACATCTAGTACTCATCGATTATTTGCTGCTCATCATGTCGTCCATCAACCGGGAATTTCTCAGATTGTGGATGATGTAAAATTATCTTGTAGTGATATTGCAGTAGAATATATAGTACTATATATAGCTCATCAAGGAGCTCCTAAATCTACAGATGAATTACCATAGTTTGAAAAAGAAGATAAGGCATCGAAAGAATCTGTAGAAGCAACACATATAATATTATCCAATGTATAGTTACATGGATATGTTGAAGTTATATCATTATTTGTTCATGCATTACCAGCAGCCGCTATAAATAAACCAGGGAAACTAGCTATAGCATTATAAGTACCTGTGTCATAACCCGTAGCACCAAAACTTGCATTGATAACCTTTGCTCCATTATATTTTGCAAAATTAATTCATCTGATAACAGTATAACTACTTAGATTTCAATTTTCACCAGCTCTGATTGTCATGATTTTAGCTTGAGGATTTACTCACATGATACCTATACCATTATCCATCTGAGCTCAGATTGTTCAGGCAACATGAGTACCATGATCATTAAACAGAGGATATGGATCTTTATCATCATCTCGGAAATCATATCAATACTGACAGTTATTTAGACTTGCTCCAGCGTCATCTTTACAAGCACTACCATTTCGCATTTTATTTATTAAATCTGGATGATTATAAGATACTCACATATCTATTACAGCAACTATTGTTCAAGTTACCAAATTACTTGTTCAAGAGAAAAGTGACATTGCTTCATTCCATTTGATTTTAGGAAATCACCATAATTGTCAGCTCAAAGGATCATCAGACATTATATGATAAATAAAATTTGGCTGAGCATATTCTACATTTGGATCTGATTGCAATTCAACTAATTTTTGTTCAACGTTTTGATTATCGTCGATTTTCATCAGAGCAATATTATCACTTTTTATAGTTGACTCAGATTGTAGATCATTATTTATTTCAAATGTATTTAGTAAATTTTTTCATCACGCAGATTTGAGATTTATTTTTGTGGATTTAAATTTTACAAGTATTTCTCACTCTACATAATTTTTTTCTTGTGTAGCAAAAGATTTTATTTCAGATCATAAATTTATTTGCTTTGATGGAATATTGTCTTGTGCAAATAAAAAATTAAATTGTGTTGAAATCAAAAAAACAACTAAAACAGAATTTAAAAATTTTTTTAGATTTTTCATTTGAATTGTGTATCGATAATTAAATGAATATTTTTAGAGCATTAAATTTATTGATTGTTTTTTCGTTGAAACTTTTTCACTTTAGATTTCAATCTTTTTTCTGAAATACTCATAGCAATATTTACGCATATGTTATACAAAAAAAGCATAAAGCTATAAAGTCCGCATAGATAGCAAATCGCCAAAACACACGCAGACTGTTTTGGCTTGAGTTTTTGCTCTTGTCCTAAGCGAAGTCTTAGGGTACTTTTGAGTTAAGTCAAAAGTAAGTCATAGCGAAGCGTTAATTATAGAATCAAATAATTTTTTATTTTATATTATTAACACTTAAAGAGATCTCTCGCCTTTACTCGAGATGACAGAATGTATTCAAGGGGAACAGGAATTGAACCTATCCCTTCGGCTTCGGAGACCGACGTGCTACCACTAACACCACCCCCTTATAAAACAATATATAATTTTAGACCGGTCTTATAATTATATAATTACTATAAGATATAAAATCAGACATCCCTATTTTTTTATAAGCTAATTTGACTTTTTTGCTTTGTGTTTTATAATTATATTAGCTCTTCTTTTTGTATTAGAATCATCATGAGTAATTATCTTATTTTTGGTCATATAAATGATTAATCAAATGATAAATAAAATCAATATCAAATATTTTATTTTGTAGTCATTAACTAATAAATATATTCAATAATCCGATCCTATTTCTGATATTTTATAGATATAATCTATCAATAGTTCTTGAATATAAATAAATCCGCTTCGCGGCAATAATGAATATAAAAATATGCTTATAAAGCCATAAATCATCACAAAGGGAACTATAGGAAGCACAAATAAATTTGTAATAAATCAGACCAAATTAATCTTCCCCATAAAGAAAATTATTATAGGTAAGATTCATATATTAGCTCCTATACTTGGCTTTATATAGCTGTTGTAAACCTTTATTGCTGTCATTTCGAACGCAGTGAGAAATCTCTTTTTTACTATCATTCAATTGTTAATTTTTGCAACTGGAATTTCTTTTTTATCTTCTATATCTTTCTTTTCATTAAATATTCTGATACCTATAATCGCACCAAAACTTAAAAGGAATCATAAATCATACAAAATAAAGTATGGATTGATCAACAACATAAGTACAAACACAATATAGACCGACCTCCAAAAATTTACCTCTCTACCTACAAATAATGCCATCATACCTAGTCATCAAAAAAGCACTGCGCGCATGACGCTCGAATCCATTCAACAGACTAAAGAATACAAAATAATAGATAAAAGTATTATAAAATTTCTAAAATAAAATGGAAGAAAAAACAATACAAAAGATAAAAATATTGTCAGCATGATTATATTTCATCCACTCACCGCTATCAGATGTACAAGTCAACTATCTATAAATTTTTGATAATCTGATTTAGGTATTTGAGATTTGTCTCATATAAGCATTCACATAATTAATCAGGCGTTACGACTTTCTCAATATGTAGAAATTATTTGTGCTTGTAATGATCTTTTAATATTGGATATAAATCAGACCTTTGCACTGTCATTTCGACCGGAACGAAGTGAAGTGGAGACTTGTCCTCAGCGAAGTATGAGGGCTTGTCCTGAAGAATGAAGGGAATCGCTTTTGTTGTTTTGTATAATTATAATACTATTCCCCTCATAAATATTACCCCTATAGCCTTTCATTATGAGCCACTTATCATAATCAAAGCTCCAATTAAAAAATCATGATAGAGATGATTTATCGGAAAATAAATTTACATTTTTTATATATCAAACTAATCGTAAATTGTCTCAGATTTGATATTTATTCGTCGTATTTAAAATGTATTTCTCTCAGAGGTTGTTTTCAAAAATATATTTACCAAATGAATATGTGTCTAAAATATTTCATGTTCAGATAAAATAACTAATGTCCTCCTTTGGAAAAGGAGGGGTGGTGCGAAGCACAGGAGGATTTTTTGATTGAAGAATATCATTAAATACCACAAATTCTTTTACCAATAATGGGTTATACCTATAATCCTTTATTACTATAGCTGATAATGAAATTACAAATGATCAAAATAGAATTAAAATATATTTGCTATATATAAATAAACTGCGTTTATATTTTAAAATTAAAAAAAATATAAGAAATAAAAGGGACATAATAAAACTTAGTATTGATATTTTAATGTCAGAAAAAAATGTATTTGTGATAGTGAAAACTATAAAAAATAGCATAAATACTAACATATAGATATATACATATAACTTTAAAGCTATAAACAATACATAAATAACAATCAAGTTTTTGGTTCTTTACAAATTGTTTGAGCCGCTAATCATAATAAAAAAGAAAACATAATAGTTGTAGCGAGTCTTGTAAAGAACTAGACCTTTTGGATACTTTTGGGGCGGTGCCAAAAGTATCTTGTCAAAGACATTTAAATATTAGCCAATCATCTTCTCTATTTTCTCTTCATATATCAATGCTTGAAAATTTTTTTTGAAAATCTTGAGTGGGTATAAAAAATGTAATCTAGCTCATATACCACCATCACTATTGTAAAATAAATCTAATGCTTCTGATAGAGAATGCTTTGTCCGATTGTAGAGTTCTATATCTGGGATATGATTTTTGAGCTGGATAAAATATTGTGAATCGTCTGTTATATCACATGGAAAAAATATTTTTTTATGCTTGGGATAATCATCACAAAACTTTTTTATCTTGTTTATACTATCATTACATCGACTTCTAGGTGTTAAATTTATCAAAACATATGGAGAAAATAGAGGGTCTTTTTTGATTACAGATTGTTGAAATTTATTCAAAATATCCAATGAAAAATCTTCGTACAAAACAGATTCTGGATTATATTTTTTTGCTATATGATATGAAACTTTTTCTCTACAGATAATGTTTTTTGCTCTAGGCATTATAAAATTATATAGATTTTTTGTCCGATTGTTTTTGATTGTTCATATTCATCAAAGCAGTACAAATTTTTTTCTACGGATTGTGTGATTATATAACAATGCAATGTTTCGTCAGTCGTGAGGAAATCTTCTAGAATCATCCAATACTTCTCATCCACCAAAAAACTTAAAAACGTTTCTGTATTGTCATCGTCATAGTAAATTTAGAGCATGTGAAATATATTTTATTTTATAGGGATTTATAGGCACTACTTCCAATTTATCTAAAATAGATCATAGATAATTTTTGTTGTCTTTTATCCAATCTTCCAACCATATCTGATCTCATGCTTCCACTATAAGTTTTGAAATATCGTAATTATTTTCTATCCAGTTTACCAATCAGAAAAACAGCATTTCATCTCAGAAATTTTTGTAACCATAGAATCATTTTAGAAATGCGTCCATAAAAATTGGATAAATATTTTAAATATTTTTTGATATGAATCATGTCATTCCGACTTTTTCACTGTCATTTCGAATGAACCACGGAGTACTCCGTGGGAAATGGAGAAATCTCTTTTTTTATTAGAGATATCTCGCTTTGCTCGATATGACAAGTGAAGATAGTGCAGATGGCTAGTTGTTTGTTAGCTCAGAGAGGTACTCCTCTTTCAACTTATTATACTTATCCACTATATCATTTCATATCAAGTTAGACTTAAACTCATTTAATATAAAATCATATGAAGTCTGATTATAAGCAATATCATATCGATTGGCTATATCGGTTGTCTGTATATATTCTCAATTTATATTTACATAATATATTCAATCGCTTATATTTTTTTTTGCCTCATTTAGCAAGTTAAAATAATTTTTGATGTCTGTATTGTAAAATAATACTTGCCGATTTTGTCTTAAATAATCATCTATCAGACTTAAATAATTTTCATAAAGCTTAATCTTATTTTGATTTTTTGTACTAGTTTTGGATGATGGTATTTTTTTACAATGAAATATCTGTCATTTATATGTCAGACATAAATTAGATCCAAAAGATTGTAATTTGGAAGAATTTAAAATCGAAATATCTATATTGGAAATTGAAGTTAGGATTCAATTATTCTTTTTAAATAATTCTCAGTTATCTGCTTTATCATAGCAAAATGTATCCAAAATTATTTTATCTTTTGCTATATTTATACATGATGCTTTATTTGGGAATGCAAAATCTCATATAATAGTTTTCTCTTTTCATGCCGATAAAATTCAAGTAAGATATTTTTTTCTAGTTCATATAAGTAGATAATATCATTGTGATAAATCTATATTTTGTTGTAAATCAAAGTTTTGATTTGAATTTTCAATATTGTAGATTAAGCTTATTTTTTCGTTTCATTTATCTGATCATTGTGGATTGGGCAATATAGACAATATTTTTATGTTTCAGTTTCAGGTAAAATAAGTTCATGTATTTATTTCAATCACAGTTCAAGATCATAACTGCTTCCTATCTCAAGAACAAGTAGATTGTGATCGGAGTCATAAATAATTTTGTTGAGCAAAATTTTGAGCTCAGCGGAATATAGATTGATATTGATAAATATTATTTTGATGTGTATATTCTCGAGAATATCAGTTTTTGATTATAGTTTCATTTATATTTTGTCAGTCCAAAAAAACATATCACAATACCCTACCATAGGAATCTACTATCTGAGAATCATCATATTGTAGCATAATATCTTTTTTATAAATAAGGTTTTTAAGATATTCTTTTGCCTGTGATCAGAAACACTCTATATATCAAAATCTTGTTTTGGAGCTCTCTGGAGAATCTACTCATAATAATCTTATGCTGACATTTTTGGTTCAATTTTTGATTTTGAAACTATCTCAATCTATTACCGAATAGACATTATACATACCAGCGGAGGGTAAATCTGTGGGTATATTGGGATTATATCAATAAGTATCTAATATATAAATATCATTATAAACTAGAGATACTATAACATTTTTACCATCATTTGTAGTATTTGGGAATTGATAATTTCATATGAAAGTTTGATTGTATCATTGACTAAGTATTCATGATATAGATTTTTTTGTAGTTTTATTATCTTTAAATATTAGCAATTTAAAATCTGATAAATTGATTGTTTGAGTTCAATTCAATTTCAAAGTTATAGATTCATTGTTGGAATCTGTTCAGGTCGGATTGAAATTTATTGAAATAATTTCAACGCCCCAATCTCATGTAAAATTTTGAGTTCATGAAAAAATACCCGTTCAATTTACTCAAGTATTTGTGTTATTAAAACTACCTCATGTTCAATAACAGTAAGTATCTAAAATTATATTATCTTGAAGTAAATTTATACAAGAAGCAGTATTTGGAAATTGATAATTTCATATAAAGGTTTCAGTTGTATAGGAAGTAAGTAATTCTCATTTAATCATCTTTTTCGAATCTTTACCTACAACCTGTAAACGATAATTATTTAAGTTTAAATCGATTCAAACCAATGATTGTAATGTAATAGCCTCTCTATCTATATCAGAACCATCTGGATCATAATCTATTGAAACTATTTTAATCTGACCTGTAATCAGGTTTGTACCTGTAATTATATAAGATCAAGTGTTGTTATTTGAGCCTGTATTTCACTGACATATAGGATAAGACCCTCATCATCAGCCAACATAAACGATTTTATCTACATAAACAGGTGTTCATTGTGGAAAATAAGACAATAGTGTCTGGTTAAATCATGGAGAATAATTATCATATTTATCCATTATTCTAGCACAAGAACTATATCTTCAATCAAAATAAGATGATAATTTTCCTCAAACTTTTACAAAATAGATAATGTCCAAAACCTGTCCATTCTGTCCATATACAGTTACCCATCATCAACTATAAGCTAGTTCTAAACTAGTATTTACTATGTTTTTTTGTTCATCCAAAATACCCTGCAAACCATAGGTTATCAAAACCCTCTCTCATGTGTTTATATCCAAATTTATATAGAAGTTTGTGCTTAATCACTGCCCAGAAAATAGCACTACCCCACTAAAATTACCCAATCATAGCAACTCTATAAATGTCGAAGTCTGACTGTCGCCAGAAAAAATTTCGGTTATTTGAAATGGATTATTAGTAAAATTTGAGCAATTTATTGGAATTATAAGTCAGCTAAGATCTAGTATTTCTCAATTTCATGTTGAACTAATATTTGTAACATTTCAACTCATTTCCCATACTTTTCATGGATTGGCAATATATCATGATAAAACATATTCTGGCTTTATATTATAGGTTCTACCTGTATTTGTAATTGTCGTAATTAGATTTCACGAGCTTATAACTACTTCAAATGAGGTTTTTAGATTATTTATACTATTTACGAAATTTTGAGGGATATAAAAATAATCTAAAATTTGTCACGAATAAAACAAATTTATCGAAATTGCAGCTGTATCGGAGATACTTAAAGGATGAATCAGAATATTTGAATTATTGAAAAAGTATTTATTGTCATCTGCTATTATTATAGACCGGTCTCTAGGAATAGAAATATTATTTACATCAAAAGGGGATGATGTTGCTCAATAAATTTTTAAATCTCCTGTAAATATTCATGTTCCAAAATTTGTAATTTCTATCCATTCATCTGTTCAATCAAAAAATACCTCTGTTATGGACAATTGAGGTAAATTTTGATTTCATGTCCAATCTCCAGTATAATCAGATCAAGATATTAGCAAAACATTGAATATACCTGGACTTGCAATATATCATGAGCCTATATTATAGATTCTATCAATTGACGTTCATGTAATCAAAAAGGTAGAATTTACTGATAGTTTTTCAAATGATGTGTCTGTATTATTATAGTTATTGACTGTATTTTGGTCCACAACAAATGAGTCTAATCGTTGTCATGAATAGTAAATAGATATATCAATTTTATTTGTATCAGATATAGACATGGACAATCCAGTAGACCACACACAAGAAAAGTTACTTATCATAGAGCAGTTATCTCATAGAATTAATGATTGATTGGGTAATATAATAACATTTGCAACTGTAATTATAGACGACTTTGCTCAACTAATAAGTAATATTCAAGAAAAAGATTGAGATCAGAAATTTGTAATTTCTATCCATTCATCTACTCAATCAAAAAATACCTCTGTGATAGATAAATTTGGTATGTATTGTGATCAGTCTAAGATTTGTAGTAAATTTAAAAAATATCATGAGCCTATTTCTCAAGACTGACCTAAATTTGAAGTTTCTCAGGAGGATGAGATTATGATTCAAGATTGGATTATATTTTGTTGTAGATTTAAGTTTTGAGACGCTGGTAAGGTTTCATCAATATTAATATTTTGTCATGAATTTATATCCTCATTTATTTCTGAGGATTGTGATTCTCAAGTTAAGTTATATATAAAATCTTGTATCTCTTCAGACGAAAAAGCATAAAAGAATCTTGTTCAGATAATAAGTACAAATAGGTATACTACAAAGAAATACCAAAATTTCTTCATATATGGACTATTAAAACTAAAGTCCTCCTTTGGAAAAGGAGGGGAACCACGAAGTGGTGGAGGATTTATAAACTTATTTTTAATTCAACCTCTCTAATTTTAATCTGTTTCTTTATATCCAATATTATTCACTCAAGATTTTTATTTATATCTATATTTGTGTATCTTATCACTTTTATTCAAAAACTATTTAATTTTATTGTTCTTTGTTTATCTTCATCGAAAGAGTAATTGTGACTATCTCAATCTATTTCTATTGCTAATTTTAGTTTACCACAATAGAAATCTAATATATAATTATCAATTATTTTTTGTCTTAAGAACCTATATCAAGTTTTATCTTGCTTTAAAATCATATTCCATAAAATTCATTCATATTTTGTCATAGTTTTTTGATTTCTGTTTATTTTAGAAAAGTTTTTTAAATTTGGATTATAATAAATAGCTCAGTTAGACATATAATTTTTTATATTATAAATCTCCCGTCATGTAATAATACATGACACCCTCTTTTACAAAGAGGGACTTTGGTTTATCTTTCTATATTTTATACTTAAAAACAAAACACAACAACTACCTATAAGTCATATTGCAAAACTGATTATAATGGGAAATTGATTTAAACTCAGACCATAGAGTAGTCGTATGAGATTTCATAATGCGAATGTTGAAAAAAAAGTCAGACTAATATCTTTGGAACTTTTGGTTTTATAAATTTTGTAAGCTTGTGAAAAATGTGAAATACTCATAATTATTCCAATCAATGTTGCGACTACATATAAAATATCCTGATACATAGGTTTATAAGATATATAAAATTTAACTAATTATTTCTTGTATTATTTTATCTTTTGCTATAGATATTTCTTCTAGTCTATTTTTACTGGTTGGTTTCTTTTTGAAATTTTTGAATTTTCTGATTGTCATTCATAGCTTAGTTAAAAACTGTTCATTTTTCTGATCGACCAAAATATCTCAGTATTTTTTTACATAATAATTAGCATTGTCATATTGATCATGAGTCCATGGAATAGGTATCATAAGCAATTTCATGTCATATAATTTTTGTTCTGCTAGTGATGTGGTACCAGCACGAGTGATGGCAATATCTGATAAATAACACAGAGTTCACATTTCTTTTTGAGAAACAAAATCAAAAGTGTGGACATTGTCTAGATCGCAGAATAGATTTTTTATGTCTTTATTTAATACTCAAAGTACTAAAAAGAAAACAAAATCTGTTTTAAGACCACTGCTTTCAAGCATGATTTTCTGGAGAGATTGATATAATCTTTTGGATCACTGAGATCATCAAACAACCAAAATTAGGGTCTTATATTTGTCTATATTTGAAATTATATTTTTGAAATTATCTTGCACCAATGTCTGTAGTCAGTTTTTTATATCTTTTTCTGAAACTATTATTTCATCTGATAGTATCTGTCATACTGTTTCTCATTTACGAAAGACTCAATCAAACCCAGTAAAAGTTTTGGAAGCAAACTTGGACGCAATCCTATTTACAAGTCATGGATGAGTATCTGATTCATGTACTATTATTTTTTTACGAAGTATAGCTCAGGCTAGCACAACAGGCAAAGCAACGTATCATCATTTACAAAATATAACATCTATGCGCAGATAAAGCAATCGAAATAAAGACTGAAATATACCAGCAATAAAAATAAAAATATCGCGAACATTTTTGAGTCTAGATCTCCATATTGTTTCTCTACGAAATTTTCAAGAAACTATTGAAATAAATTTGGACGTGAAAGTGGAAGGTTTTATATTATTAAATATGTTTTGTTCTAAAGAATTTTTCTCTCATAATCGATACAGATTTTTTATTTTAGAGGAGTATTGTGATTTTGATGAAATATATTCAATTAAGCTTTTTATAGGAAAAACATGTCATCCCGTTCATCATCATGCCATTACTATATTGAGCTTTGATTTCATGAAATAATGTTTCAAATTTAAAGTATTCAATGTTGTACACATTGTCTACTTGCTGTCAAGAAAAAAATTATTTGTATTTATATTAATTAGAAATTTCTGAAAATATGTTCTTTATGTTTGTGATGATCTTTATGGTC
>CAYSXV010000001.1:0-15928 GCA_964435215.1 uncultured Candidatus Peribacteria bacterium | reverse complement strand
TTAATTAGAAATTTCTGAAAATATGTTCTTTATGTTTGTGATGATCTTTATGGTCATCTTTTTTTTCTTCTAATCTTTTGTGTCATTCTGGCGATGTTGTTTTGTGGCTAGAATTTAAAGTAGGTAAATCTTGTTTTGATGAAATTTTTTCTTCATGTTTTTTTGTATCTACATTTTTTTCTTTAGATGGAAAATAAGAATCAAATTTATGATTTGGGTTGTAATTTTTTTGTCTGTCATATTTATCTTTTTTTTCTTCTCATTTTTTTTGTCATTCTGACGATGTTATTTTATGGTCAGAATTTAAAGTAGATAATTTTTGATTTGATGTAATGTTTTTTTCATCATTTTTCTTAATATTTTGATCTTTTTTGCTGTCAGATTTTTGATGTTTTATTTGTTGGTTTGATATATCTACATCTTTGTCTGTTTTGTGTTGCTTATTAAAATCTTCATCCTGTTGAGATGCTGGTTTTACTTCTTTTTTTTCTTCCAATAGTTTTTTGTCTGAGCTTTGTTTTATTTTTTCTAAATTAATTTCTGGATTGTTTTCCTGTTCGCTTATTTTCTGATTGGTTTTGTTTGAAGAAGCTACTTTTTGATCTACATTTGGAAGTTTGGAAATATCAAAATCTGATTCAATTAGACTATATTCATATTCATTTTGTAGATCTAACCAATATTTGCGTGATGTTCACAGAACATGTGAAAGTAAAATATCCCGTTGAACTGTAATATTTCTTTTTCATTTGATCAACTCATTTACCTCAGAAACTTTTTTTCATAACAAAAATGCAAATTGTCTCTGTGTCCAACCTCTGTCTTTTAATTCTACTTGGATTTTCTTACCAGGATGTAACTGCATTTTGAGAGATAAATTACATTTTAAATTAAATTCACACACATAGTGAATTTCACTATATTAGTGAACTTTTCAAATTAAATTAAATTAAAATAAACATACACATAACGTTCACTACTTCACTGAAATAGTGAATTTTTTCCAGCCCGAGACCAACTAATACTCTTCAATATTTAATTTACTAGTTCTATGAAATAGTGAACTATTATTTAAAAAAATATTGAATTATTGATTAATATTTAAGTTCTCAAGCACCATTATAGCGATCCATTGAAAACCTCTTTATAATCTCTTCAGTTTCTTCATCTATTGTTACCTTTATATCGTCAATTTTTCATTCGTTAATTAATTTAATTATATATTCTACGGTCAATAATTGATAACCAATATCTAATATATGCTTTTTGACTAGATAATCTAATTTATATATAAATGGCTTTCAAAGTTTGTTTTCTAACATGGTCTTATAATCAAAATTTTGAACAATATTACTTGAAACATTTACCTTTTGCTCTTTATATTTTGGTGGATTTAATGATATGAGGATAGTTAAGATAAGATTATAATATCAGCTGATAAACTTTCTATCAGATGATCAAAGTATAATATCATATATGTCGCGAATTTTAAATGATTTTTTACCACTATCAGAAGCCTCAAGTTCTGTCTGTTTTCTTTTTATATCACAAACATCTTTCCGTATTGTTTCTTTTGCTACTCATTCTCATCATACGACACTCAATCGCAAATTAAACTTATCTTTTCTTTTTAAGTATTCACTTATTTTTTCTTCATCATAAACGTATCTTTGATTTGGTGTGTTCATATTTACTATAACAGTGAATATATAAATATGTTTATATTATAACCATTTTTTAAAAAAAAAACAAATTTTTATGTGAATTTTTATTCTATAAAAAAATAAATAAAACAAAATAAATCATTTTCTTATAATTATTTAGTGGTTAATGTCAATATTTATTTAAATCATACCGATCGTAAGTGTAGAAAATCTTGAGTTTTATCCTTAGAATATATACTTTCTCATATTATTGGACATCAAATACTAGACAGATGAACTCTAATCTGATGTCTAATTCATTTTGATATAGAAACAAGCAATGTTGATATATTTTTAGTTTTATCAAAATATAATAAGGAAATTTTGGTTGAAACTTGGTGTTGTTTTCAAGATCATTTATTAATATCTGATATTTCCTTGATATAAACCATCCTATCTTCTGAAAATTTATGATGCATGATAGGGTAGTCGACTATTATTTCTTTGTTATCTGTTTTATAAAATGGATTACCACTTACTTGTGCTATATAGAATTTTGTAATTAAATTTTGATTCTGTTTAGCTTTATAAGCATCATAAATCTCTATATTTTTAGCAAAATACAGTAAACCTCATGTATCATTATCTAGCCTATTTAGAAGTCAGTATTCTTTGGATTCTCAAAATATATTAGTTAAATCCTGAATTATTTTATTGTCTATATTCTGTATCGATTCTATTTTCAGGCTTTGGATTTGTTGATTTATATATTCTAATAGTTTACTGTCTAATTCTGTGTAATCTATACCAGTGCTTGATAAATCTATATTATCTATAAAAATATAATCCAAAAAAGACTTCTCCTTTCAGAAAGCAGATGCAACATAGTGTGGCTTTCGGAAAAAATAGAAGTCTGATGTTTGAAAGATATTTAACATATTTTATAATATTTTATAATTTTGACTTTTCTTTTTTATATCTTCACATCATCAAATATGACAATGGAGCTGATATAAATATAGAAGAATAAGAACCAGCTAATACTCATACTCAGATTGTAAACGCAAATAATTTTATGTCTCAGGTTCACAATATATACATAGCCAATATAACTAAAAACGTAGAAAATACAGTTCAAAAAGATCTTCTCATAGTCTGTCGTATACTATCTTCAAATATTTTACCGTATACTATATCTTTTGTTCATCATTTTATCTGCATATTTTCTCTTATTCTATCAAATACGATTATTGTATCATTTATACTATATCACATTGTTGTAAGGATAGCTATTATGAAGACTGTATTTATCTGAACAGTTGGGTCTATCATCATCCATATTCAATATGCTCAGGCCGGTATAGAAACATCAAATATCATTGTTAAAATAGTTATCGTAGCCAATATAGCTGGAGATATAGATTTTCTAATTGCTGCAAATGATATAAGCATATATATCGCCATAAGTATAAGTCATATAATAACTGCATTTCTAGCCGCTGTCTGCATATAATCACCCACACTAGGTCACACCAATGATTGAGATGTGATTTGAGATTTATCTGATATATACTGTTTATCTAATAATAATTTTTGAATATTCTTGGATAATTCAGCAACTTTTTCATCTGACTCAACTCTTCCATTTATTTTTATTTTAGTTTCTAAGTCTCATAATTCTACAAAGACTTTTGCATTTTTATAATTTATAGAAACAAGATATTCCTGTATAGAATTTTTAATTTCAATAGAGTCTACCTTTGTAGATATTCAAATATTTAATCATCATGTAAATTCTTCACTAAATTGGACATTCTGATAAAATAAAATTCGTGACGCTAACAACAAGATAAGTCATCATAATACTCGGTAATAAGATCTTTTCATAATATGGAATCTATGCTTCATTTATGTTACTAATTTGATAAAACAAAAAAAATGTGTTTCGATGTAAGTTTTTATATATTTCCTTATTTTTTTCAATGTTTATTTTTGGGTTCATTATATTTTTCGTAGAACTGTTTAGCTGCTCATTCCTGTGCTTTTTTCTTATTTGGTCAAAATCATTGAGATTTTTTTTCTCATAGAACATGGATTTCTGATTTATATTCCAAAGTATTACCCTTATCGTCTTTTATATTTTCAGTGTCTATATATTCTGGTATTATTTTATGATCTTTCTGTACTATTTCTTGTATCATAGTTTTATATGATTTAACTGGTAGTAGTGCAATTTCATCAATTTTAGAATATAGATACCTGGTGATGAATTTCTCTGTTTCCTCCAATCCTAAATCTATAAACATATATCATATCAAAGCCTCAAAACAATCTGCAATTATAACATCTTTTCATCTACCTTGAGATTTTTCTTCTCATTTACTTATAAAAACCTGTTTATCCAATCATATATCTCTAGCCGTCTCTGCTAATGTTTCTTCTTTTACTAAGGCTATCTTATAAAGAGTAAGGTCAGATTCATCCATCTCTGGATGGTTGAGAAATAATATTTTATTTATAATAGCTCATAATATTCCATCTCAAAGAAATTCTAGTCTTTCGTTATGATCTGCTATATTTTTGAAATCAGCAGCAAATGATTTATGTATAAATGATTGTAGAAGCATATCATAATCTTTTATTTTATCGGTAGCTAATCAGAGTCATTTTATATATTTTACTATTTCTTCTTTTTTTTGATACACAAAAGATGGAATCATTTAAATCAATTATCAACTAAAAACTAAAATATAGTTAATGAAGTAGGGGATTTTTTCAAAGGAAAAATTATTTTTGCAATTTGATTGAATTTTGGTGAATAATATCTCGTAATGTTTTTATGAATTTTTTTGAAATTAATTTATCTGATTCTTGTGTTAGATTTTTAATAATTTGTTTATACCTTTGCGGTTGTATAGATTTAATATTTAAATTCTGTTTGTATGGTAAAATTTTGTTTTTAACTATATCAAATCTTTTCTTTAAAAGTCAAATTATTTGGATGTCGATTTTGTCTATCTGTTTTCTATATGCGTCTAAATCCATTTTAAAGATTATATCTAAATCCATTATCCTTTATGCTTTGAATATAGTCGTTTCATAATATTATAACGACATTATTTCATGTTGTAAGTATAGGATCTACCTGTATTTGAGCAGTAAAAAATAATGATAAAATTTTTGTTGTTCCTGCAAAAGATCAAGTAGATGGAACAAATATTGTTGTGTTTTGTATAGAAGAAGTAGCGTTCTGAGTATCAGAGACTTTGAGTCAGTATTTTTTTAGTTTGGCTGCCAATAGATTTCAATGTCAGTCTAATTTTTTTCATAAACTCCTTGCAAATTTTTTATCTATTCAATTTTGTATTATTATATTTGCCCTTTCAAGTAAATATTCTTGATTATGAGCTACCAAGAAAGTAAATTTATGAATATTATCATAAAAAGATATATTTGAAGAACTTCATCACTCTGGTATCATAACAGAAGCTCAATCAAACGAATCTCTATTGGGAATTCATAGAAAACATCATGGTTTCATATATTCAAAGTTTGTATAAACACACTCTGTATTTAAACCAAAAGAAAATATATTATTTAAACTATCTATATATCTTACTGTTCATATTATTTCTTTAAAGCTGATATTTGTAGTTACCATCTTTGTATAGTCAACATACAATTCTTTTATTTTTGAAACATTTTTGATATATCATCAAGAAAGAAATTTATCTTTTATAGCGTCTATTATATGTTGTTGTCTTAGAGATCTATCAAAATCTGAAGTTGTATGTCTAGATCTAGCATACATCAAGGCTGTTTTTCAATCTAGATGTTGTCGTCATGCATCTAAATGAAACGTCATATATCATCTTTCTCAATCTGGATATGTTGTATCGTGTATTGTATTTTTAACTGGTATATCTATTCAACCCAAGGTATCTATTACTTTTTCAAATCCATTAAAATCAATAGTTGCATAATAATTTATCTTTAATCAAAGAACTTCTCATATTTTTTCTCCAAACCAAGACGCTCAAGAAAGCAGATCTCATCTCTTATGATACATCTGTGTAAATAGAGCGTTTACTCTACTAACTCATTTTGTAACAGGATTAGATACTAACAAGTCCCTAGGTATTGAAACAAATGTAATTGCTCACAAATCAGGATTCCAAGAAGCAACCATAATAGAATCTGCTAGATATCATCAAGCATGTCATTTTCATCAATATCAGATAAATAATATATTAATATTTCAAAATTCATCCTTTTTCATATCTTGTCAGATATTGTTGCTTATAAATTTTACAGATCACTTGGATATAATTCACAAGCTTGCCTGTGTCAATCATATTACATATCTTCACAACCAAAAAACCGAAACAACGCAAATAATTATAAATAAAATTCTGATTATTCAAGACATACCAAATCATGACTTAGAATTTGTTCAATTATAATTTTCTATTTCTCATATTTTTTTGGTAGAAAAACTTGATTTTTTTCAAAACATACAAAACAATTAAAACAGTAAAAGTTTATGACTGTTGATATATTACGACATATTGTCTTATTATATTAATAATAAGCAATAGATAAACACCTATTGTCAAAAAATATTCTTGAGTGAAAATTTATCTCATAATAATTGACTCATTATAAGATAATTTTGTGGAGATTTAATATCCAAATATCATGTATTTTGCAAGACTAAATTTCATTTTATATCAAATTTTAGCTTTGTTTCCTTGACATTATTTGTTGATAAACTTAATTTTCATTCAATATTTAAAATATCATTTATTTTATCTAAAATTATCTGATAATTAATATCACTAGACTCAAAAGATATCTTATCTTTATTTTTATTATAATCTATAACTACGGAAGTAGTTGTTTTTGTTAATATATTATGAATAACTAGCTTAAGATTTTTATCATCAAATTCTCAGCTTATAAACATATCTTTGTTGTCTGGTAGTTGTAATTTTTTTATCTCTAAAAAAATTTTATTATCTTTTAGTGGAGTTAAAAATCATTCAAAAACTATTCATGTATAATCCAAAAATGGATTATTTATACAAGCAGATATCTTTTGTTGATCTAATCAAATTTTATAAGAACGCTTTGTTTTATATATCGTATTTCTTACTTTATAGAAAATATTACATTTGTTTAATAAAAATATATCTTTTAGAAGATAATTCATATCTACATAATTTTGTATTAGATTTTTTTTATCTTGAACATCTATCATTATTCGCTTATCTATAATTCATCACAACATAGCTTTTAGAAATTCTGATTCTATATTTCCAGTTCACATATCTAAACTAAATTGATTAAGCTTAAAGTATGGCACATATTCTATATTTGAATATAGAAAGCTTCAAGAACTTATTATTTTTTGAGTTTTTACTTTATCAAATAAATTTAAATCGTATTGTATTAAACTAGTATAATTTTGAGAAAATGGATTTATTGAAATTTGAGAATTTATAGACAATTTGGTTGGTTCAGACTTATCCAAAGACAAAATACTTAAATTAATATCTTGATTTGTATTTCAAGAATAATCAAAAAAATCTAAATATTTATTTAATAAAATATTACTTTGTGACTGTAAAATATCTAATGATTGATCAAAAGTCAAAATATTTGAATTTTGTGAAAAACATCAAGTTATCGTCAACAAAACAAAGAATATAATCAAAATCATACTTTTTTTCATAAAAACGGTTTCTTATAAAAATATTGGCTAGATATTAAATAAAACAAGCACAAAGACAACAAATAAAATAAACATAATAAAAACAAATAAATAATAAAGATTTTTAATCAATTTGTGGCCTATTTTTTTGACAAATAATATTTTTTGATTAGAATTAATTTGTTTTATATTTAAATATCAAAAATGACCAATATTTTGTTGTCGATAGATATAGAGGATATTATGAACTTAATAGAAAAAAATCCAAATATATCTGATTTACACTTATCTGGAGATGAATCTATTGCATATAGATTAAATTGAGAAATTGTAAGACAAGAACAGGCTGGTAAGCTAACAAATGAAAATATTGAAATTATGCTTAGACAACTTTTTCAATGAAATCCACAAAGATTTGATAAATTCTTGGCAGATAAGGAAGCAGATTTTGCTTATCTTTCAAAAGAATGAACGTCTTATAGAGTAAATGCATATCTAAAAACAGGTAGAATATGAATAGTAATGAGAAAAATAAATAACAAGGCTAGATTACTTGAAGACTTAATGTTTTCAAATCTTTCAGATAACGTAAAAAAACAAATATCAACAGCAAAAAACTGATTATATTTAATAACATGACCAACATGAACTGGTAAATCAACAACTATGGTAGCTATACTTGAATATTTAAATCAAATTAGAAGTGAAAATATTGTTACAATTGAAGATCCTATAGAATTTATATTTCAACCCAAAAAATGTTTAATATCACAAAGAGAAATATGACATGATACTCGGTCTTTTAAAAATGCACTTAGATGATCTATGCGCCAAGATCCAGATATTATATTTGTTTGAGAAATACGTGATATAGAAACAGCTGAATCTGTTTTGAGTCTTGCTGAAACCGGTCACCTTGTATTTAGTACATTACACACTAGTAGTGCTTCACATACAATTAATAGATTTATATCTTTCTTTGATCCAGGAATACAGGATAGTATACGTGAAAGATTTGCAGATGCATTACTTTGAATACAATCACAAGTTCTTGTAAAAACAAAAGACTGAAATAATAGAGTAGCAATATATGAAGTAATGTTAAATAATCTAGCTATAAAAAATAATCTTAAAAAGAAGGGTATAGATCAACTAGATGCTATAATAGAAACTTCTTATAATCAAGGAATGATTAAAATGAAACAATACGCTGAAAGATTAGTTGAAAAAAATATAATAGATAAATCACAAGTAGAGCGGTTATTTACAGATAAATCTAATAAAATTTAGATATTAATTTTTGTATTAATGCAAGAGACACTGAAATGATGATGAGCATATTATATTTCAAGAAGAGAAATAGAAAAAATGAAAAAAAACATGAAAAAAGTTCCAATTATACAAAAGAAATCAGAATTATATCATAAAAATCAAAATAAAGAAGCAGATTTATTTATAGATAATGAATTGGAAATATCTAATATAATATTATGAGATGAATTGATTAAAAAAAATATTAGCAATAAAACCAATAATATATGATTACGAAAGAAATTAATATACAAGGTTAAAAATTTATTCTTTAATGTTTTTAATGGAAATTAGTGATATAATTAAAAAGAAAATCCCTCAAGATTTGTGGGAATTGGCAAGTAAATTTGTTATTTCTGAGACTTTTTTAAATCAAGATCCAGAACTTATAATATTGGTACTTAGATCAAAATCTATAGATAAACTAGAGGAAAAACAAAGTCGATTCAATCTTTTATCTATAATGAACAAAGAACAAGTAGATAGACTAAGAGATATTTTAATTAGAGAAAAACAAAAATTGGAAGAAATAGATAAAAAATATGAAGAAAAAAAAGAAGAAATAAAACAAAAATATGAAAATACATTTCATTCAGTTAATTATGAAAAGACTCTAGATAAATTACAAGAAAATGAGAGTATAAATAAAGAAAAAGATACTCAAGAAGCAGATAAATTATTAACACAAATTTAATACATAGAAATTAATGTTTATAATATATAGTTTAAATGATTAATAGACTTTTAAAGTTAAAAGTATCAATAATAAATAATATCAAATGATTTATATTTTTTTGATTATTGTTTTCGTTGGTATGAATAGCTAGTGTTTTTTCTGCTTGAGATTTATTGGATAAAGCATTTGATCCTGCTATTAAACAACAATGATTAATAGATCTTGGTAGCACAAAAGACCAAGTAGGTAATGAAGTTCTAAGAGAATCTACAAATGTAAGTATAAATTTGAATTGATGACAAATCATAAATACAAATCAAAGATCTCCATTAATAGTTAGGATAGCTAAACTATTACTTAGAATAACTATCGTGTTGGCTGTTACTATGGTACTTTATAATTGAGTATTATATATCGTACAAGCATCTAAATGAGAAACCCCAAAAGATCCACAAAAAAATCTAATTAACATATGAATTTGAATTTTATTATCTTTGGCTAGTTTATGAATAATAAATCTAATAAATTCTATAACTATAAGCTCTCTTAAGACTAGTGAAGATTTATGATGATTAACTATATGATGTCAAACATGATGAACTATTATTGCTTGAGATGATCTTAAAAAATGGATATGTTTAAATTCTACTTTCTGACATCCACAAATCACAATGCAATATCGTGAACGAAAAGATAGAATTTGAAATAGATGTCGATTTGCTAATGATAATAGTCCTTGAAATAGTAGTAATAAAGATAATGGGGATTGGAAAAATATTACTCAATCTGAAATGGAATCAAAGTGTGTTGAAGATATGTGATGAACTGTAGTTAAATAGTTTATGATTTATAATTATATCAAATGAAAAAAATAAAACTAATTATATTAAGTTTAATGGTATTTATATGAATTAGTATTTGAAATATTTTTGCTATTGATATACAAATTCCTAGTAGTCAATGAAATGAAGACATTATAGTTACTTGACCTTCTCAGATACATACAGATGAATCAACTATTTTTGAAATGATACAACTTATAAATCAATATTTATGGTTCAGTATATGATTTGTATGTATGATTGTACTTATTATAGGTGGCTTTAAATTAATATCGGCTGAATGAGATGCTGGTAAAACAAAAAAAGCTAACGCTATGTTTTCTTGAGCTATAATATGAATTCTTATATGTATATTGTCTTATGCTGCTGTTAGAGTTACCGTAAACTTATTTTCATAAATAACTATTTTTTGATTTTTTTTATAAAAATTTTATTGTCTTTATTCCATTTCATCTTATATAGACTGTTTATTATTATATTTTTTCTATTATTAAGATATAATGAATTTTTATTGTTTTGATAATATCTAGGATTTGGTAATATTGCTATAAGAAAAGCTATTTGAGAATTTGTAAGTTTATCTACAGGTTTTTTAAAATAATATTTAGATGCTGATTGTATTCAATATATTCAATTTCAAAATTCTATAATATTTAAATATACCTCTAATATTCTTTCTTTTGATCGTAATGTTTCTATAAGTAATGTGAAATATATTTCTAATCATTTTCTAATATAAGAACGCGATGGCCATAAAAATAAATTTTTAGCTGTTTGTTGTGAAATTGTACTTCATCAAAGTATTGTTTGATTCATTTGAGTATTATATTCGTAAGCTTTTTGTATTGCTTGTAAATCAAATCAAAAGTGTTTTAAGAATTTTTGATCTTCTCATCATATTATTCAATATATAATATTTGATGGTATTTTTTCTATTTCTAATCGATTTTTATTAAATATTATTTTATTTGGTCATATTATCTGTTCTATAAACCTATATGACATAAAATTTGTTATAGGTGGATTTAATCGCCTATATAATATTGTTATAGAAATGCTTGATATAAAAAAAATAATAATCAAATTTTTGACTATTTTCTTTGTTTTTTTTAATAATTTTCTATTAAATCTAATTCTAATTTTTGGGTTTTTTGGAATCATATATTGATTTATAATTTATAGCTTTATATTGGAGCAAGCAACGGGACTCGAACCCGCAACCTCTTCCTTGGCAAGGAAGCGCTCTAGCCAATTGAGCTACGCCTGCACTAAAAGATTAATGACCATTTTTTACACTTCTATTACTTCTACTTTTTTTGACTTTTTTTTATTTATTATTTTTTGTGGTATTAAAATATTTGTTGGCGATAATAGAGTTATTATTACTCAAATTACTATAAATACATCTCAAAAATATATTCATAACTGTCAATCATTATTTAAAACAGTTTTTCATATAAATATCAAAACTATTCAAATAAAAAATAATACTGGTTTATTTATTTTTATATGTATTGGATATATTCAATGTATAATAGCTGTATACAAAAAAATTAAAATCAAAATTATATAATAATTTGAACTTTGATCTAAGAATGCTGAATTTGTTATTATTATTCAATATACGTAACAATATATTAAATAAGTCATTATAAGTAATGCTATTATTGTAATGATACATCTCTTTATTGTGTCTTTCATATGAAAATATATTTATATATAAATATTATTTGTATTATAAGTATTGTATTATCATTTTTCAACAAATTTTTTAATTAATTAATTATTAATATAATATATATAATAAAAAAAATTTAATAGTAATAATTATGTTAATATATAAGTAAAATGTTATATATTTGTTTTGACTGTTTGTGTCTACATATGTCTAAAAATTAATTAATATTTATTTTGTTTAATTGTTTAAAATTTTATATAAAATTTTAAATTATGATATAGTATGTGTTGTATATTTGTTAAAAACTATTAAATATTTTAGATAATCATTTATTAAATTGTTTAAATATATCTCTATTTATATAATTTTTTTCATTTTTCTTAAATATTAATTGATTTTGTATAGAATTGTCTTTATTTATATAATTATTAAAGTCATAATAGTTTTGTAAATTATCTTTATAATTTAATGGACTTATTTTTGAAAATAATATTAATAATCTATATATTATATAATCAAATGTTTTATTTAATATAATATTTCATCAATATAAACCAATTATATTTTTCCTGTTATTATTTTGTTGATCTTGAAAAATTTTATTTAAAATATTGTCCTTTATATCTAATTCAAGTGGTATTATTTTTCATTTAAATAATATTTTTTTGCTTTTATCTAAATTTAGATAAGATATAGTTCAATTTATAATGTTTATAATATTTAAATCTTTATTTGTATAAATTGCCGATTGTGGATATATTTTTATAATATTTCACGTTAATTGTATAAAAATATACATATTATTGTATATTTGTTTTGCCATAAAGCTGATTTTTTGTCAATCTTGATTATTTAATGGCAAATAAACCAATCAATTATTTATGTTTATCTGTTGTTTTGTTTTTCATTCTATAGTTATAAATCATTCAGATTTATTTAAAGATTTTTGAGAATATATTATTATCTGTTGTTTTGTTTGTATTATTTTATCAAAAGAGTAGTTATAAAAAGGAGTTATTTTTATTAAAACAACTATTATTATAATTATTATTATTGATCCTATAAATTTTTGTAAATTAACTTTAATCATATATATAGAAAGATTTATTAAATTTTGACAAATTAACTAGCTTGTTTATAATTATTGTATATTTATTTCAAAGACTATTTATGGATTACAATTTAATTATCTTTTTTGTGGGGTGATTGTGAATGTTTCTTTTTGGTTTGAATATTTTTGAGGAAGCTATAAAAAACATTTCTACAAAGAATTTTAAAAAAGTACTTAGAAATTATACAAATACAAATCTTAAGGCTATTTTTACATGAGCTTTTTCTACTGCTGTTTTACAAAGTAGTGGTGTTGTTTCTTTGATATTACTAGCTTTTGTTTGAGCTTGATTTGTTTCTTTAGAAAATGCAGTTTGAGTAATTATAGGAACAAACATATGAGCTCCGCTATCTGATGTTATTTTATGATCAATATGATTAAAATTTGATACAAAAATTATTTCTATGATATTAATTGGATTTTCTTGAATCTTCTTGATTATCTTTTGAAAAAAGAATCTACTTAAAAATATATTTAAGTTGGTTTTTTGACTTTGATTGTTGTTCCTTTGACTATGATATATAAAAGAAAATATAATGGTTCTTTCTACATCATTTGATTTTGAAGCATATAAAAATCTATGAAGTTTTGTTTATTTTATAATATGAATTGTTTTAACTTTTTTGATGCAATCTAGCTCAGCTATGATAATTATAGTTTTAGCTCTTGCTTCTACATGAATAATAAGTTTTGATATATGAATTTCTCTTATTATGTGAGCTTATCTGTGAACTACATTTACGGCTGTAATATGAGCTATGTGATGAAAACAGATAAAAAAACAAGTAGCATTTTCACATGTATTCTTCAATTTATTCCTTGCTGTAATATGATTTTTGTTTTTTGACTTAATTGTATATTTATTTAATAATATATTCTGATTAAAGACTGATTTGGTAATGGCTCTATCTATATTTGCTGTATGATTTAAAATTTTTGGAGCGCTTGTAATGTGGCCATTCATCAAAAAAATTACTTATATTATAAGAAAAATAATACCCGATAGAAAAACAGAATATTGACTAGATATAGAAAAAATAGAATGAAATGTTGCTGATATAGGTATTTTGGCTATGAAAAATGATACAATACGCCTTATAAAGAAAATTTTTAGATATAATATGAATATATTTGATATAGATGAACAGACAATATTGGAAAAAAAATTTGAATTAAACAAGGTTTTAAATTTTGAAAAAGAATTTGATGATGATTTTTTGGATCAAGAATACAAAATCATCAAAGCAATCGAAGAAAAAATAATCAAATATGGGTTGGATATAAAAAATATGTTGGATCAGAATGAAAACCTTACAATAAATGAAATTTATACTATTGTATGAAATGCTGTATATTCTGCAAAATACATGAAGGATGTTAGATTAAACGTTCAAAATATTCAAGATAGCGAAAATGAATTTATACATAAAAAATATAATGAGTTTAGAAAAGCATTAATATGATTATATAAGTGAATTTCTCAGATAATAGATGGAGCTGATAATAAAGAAATATTTGATCAGATTATTGAAGCTATAGAGTATATAAGAAGTAATGATGCTAAATTTTTGGCTAGCATTTCAAAAGATCTATTGTCTCAAAAAATGGATGAATTTGAGCTTAGTGGTTTAATAAATATAAATCGTTATCTATATTTATCTTCAACGTCTATAATATACGCTGTAAGAGATTTATTTTTAGACCAAAACGAAAAAAAATTCCTAGAAAAAGTAAATTAATTACTTTAAAATGAAATTATTATTTCAATATATTAGATAATTGTCATCAAACCTCTTTCAAGTTGCTTATATATGTAGGTGGTATATGATATTTTTCTTGTAGTGTAGAAGATATTATAGTTATATTATTTATCAATTGAGTTATTTTTTCTTGTGTTGTTGATCAGCTTATTTTTGTATAATTAATGTCAAATGCTGAATATATTTGTTTAATCTTACTTTCTAAATTAACAATATCTGTACTTATTGAATCATCTCATTGTGAATAGCTTGTTTGAATTTGTTTAGTATATCTTGATAATGTGTTTTGGGATAGATTGACAAGTAATTTTGACATCTGTTCTTCTGTGGGGATTAGTTTGTCGTTTGGTAGTCAAATATTTTTTATTACTCATTCGTCTCAGTCTTTTTGTGAATATTCTTTATTTAAAATATCATTTAAGTCTCAAGTGTTTGTTATATTGTTGAAAGATAAGGTCTGAGTAAAGTTTTTTTGTGTAATTGCTTGGCTAAGTTTTTCATCGTTTATTATAGATATATCATTGTCTTGTATAGATAGTATTTTGTCAGAATTTAATTCTTTTTGGATTGAGTTATTATTCTGGTTTTTTTGTGTAATTGTAAGTTGTGGTCAATTGTTTTTTAAGAGCGTTTTTTCTCATTGTTTTACTAGTTGAAAGTCTATAGATTTGGTTTTGTCAGATTGTTTGATTGTTAAATTTTGTGTAGAAAACTCTATATTCTGAGGTTTCGTCGGCTCTAAAGATTTCAATTCTATAAAATCTCAGTAAACAAGATTTAATTTGTAATTATTATCAGATTTTGTTATCAAAAATTTTGCGGGTCATACTACTTTTGCTTGAGTTCATTTATCTATATGAAATACAATTTCTGCTCATGCTTGTAATGTTACTGTGTCTCAATTGGCAATATTGCTTCATTGATAATATTCTCAGTTGTGGCCTATATAAAAATTCCCATTAAATTCTATTATTTTTGCTACGTAGTCGGCTTGAACAGACTTTATTCAATTTGATCTTTGGATAAAGAATCAGTCTTTATTAATAATAAATTTTCAATTAAATATATATGTTCAATATAATCATAATACTAAAAATAACATAACTAAGCTATATGCAAAAGATTTTACAACAAAAAATTTCCTTTGAGGATAAAAGGATTTTGAATTTCTTTTGGAGATAATGTTTTGGTATA